>JAZQYA010000001.1:0-70776 GCA_045633245.1 Candidatus Onthoplasma sp.
GAGTAGTGAATATCTTCAGCTGCTTTCCATTTTGCAGTATATTCATTTAATTTTTTCATTATTTCTAAGCCAAGAGTTTTTCCCTCTGGTTCAGTAAGTTTTTTACCATTTAAGTAATAAACTGTTTCCCAAAGTCCAGCATAACCCAATGAAATTGTTGAATATCCACCATGCAAGTATCTATCAATTGTTTCACCTGGTTTTAATCTTGTTAATGCGCCGTGTTGCCATAAAATTGGTGACGCATCAGAGAGTGTCCCTGTTAATCTTTCGTGACGTTTTTGAAGTGCTCTATGGCAAAGCTCCATACGTTCATCAAAGATTTGCCAGAATTTTTTCATGTCACCATGACTTGATAGGGCGATATCAATTAAGTTTACGGTTACAACACCCTGGTTGAATCTTCCGTAATATTTAGGTTTATTATTTTCGTCAACCCATGGAGTTAAGAAACTACGGCAACCCATACAAGTATAGCAGTGACCTTCGCCGTTTGGGTCGATTTTAAGTTCTAACATTTTCTTTTCGCTGATATAGTCAGGAACAAGACGTTTTGCAGTACATTTGGCTGCAAGTTCAGTTAAATAGTAGTATTTATTTTCAGGACGAATGTTGCTTTCTTCCAAAACGTAGATAATTTTTGGGAAAGCCGGAGTGATAAACACACCTTTTTCATTTTTAACACCCTTATAGCGTTGTTCGAGTGTTTCTTCAATGATCATGGCCAAATCTTCACGTTCACGTTCGTTCTTTGCTTCGCCTAAATACATAAATTCTGTAACAAATGGAGCTTGTCCATTGGTTGTCATGAGAGTTATAACTTGATATTGAATTGTTTGAACTCCACGATTAATTTCTTGGCGAACACGTTTTTCTGTTATTTTGTGAACGATTTCATCATCAACATCAGCGCCTGCCTCGGTTAGCTCTTCGATTACGTCTTTACGGATTTTTTGTCTGCTTACCTCAACAAATGGAGCAAGGTGAGCAAGGCTTATACTTTGTCCGCCATACTGACTTGATGCAACTTGAGCAACAATTTGAGTGGCGATGTTACATGCTGTTGAGAATGAATGTGGTTTGTCGATTCTTGTTCCAGAAATTACAGTTCCGTTTTGGAGCATATCTTCTAAGTTTACTAAATCGCAGTTGTGCATTCTTTGAGCAAAATAATCGGCATCGTGGAAGTGGATTAAACCTTCTTCATGCGCTTGCCAAATATCTTCAGGGAGCAAAAATCTTTTTGTTAAGTCTTTGCTCATTTCTCCAGCCATATAGTCACGTTGAACACTGTTTATGGTAGGATTTTTGTTGCTGTTTTCTTGTTTAATTTCTTCATTTTGACAATCAATTAGTGAGAAAACTTTATCGTCGGTTGTGTTTTTTTGTCTTGCTAATTGGCGAGTGTAACGATAAGTTATATAGTGTTTTGCAACATCAAATTTGCCTTCTCCCATGATTGCAAATTCAACCATATCTTGAATTTCTTCAACTCCTACAGCGCGCCCCATGCTTTCACATTTTTTTGTTACTTCGGCTGTGATTTTTTCAATTTGAGCATCACTTAGCTTTTTTGAAAATTCGTCCATATTGTTGTTTGCATTAGTCACAGCTTTGCGAATTTTGTCGCTGTTGAATTCAACTTCTTGACCATTTCTTTTAATACATTTCATGTTTAATACTCCCCTTAAATTGAATTGAAATTAATGAAATTTGAGCATATTTTCAAATTTATTTGCTCTTGTTGTGTGGTCAAATATTAGCCATGTCAACATGTTGTGCTTTATGCAAAATTTAACGATTTTTGGCATTTATTTGACTTTATGCTACCATTATACTATAATAAAAGCATAAAAAGTGTTGTTTTTACAACAGATTTAAACAAATATATAGAAAGTGAGAAAAATTTATGGAATACTATAATGAGTTGAAAAATACCAAAATTTTTAGTTCGGCAACCGAGTTTGAGTGCCAGGCAATGATGTTTTGTTTTAAGACAAGATTTAAAACATTTGCAAAAAATTCTAACATTATAAATCAAGGTGATCCAATGGATGACATTGTATTGATTTTGAAAGGGAGCGCCCTTGTTCAAAATGTCGACAACTTGGGTGATATTTCAATTTTGATGCGATTAAAATCAGGGCATGTTTATGGTTTGGAGAGTGCTTATGCGGGTGAAGAAACATATAAAGATAGTTTAATTGCAAGAGAAAAAACTTTGGTTATGTTTATGAATAAGCATAGGGTTATAACGCCATGTGCTAATAGGTGTCGCAGGCACGATATTGTTGTGAAGCACCTTATGCAAATGGTTGCAAGAAGCAATATGAAATTGTTGGATAAAATAACACATTTATCTAAAAAAACAATTCGTGATAAACTTATGTCTTATTTCACCACAATGGCAAGAAAGAAAGGTTCAAATTATTTTGAATTGCCATATAACAAAACAGAACTTGCCAACTACTTGTCGATCGATAGAAGTGCAATGTCAACTGAACTAACACGAATGAAAGAAGATGGTTTAATTGATTTTGAGAAACGCCAGTTTCACCTGCTAAAAAAGGAGTAGAACTTTTTTTGCAGATAATCGTCAGTTTCACCTGCTAAAAAAGGAATAAACGTTTTAAAGTAAATAAAAAAACAGCTCTTGCTGTTCTTTTTAATAATCTATTTTTCGTTTCCAAAGAAGAAAACTGCAATTAGTCCTGGACCGGTGTGGCAACCAATAACTTGAGTTAAATCGGTAATAATAGGCTCAACACCTAAAGTTGTTTTTAAGTTGTTTGCAACTTCATTTGCTTCATCAAAACATTCAGCATGAGAAATCATGATATAATTTTTATCTGCAATTTTGCTTGTTACAATGTTCACAATTTCAGAAAGAGATTTTTTTCGTGAAATCACTTTTTTATAACTAACTAATTTTCCGCTTTCATCAACTCTTAAAACGGGTTTTATGTTTAGAAGTTTTCCAACAATTCCAGAAAATTTGCCAACACGCCCACCTCTAACTAAATATTTTAATTGTTCAACTGTGAAGTAACTGCAAGTGTAAGGTATTAACTTTTCAATTGTTGTTTTGATTTCTTCAATGCTTTTTCCTTCGTTGATCAAATCATGTGCTTTTAAAACTAAAATTCCTTCTCCGCATGAAGCATTAAGAGAATCGATAATCACAATTTTATTTGAGTGATTTTCATTTAGTTCATCTGCAACTCTTTTCAAGGTTGCGCAAGTTCCAGAAAGGGCAGAAGAAAATGCAATATGTAAAATATCTTCTTTGCTTTCTAGCAAGTGCTCAAAATATTCTCTAGCTGAATATTCATTTATTTGCGCAGTGGTTGGAGTTGCTCCCTCACGCATTTGTTGATAATATTCCTTTATTGGAAGATTTTCGCTTAAATCATTATAAGTTTCACCATTTAAAATGATTTGCATTGGAATCATTTTAATATTTAGTTTTTGATAATATTCTTTTGGTAAATTTGCTGTTGAATCTGTTGAAAGTATCATAATTTTCTCCTTTTTAATAATTATTTTAAATAGATTTTAATAATTATTTTAATTTAATAATTTTTTCTTTTTAATTTTACAAGTGTTTCAAGATTTATTGTGTTTGGGAACATGTCGAAAGGCACGATTTCCTCAATAATATAGTTGTCTTTAATAACATTTAAATCTTTGGATAATGCAATAGGATTACAAGATATATATATTATATTATCAATGCCATTTATCTCGTTCATGACATTTTTTCCGCAGCCGCGTTTTGCCGGATCAAGAATGATTGTGTTTACCTGTTTCATTTCTTGTTTAAAGCATTTAAAAAAGTCGCCACAAATATTAAATATATTTGATATTTTATTTTTTTGTTTTAATTTTTCGGCACTTTTATGAGAACTCTTATTAATTTCAATTCCAATCACTTTTTTTGCTTTTTGAGCCAAAATTGCAGTTAATAATCCTTGGCCACTAAAACCATTTATAACGATAGAGTCAGAACATATATAATTTAGCACACTCTCATATAATTTTTCTTGGATTTGTAGGTTAGTTTGATGAAAACCCAATAAATCGACAGAATAATTCAAATTAATTGTCGAATCTTTATGCAATATTTTGATTTCTTTAATTCCACCAATGTGATTAACTTTTCCGCTTAGCACAACACTATCTTTTCTGGTATTAACAATTTCATATAGACCAACGTTTTCAAACTCTGTGGATAATGCGGATAACAAATTTGTTAAATCAATATGTTTTTTTGTCACAATGCCAACTAAAATTTGATTTTGAATTGAGCGCACAACCAAGTTTCTAATATGTTTGCAAGGGTTATTTTGAATATAAGTTTTAAACACTTTAAACACAGAATTTATGCTATTATCAGCAAGAGGGCAATAATCAATATCAACAATTTCATTACTTTTTTCTTTTAAAAATCCACAATTAAAACTCTGAATTGAAAAGCTCATCTTATTGCGATAATGAAAAGGGGTAGAGCAAGGTACAGTGTCTTTTATGTTGATGTCTAACCCTGTTATTTTTTTAATTGTTTTTCTTATGTGATTTGTTTTTAGTTTAAGTTGTTCGGAATAATTCATGTGTTGCAATTGACAACCGCCACACTGGTCAAAATACGGACATTCTGGTTTGGTTCTGCTTTTGCTTTTTTTAATAATATTAGTTGATTTTGCTGTTGCATAATTACCGTTATCGTTAAGAATGTCAACATCAACAGTTTCGCCGTTAAGTGTGTTTTCAACTAAAACAATTTTACCATCAAGTTTTCCAACGCCTTCTCCATTCATTCCATAATCAAAGATTTTAATTTCCATAATTAATCACACCTTTTAGACCATTTTTAATTAGTGTCGTTAAATAGTTGCAAAGTTCGTCTAGAGTGCAACTGATTTTTCCGTTTAACCAATTAATATAAGCATCAATTCCACCGCCAACAATATATTGGATAACAACTTTAAAACGTTCATAATTCGTTACGTATCTCATAACCATAAAATTATTAGATATGGCAACAAAAATGATATTTTTAATTCTTTCCATTAAACCCAAACTTCCCGCATTAATAATCAACTTGTAGAATTCAAGGTCTTTTAAAAGAATTTCATTTAATTTGTTTAAAATGATTTCAGGTGTTAAATCCACTTGGATTTCTCGAAACTCTTCCTCAAGTTGTTTGAAGTTGTTTGCAAGTTCATTTTCAATGTATTCATCAACTGCTTTAATGTTCTCAAAATGTAAATAGAATGTTCCTCTATTAATCCCAGCATTTTTAACAATTTCAGTGACGTTTAAGTTGGCAGGATTTTCGATGAGCAACTTTAAATAAGCTGATGCAACTTTCTTTTTGCTTAGTTTTGCATTTTTATATTCTTGTTTTTGCATAGTGTAATATTATAAATTATGAACACAAAAGTCAAATAATGTTCAATGTTTTAAAAAAAAACATAAAAAAATTCAAATTTAATGATAAGAAGATTGCAAATTGTATGTGTTTATAGTATAATTAAAAATGAACAGGTGTTGAGGATTTTAAATAATATCACACACAAAAGAGAAAGATGTTATCAAAATTATGATAAATAAAGGAGTAAAAAAGTATGGCAAAAAAAGTTGCTTTAGTTGTTGATAATTCTGGCAGTTTAACTTTGGAAGAAATGGAAAAAATTCAAGTTGAAAAAATGGTTCCAATTTCTTTTATTATTAATGGTGAAGAGTATTACGAAAATGAAAATATGAGTTACGATGAATTTTATAACTTCTTAAAAGATAAAAATACAAATGTTAGCACGTGTCAACCTAGTTGTGAGCATGTGAAAGAAGTTTGGCGTGAAGTTTTGAAAACTTATGATGAAATTGTTTATATCTTGCTTTCCAGCGGACTTAGTGAATCTTGCAATACCGCAACAAAAGCAAGCCATGAAGAAGAATTTGAAGGTAGAGTTTTTGTTGTAAATAATCAACGCGTTGCATTCTTAAACAAAATGGCTATGTTTCAAGCTTACGAAATGATTAATCAAGGCAAGGGTGGAAAAGAAATTAAGGAATACTTAGAGCAAACCAAGAACGACACCGGAGTATATATTGCGGTTGACACACTTAAATATTTAAAAAAGGGTGGGCGTGTAACTCCAGCTGCTGCAGCGATTGGAACACTTTTAAACATTAAACCAATTCTTCAAATTCATGGTGGAAAACTTGATGCATATGCTAAAGTTATGTCAATGAAACAAGCAAAAACAAAAATGATTGCAGCAACAAGAAAAGAAATTGAAGAACGTTTTCCTGAAGAAGCAAAACAAGGAAGAGTTTATATTGGAATGGCTCATAGTTTCCAAGATAAAAATGCGCAAGAGGCAAAAGATTTTGAAACAGAAGTTCGCGCAGCTTTCTCTGATTATCCTTTCTTTACACATGATCCATTGCCACTATTCATTGCATGTCATACAGGTCCTGGGGCATTGGCAGTTGGTTATTGCGTTGACAAAATGGATATTATTAAAAATTTAATTTAAAAGTTGAAGTGGGCTGATGCTCACTTTTTCTTGGCAAAATATTTAAAATTTGTTAATATGAATTTAATGAATAATATTATAACATTTGAATTAGAAATAAATAAATCCCGTTTTATTGCATACAAATTAGAATTAAATTCACTAGATGTTGTGAAGCCTTTTTTGGAGCAATTGAAAAAAGAACATAAAAAAGCAAGACATGTTTGTTATGCGTATGTTTTTAATAAGGATATTATAAGTGAAAAGTGTAGCGACGATGGAGAGCCAGGGGGAACTGCCGGATATCCAATATTAAATGTTATTAAGAAAAAAAATCTAACCAATGTGCTTGTTGCAGTGGTTAGATATTTTGGTGGAATAAAGTTGGGTGCGGGTGGATTAACTCGAGCATACACTAAAGCATGCGCTGGGGTTTTATCTTTGTGAGTTTTCCAAAGAACTAGATAATTTTTCCAATTCGTTTTCAAAATCCAGATCGTGAAGTTTTTCAATTGCTTCACGATTTTCTTTTGAATACTCTCTATAAATTTTATGATTATGTTTTTTTGCTTTATTGATATAATTATAAATTGAGCATAAGAAATCTAACATTTCATCATCTTCTTCAACTCTGATAAGTTCTGTTAATATTGAGGCAAAATACATGTGAGCTTTTTTGTCAGCATTTCTTTCCGAACTGCTCATGTAAGCTAATGCGTTGATATGTTTTCCTAATGATTTAATTATTAATCTGGTTTTTCTGGAACTTGGCATCAAGAAGCAAACTTGTTCAAAGGCGTCAACCAAAGCGGTATTATTTTCGTCTTCAATTTCCATGGTTTTTGGCTCTAAAATGTATTGGAAAACATGACCAAGTTCATGAAAGAATGATATGGTTAGGGTTAAAATTGACGCCTGTCTTACTTCAAGAAGTTCTTTTTTGCTAAGGGTTTCTTTTGTTTTATTTGAAGATTCTAATAAACTATATTTATTTGAGAGTTTGTTGGAATTTAATGTTATTCCAAATTTTGTTGGATCTTTTTCATCGGCGCACATTTTAGCTTCATCAAAATCGAGTTCTTTTGATTTTGTGAAATGAATTGTTATATTATAATCGTTTTCATTTATGCCATATCCTTTAAAAATAAAAGTTTTGCATTCAACTAAAAAATTATAAACTTCTTCTTCGGTGGGATAATCAGTGCGAATAAGGTTGAAAAAATTTCGTATATTTATTAGATTTTTGTTTAATTCTCTTTTCATATTTTGAGAATAACATAAAAATGCAAATAGTCAAGGGGGAAATTTAAAATATTCTTGCGAAAAATAAAAAAACATGACAATATTCAAAGTTAAGGCTGAATATCTTGTAAAAATATAATGATAAAAAAATATTAGGATAACCTAATATTTTTCATTTTAATTTTATTCAACAATTTGCAATTGTGTTGGAAGAACACCTAAAGTGTTGGTAATTCCTAAATCAACGATATTTCCGCCACGATTAACGTTAAATACGATTTTGTCCCCTGTTCGAATAGTTAACATTAAATCTGCAAGTTGATAAGCGCGGGTGATGTTATGAACATTTCCATTGATTGAAACAGATTTAACAATGTCTCCTATTTCAAGTCCAATATAATATCCAACACCATTTACTGTGACTGATTCGACCTTAAAGTCATCAACAATTATTGTTCGATTTGTGGTTGGATTATAAACAGCATGACTATTGCTTGCAGAATATTGAATGTCTAAAACAAGTTTTTTCACTTGAGAGGGTGTTCTGTTTAATTCATAATAATAAATTAAGTTGTCTGCAACTTTTGTTACGTTATCAATTGGAAGAGAGTAGGCAATGTTATCAATGTCACTTGAAACAGCTTTTGCATTAACAATACCCATTAATTCACCATCCATATTGAAGAGTCCACCTCCAGAGTTGCCGCTGTTAACAGCTGTGTCAATTCTCATAACTCTAAATTTGCAGTTGGTCACATTGTCAGCTCCGGTCATTTCAATTGTTTCACTCACAACGGAAATAATTCCGCTTGTCACACTAAAACCTTCACATTCTGGATTTCCTATTGCAATTGCAGACTCACCTATATTATATTCGGTTGCAACTGATGCGGCTTTGGCATATTCATTGTTTTCTAATAATTTGGCGGTTTGAACCCTTAAAACGGCAAGATCATAATTCAAAGTTCCACCAATAAATTCTACTTCAACAGCACCATGTCCGTATGTGTAAGTTGGATAACCATTATTTGTCTCACCTGTGTCATATACGGCTTCTTCGCCGCCATATTGGAAAATATTTATGCGACTTGCAATATGATTTGTTGTTTTGGTTTCTGGGGAATAAACAACGTGATAATTAGTCAGGATATAACTATATTCATCATCCATTTTATATATCACACCAGCACCACAAGCAAGAGATGTGCTTTTTTCAAAATATGCTGACATTGTTGGGAATTCACACCACACAGTAACAGCGGATTGTATTGCAATATTTGTTGCATCTTCCACTACGGATTCTGTTTTTATAACGGTTAAGTATTTTTCAATAAATGTATCAAAATCTATAGAATTTTCTTCGCAATAGTTTTTTATGCTTTCAATTGTTAAGTCGTTACCATCTTCTCCGTCTGAGCCATTTTTTACACTAAACAAAGAGGTTGAGCCGTCTGAGTAATGTATAGTGTAAGTTGCTGTATCACCAACAACTTCGGTTTTAACTATGTTAGTTACAAAAACTTGATCTTGTTTGAAAATTGAACACGCATTTAGCAAAAAAACGCACGGAATTAAACTGATTATTAATAATATTTTCTTTAATTTTTTCATGAAACCTCTCTATTTAATTTGTGGAATTATTAATAAAATATTATAACTACAATAATTGTAATGTTTTAAGTTTAAGATAAATAAATTATATATTGTTTTATTTTTTTTATCAACTAAATTTAAAACAACTTAAAAAAATCACAATTTTGTCTTGTCAAAAATAAGTTAATATGTTAATCTAGCAAAAACAAAAGAGGAAATTATGTCTGATAAAAAAGATAATATACACAAAAATCATAGAAACAGACTGAAAGCCAAAGTTAACAAATTTGGTTTGGAGTGTCTTGAATATCATGAGATTTTAGAATTGTTGTTAACATATACAATTCCAAGGAAGGACACCAATATTATCGCTCATGATTTAATTGATAATTTCAATTCTTTTGCAAATGTTATTGATGCCGACTATCATGATTTAATGAAAGTTGATGGTGTTGGACCTGAAAGCGCGCTGTTTTTAAATGTATTGTCACAGTTTATGGAAATTTACAATAAAAGCAAACTTGAAGCGAGCACATATGTTTTAAATAGCACAGACCAAGCGGTTGGGTTCTTCAGAGATTCATATAGAATTAAAAATTATGAATTTATGGTTGTGGCATGTTTAAGCAAAACAAATAGAGTTGTTAAAACTTATCTTTGCAAAGGTAGAGATGAAACAGAAGTTACATTTGATTTGAAAAAAATAATAAATTCAATTAACGATGCTGGTGTTGATAGTGTTGTTTTATTTCACACCCATCCAAATGGAAGTGTTTCGCCAAGCGAAGAAGATGTTGCAACAACTCAAAGTTTTTTGAATATGTGCTTAATTAATGGTATTAATTTATACGATCATATAATTCTTAATGAAAGTGAGCACTATTCTTTCAAAAAGTTTGGAATTATTGATAGAATGAAAGCAAAATATACATCAATTTTTTCAACAAATGATATCATATTCAATGGTAAAATTTTAACACCAAAAGACAAATAAAAAAGCAACTATGCATCGTTGCTTTTTTTCTTTTTGTGTAAATGTTCTTGGAATGTTACAGTACCTTTTTCATTGATTATTTTATTTGCAGCGTCAATACCTCTGTTGTATTGATCTTTTGTGATTTCACCTGTTTTCAATAATTGATCGGGGTAGTAATACTCACGTTTACTTTGTCCTGCTAGCGACCCTTGACCTTCTTTTTTAAAAACAGCAAAGAAGGTTTTGAATAAAATTTTCACATCGCCCCAGAATGTAATATTTTGAGAATATTCTAAGTCTTTTTCAAAAATGCTATCCCAAGATGCTTCACTTCTTCCGCCATTTATTTGAGATAAACATGTTATTCCAGGACGAACGCTATAAGCTTCAAATTGATTTTTATCGTAGAAGATCATGTCTTTAACGAGTCTTGGTCTTGGACCAATTAAACTCATGTCACCTTTAAGTATATTGAAAAGTTGTGGTAATTCGTCAATACCTGTTTTTCTTAAAAATTTTCCAAATTTGGTTATTCTGTCAGTGTCTGGTAAAAGTTTTCCATTTTTATCTTTTTTGTTTGACATGCTTCTAAACTTATAAAGTTTAAACACTTTTCCATTTTTTCCCGGTCTATACTGTGCAAAAATCACAGGATGACCAACCGTCATTAATTGTATTAAAGTTACTATTAATAAAATTGGAGATAAAACTATTAATGCTATTAAAGCAACCATAAAATCAATAAAACGTTTAAAAAATTTTTCGTAAATTCTAACTTTTTTCTTTTCTGTTTTCATAAGTGCCACCTCTTGATGAAGAATATAGCACAAAAAAAATAATTTTTCAACCTTTTTTATTTAATTACATATTTAAACTAGTTAAAAGAGGTAAAGGGTTAATTTTTAGTTTCAGCAATTTTTTTCCTAGATTAGTGTTAATATTGCTTAACAGCATCTCATTTTTAGATAAGGTTTTTTCTAAATTTTCAAACGTTTCATTCGCTTGTTGAAAATATAGATGGTTGTTTTTCGACAACTGTTCTTCTAAAATTGAAAAAGAAATATCTTTTAAATTTAAGAGTGTGAAAATTTTATCATATATTTTTTTTAGTGACAAGCATAAAGATTTTTGCTTTTCAATAATTGGAATTAGATTGCATGAAAAATTATTATTGTAAAAATTGTCTATTAAACTGATTGTGATATAATCATCAATTAATGAAAGTTTGATTGCCGATTTCATATTATTAATATATGTATTAATAAATTTTTTAGTAAAAAAAACAAGGAATTTTTATTCCTCGTTTTTTGTTGATACTTGTTCTGAACTTGGTTCTTCTTTAATTGAAAACCTTGGTTTGCAATTTTCAAAAAGAATTTGAGCTGATAAAATTATATATGTAAAATTATAACTTTTCATGGTGTTTGAAACCAGACTAACCAACAAAAACATTATTAATGGTATATATGAAATTAAGCTTGGTTTTTCTTTATTTAATAGTTTTAGGAATAAATAAACAATATATGCTAGAACTAAAATTCCAACAATTCCAAATCTATATAACAAGAAAAGATATAAACTGTGTGGAGATCTAATTTCGTATTGAGCGTAAATAAAAACTTCTTGCGTTAGCAATCCATTTCCAAATAATAATGTGAAAGGTGTTTTTATGCATTGTTTAAAATAATCAGACCAGATATCATTGCGTCCGGTTGTTAAAGAGTTTAATTTGTTGTTTTTAAAAAACGCATCTCCAAGAAAGATTCTTTGAAAAATAGATGAAATTTGTTTGTGGCATATTAATGCGATAATCAATAAGATGGTTGCGAAAATTCCAACATATTTAATTCGTTTTTTAAAATCTTGTTTTAAGTATATTATAACAGTAATGAATGTCATCAAACACAACATCGCTATGCCCATTTTAGAAAGAGTTAATAAAATTATTACAGCTGAGAAAAGATAAATTAAAATAAATTTCCACAAAGGCAATTTGTTATTTAGTAAGCAATACATGTAATATGTTAATCCAAACAAGGCTCTAATGTAGAGTGAATTGGGATGATTTGAAAACGCTACAAAACGGTTCCCATATTTAGTTGTGTTGTATTGAAATTTTGGAACAAAATGAAATATTAATGATAATCCACATGTTATAAAAACGCCAGACATCATATATTTTATCGCTTGATTGATTTCGAAATCTTTACGCATTGCAAAGAAAAGATAAAACAATGGGAAATATGTTAAATACATCCATGCGCCGGCATAAAACTTATTTGGTAAGCTGATTAAAACACTCACAAGAATAAATGATGACATTATAATTATGAGTTGTTTATAAATTGGATAAGTTTTATGTTTTACACCAATGATATACTTTATTAATAAAACTAAAGAAAAACATATTGTGGTTCCAATTAAGCAAGATTCGTAACCGATATTGCTAAGTGTGAAACTATGAAGATACATATAAACACAAAAAGATTTTTGAACTGGTTGCAAAATAAAAAAGATAAGCGCAATTGCCGTAACGCCGATTTCCAACCATTTCCAATAGCCACTGATTAAATATACGACAGTCAACAATGCACAAGTCATAAATGTTTTATTATTGATGAGTCTGTTAAATTTATTTTTAATTTTTGAATTTAAAGTCATTACATAATTATATCATTTATTATTTTTTTTGCAAGCAATTTAAATTAATTATATTAATAATTATACATTTATAACATTTTAATAGACAATGTTTTTAGTTGCCAAATTTGCTTATTTATGATATAATTTTAGTGTATTTAAAATATGGAGATGCTATGAAAATAGAAATTATATGTCCTCTTTACAATGCGGAAAATTATATATTAAAATTAAATCAATCAATACTTAACCAAAAAACAAATGATGAAGTCGTTGTTTCATATGTTTTAACAGAATCGAAAGATAACACCGAACAAATTTTAATTGATGAAAAGTTAAATTACCATAAGATAAAAAAGGAAGAATTTTCTCATAGTTTAACAAGAGAATTTATGGCAATGAAAAGCGAGTCTGACATAATTGTGTTTATCTCTCAAGATATCGTTATTGAAAGAGAAGACTGGCTTGAAAATTTGGTTAAACCAATAAGAGAGGGTGAATGTTCTGCAAGTTTTTCAAGACAACTCACTAAATATGAAGGAATTGAAAAATATATAAGAGAGAAAAATTACCCAGACCAATCATACATTCGCTCGAAAGATGATTTGGAAGAATTAGGAATGAAAGCGTTCTTTTTTTCAGATGCATCTTCTGCAATAAAAACTGAAGTTTTTAGGTCGCTGAATGGGTATGATCATAAAAATTTGGTTATCAATGAGGATATGTATATAGCTTTTAAGTTGATTTCTAATGGGCACAAAATCAAATATTGTGCAGATTCAGTTGTTATTCATTCTCATAAATTTAAACTAAAAGAATTGTACGATAGATACTACCTAACTGGAATATTTATGGCAGAAAATTCTTATTTGGATTGTTATGGGACGACCAAAACAGGTGGGGGCTTGGCAAAATATGTTTTAAAACGAGCACTAAAAGAATTCAATGTTAAGGCATTGTTTAGATTTGTTCCAGACATGGCGGCACGATGGTTTGGAATGAGAAATGGTAAAAAACATGGTTTAAAGAGGGTTGAAAAATGATTTACACAATTCTTATTTTGCTCGCAGCTTTGATTATAATCGATGTGGCTAAAAATAAAAAACTTTTATCTCCAGGAATTGTGTTTAATGGAATTTTTTTCATTACACTTTTTCTTTATACATTTAGATTAAGCTATATTCAAAGAGTTTTAACAAATAAAACTCTTTTGTTGTTATTTTGTTGTGTTATTGCGTACAATATTCCAGTTTTCATTTATTATTTTAGGAAAAAGCCTAAAAGAGATGTTGTGCAATCAAAAAAAGAATTTAAATTCGAAATTTCTAAAAGTGTAGAATTTGTAATGTTTTTGATTGTGTTGGCTATATTTTTGATTGAAGTTATAGTTGAAAATGGGTTCCCTCTTTTGTGGAAATTGGCAAATACAAACCAGACCTATGTTGAGTTCGGAATACCAATTATCCATGGCGCATTATGCGCAATTATAACGTTGATGGGATCATATTGTATTTTTAAACCTAAAAATTATTATAAATACTTTTACTTGCTTTTGCCTATTTTGATAATTTCAAGACAGTTACTTATTTCAATAGCAATTCAGGGGGTTATCCTGTTTTTACTTGATACAAAAAAATTAACCAAAAAGCATATTGTTTTTCTTGTTGTTTTATTGATTGTTGGTATTGCCGGGTTCGCAATAATTGGAAATATTCGTACTGGTGAAGGGGAATTTATGAAGGTTGCCCAAATTAAGGATCAATTCCAATGGGTTCCGTCTAGTTTTTTATGGATCTATTCATATATTTGTTTTTCTTTGTCCAATTTAAATAATTTGGTTGGTATAACAAATGGATTCACAACTTACGGACTTTCTTCTTTGTTTGAAGTTGTTCCAAGTAGTTTAAAAGGTCTTTTCCCGACAATTGATGAATTTTCATATTTGATTTCACCATATTTTAGTGTTAGCACATTTGCGCCATCGTTATATCTCGATTTTGGATTTATTGGTGTTTCATTATTCTGTTTGTTGATTGGTTTTTTGGCAGTATTTATATATCATCGAATTGAAAAAGGGTTGTTTAAGATGCTTTATATGGTGTTCTTGCACAATATTATATTTTTATTCTTTGTTAATTTTTTCTTTAGAATTTCAATACTTGCAGAAATAGTAATGATACTGCTTATATGCTTGCTAGAAAATAAAAAAGATGCTATAATATGTAAAACTCAAAAAAAGGAGAAATGATTATGAAAGGTATTATTTTGGCAGGTGGTAGTGGAACACGTTTATATCCACTTACTATGGTAACTAGTAAACAATTGTTACCAATTTACGACAAACCAATGATTTATTATCCATTATCAGTTTTGATGATGGCTGGAGTTAGAGAAATCTTAATCATCTCAACCCCAGAGGACACTCCAAGATTTGCTCAACTTTTGGGCGACGGAAGTGAATTTGGTGTGGACTTAACTTATAAAGTTCAACCATCTCCAGACGGTCTTGCTCAAGCATTTATGATTGGTGAAGATTTCATTGGTGATGATTGTGCTTGTATGATTTTGGGAGATAACATCTTCTATGGTTCAGGTTTAAAACGTGGTTTAAGACGTGCGATGGACAATGCAAAGAAAGGTATTGCAACAGTTTTCGGTTACCATGTTCCAGATCCGGAAAGATTTGGTGTTGTTGAATTTGATGAAAACAAAAAAGCAATATCAATTGAAGAAAAACCAGAACAACCAAAGTCAAATTATGCGGTAACAGGTTTATATTTTTACGATAATAGTGTTGTTAAGAATGCAAAAAGTTTAAAGCCTTCAAAAAGAGGTGAGTTGGAAATTACAGATCTTAACAGAATTTATTTAGAACAAAACAAACTCGACGTTGTAACATTCAGTCGTGGAATGACTTGGTTGGACACAGGGACACATGAATCTTTAGCCGAAGCAACCGACTTTGTTAAAATGGTTGAAGAACACCAAGGTCTTAAAATTAGCTGTCCGGAAGAAATTGCTTACAATAATGGCTGGATAAGCAAAGAACAATTATTAAAACGTGCCGAAATGATGAAGAAAAATCAATATGGTCAACATTTGTTTAAAGTTGCAAACCAAGGAATTATTGAAAGGGAGCTTGTTTAATGAAAGTTGAGACAACAGAACTTAAGGACGCATACATAATCACTCCGGATGTTTTTGGTGATAGTCGTGGTTGGTTTATGGAGACATATTCAAAAACCAAATTGCAAGATGTGACGGGAATTGAGTTTGTTCAAGACAATCAATCATATTCTTCTCAAAAGGGGATTCTACGCGGGCTTCATTGCCAAACGAATCCCCATTGTCAAACAAAGTTAATACGCTGTACTCGTGGCGAAATTTATGATGTTATTGTGGACATAAGAAAAGGTTCACCAACCTATAAAAAATGGATTAAAATTTTGCTTACTGCAGAAAACAAAAAACAACTTTTCATTCCAAAAGGGTTTTTGCATGGTTTTGTAACTTTAACTGATGATGTTGAAGTTCAATATAAGGTTGATGATTATTACTCAAAACCAAATGATAGATCAGTAAAATTTAACGATCCTGAATTCGGTGTTGATTGGGGAATTGAAAATCCAATTCTTTCAGAAAAAGATAAAAACGCTCCACTGTTTAAAGATAGTGATTGCGATTTTACATACTAGGAGAAAAAATGAAGATATTAGTGACAGGAGTTGCTGGACAATTAGGATATGACATCTGTAGGGAATTAAAAGAACGTGGCTATATTGATGTTCTAGGAATTGATCGAGAAGAGTTGGATATAACCGACAATCAAGCTGTGGAAAAGTTTATTTTGGATTATAAGCCTGATGTGGTTATGCACAATGCAGCGTGGACGGCTGTGGATAAGGCAGAAGACATGGAAGAAGTTTGTTACAATGTAAACGTTTTGGGAACGAAATATATTGCAGAAGCTACGCAAAAAGTTGGAGCAAAGTTTGTTTATATTTCAACGGATTATGTGTTTAACGGAGAAGGTGAAAACTTCTTTGAAGTTAATGACAAAAAAACGCCGCTTTCTGTTTATGGAAAAACCAAATACCAAGGCGAAATTGAAGCGCAAAAATGTAAAAAACACTTTATTGTTAGAATTTCTTGGGTGTTTGGTGTTAATGGAAATAATTTTGTTAAAACAATGTTGAAGATTGCAGAAACAAAAACCGAATTAAATGTTGTGTGCGATCAAATTGGTTCACCAACGTATACATATGATTTATCAAAGTTGTTGTGTGATATGATTGAAACGGAGAAATATGGTGTGTATCATGCAACAAATGAAGGAGTTTGTTCCTGGTATGAATTTGCCAAAGCCATATTTGAAGTTGCAGGAATTGATATGAAAGTTAATCCAGTAACAACGGCAGAATATGGAGTGTCTAAAGCAAAACGTCCTTTAAATTCTAGGTTGTCTAAAAAATCTTTAGACTGTGCTGGATTTAATCGTCTTCCAAACTGGCGGGACGCATTAAATAGATATATAAAAAATGAGCTTATAAAAATAAGGATATAACAAATGAATAACAAACCTAAAATTGCCGTTATCATGTCTACTTATAATGGCGAAAAATATTTAAAAGAACAGCTTAATAGTGTTTTAGCCCAAACGAATGTGGATTTGGATTTATTTGTTTTTGACGATTGTTCTACTGATCAAACAGTAAATATTATTGAGAGTTTTCAACAAAAGCACAAAAATATTTATTTAAAAATTAATGAGAAAAACAAAAATTTTACTTATAATTTTCTAGATGGGTTATTTAGTTTTAAAGATAATCAAGATTATGAATATTATGCTTTTGCCGACCAAGATGATTACTGGTTGCAAAATAAACTTGAAGTGGCTATTGATAAAATAAAACAAACAGATGGTTGCACACTGTATTGTTCAAATTTAAAAGTTGTTGATGAAAATTTAATTTATGCAAACAACAACATGCTGCCCAAAAACTACAAAAACAACCATTATGATGTGCTGTGCAAAAATATTGTTACAGGTTGTACGATTGTTATGGACAATAAATTTAAAGATTTTGCAACAAAGCATTATCCTCAAGATATTTATCTTCATGATCATTGGCTTGCTGCAATTGCAAATTATTGCAAGGACACAAATTTTGTTTATGATGAAAATCCAGATAAAATTTTATATAGACAACACAACACAAATTTAATTGGTAGTAATAAGAAAGTTTTAAAGAAATTAAAAAAGAAGACATTTCAAAAAAGTTCATTTAATTTAATGAAACAATTTTATGAATTATATAAAAATCACATATTGGAAGATGATTTGATTGTGTTTAAAAAGATAAGCAAAATAAACAAATTAAAAAATAAATTGTATTTGTTTTTTAAAATTAAAAGCAATTTTTCGCTTGTGTTTAAAATTAAATTGTTGTTGAATAATTATTAGGAGGCTTTTTTGAAAGATTTAATTAGTGTGATAGTCCCTGTTTATAACATGGAAAAATATCTAGATAGGTGTGTGGAAAGTTTAATAAATCAAACTCATAAAAATTTGGAAATAATTTTGATAGATGATGGAAGCAGAGATTCTTCTCCACAACTGTGTGATGATTGGGCAAGTAAAGATAATAGAGTTAAAGTTATACATAAGCAAAACGCTGGTGTTTCTAGCGCGAGAAACGATGGTATTGCTGTTGCAAATGGTGATTTCATTGCTTTTATTGACTCAGATGATTGGATTGATGAAACAATGTATGAAAAAATGATTCAAAAACAGAAAGAGCTTGATTATGATATTGTGTTTGCCGGTTATAAATTGGCTTATGATGAAGCGTCATATAATGTTGTTGAAAAGAGTTTACCACAATTTTGTGAAAGTAAAGATATTAAATATTTATTACGTCATGAAAATTTAAGGTTTGAAAATAATGTTTATTCAACTGAAAATAATGTAAATTGTTACACTGTTAGAATATTATATCGCAAAAAATCTATTGGTAATTTAAAATTTCAAGAAAATTTAAATTATATGGAAGATGTTAGATTTTTAGTTGAGTTGTTTTTAAATAAAAGTTTAAAGATCGGACTTGTTGAAGAGTGTTTGTATAATTATTATATCAGGCAATCGTCTTTAAGTCATGGAAAAATTAATGATCTTCAAGGAAAGTCAACAAGGTTTGTTGAAAGTCTTACACCTGTTTTAGAAAAAACAGAACATACCAACTTGATAAATGCGGAAAAATTTTATGCTTACTATATGTGTGTTGCAAACAAACTCAAATCAAATTCAGATGATAATATAGACATCGTAAAAACGTGGAACACAAAAGAAAATTATAAAGCGCATAAAACACTTTGCAATGGATTTGCATCAAAGATGAAAGCCTTTTTGATTCATTATAAACTAACTTTTGTTTTGAAAGTTTTGCTAAAACTTAAAAAGAGGTAATGAGTATGAAAAAATTTAAAGTTGCAGTTATTATGTCCACATATAATGGTGAAAAATTCTTAAAAGAACAACTTGATAGCATTTTGTCGCAAAAAGATGTGGAAGTTGATATTTATATTTTTGATGATTGTTCCAAAGATAGAACAGTTGAAATAGCCAGGGATTATGAAAAAAACAACAAAAATATTCATTTAAATATAAATGAAAAAAATAAAAACTATACTTATAACTTCATTGATGGATTATTTACTTTTAAAAATAAAAGTGATTATGATTATTACGCTTTTGCAGATCAAGACGATGTGTGGGTGGAAGATAAATTAATAACCGCAATCAATGCTATAAACCAAAAAGGCAAATGTACACTTTATTCATCAGACTTAACTGTTGTTGATGAAAATTTGAATTCTATGGGAAGAACTCTAAGGGGACCAGATTTTGCTTTTGAATGGCATGATCAACTTTGTTTTTGTATGGTTACTGGATGTACGGCTGTTTTCGATAAGGAGTTTAAGGATTTGGTAACACAACATTATCCTGAAAATTTGTTATATCATGATTATTGGATTGGACTGATTGCAAATTATTGCAAAGATGCTAATTACATATTTGATAAGGATGCCAGCCATATTCTTTATAGGCAACATGGTAAAAATGCCTCTGGTGGTGCAATAACATGGGGGTTCTTTGATAGGCTTTTGGGAATGTTTAAAGGTTATGAACAAAATTTCCATATATTAAGGTTATTGCTTAAATATTATGGTGATAAATTAAATTCCGACGATAAAGAATTAATTGAGAAATTTATCAACTATAAAAAATGGAAAAATAAAAAATATGTTTTAAAACATTTTAAAACAACTAAACCAAGCAAATTCAAATTTAAAATTTTATTTAATAGATATATTGAAAAAAAATAGGAGGAAATTTATGAAAATTTTAATCACTGGTGGGGCAGGATTTATTGGTGGAAACTTCTGTCACTATATGTTAGAAAAACACCCAGAAGATAGTTATGTGTGTTTAGATGCATTAACTTACGCTGGAAATATGGAAACTTTGGCTGACATTTTGGACAAGCCAAACTTTAAATTTGTTAAAGGAAACATTTGTGATAAGGCTCTTATCGAAAAACTTTTTGAAGAAGAAAAATTTGATGTTGTTATTAACTTTGCAGCAGAATCTCATGTTGATAGATCAATTGAAAATCCAAAGATTTTCTTAGAATCAAACATTATTGGTGTTCAAACTCTTATGGACGCTTGTAGAAAATATGGCATCAAACGTTATCATCAAGTTTCAACAGATGAAGTTTATGGTGATCTTCCACTTGATAGACCAGATTTATTCTTTACTGAAGACACTCCAATTCACACTTCAAGCCCATACAGTGCTTCAAAAGCATCTGCAGATTTACTTGTTATGGCATATCACAGAACATTCAAATTGCCGGTTACTATTTCAAGATGTTCAAACAACTATGGTGCTTATCAATTCCCAGAGAAATTGATTCCATTGATTATCAAAAAAGCGCAAAACAATGAAAAACTTCCTGTTTATGGAAAAGGTGAAAACGTTAGAGATTGGTTGCACGTTTTAGATCACTGTTCTGCAATTGATTTAATTGTTAGAAATGGTAAAGATGGTGAAGTTTATAATGTTGGTGGTCACAACGAAAGAACAAATTTAGAAGTTGTTAAAACAATTTTGAAAGTTTTAAATAAACCAGAAAGTTTAATTACATTTGTAACAGACAGACCAGGTCATGACAGACGTTATGCAATCGATCCAACAAAAATGGAAAAAGAACTCGGTTGGAAACCAGTTTACACATTTGATACAGGTATTGTGGAAACAATCAAATGGAATGTGGAAAACAAAGAATGGTTGGCTCACGTTGAATCAGGCGAATATCAAGATTGGTTGGAAAGACAATACAATAAATAAAGGATAAAAATGGAAGAGATTAAGGTTAGTGTATTATGTACGGCATATAATCATGAAAAATTTCTTAGAAAATGCTTGAATGGTTTTGTTATGCAAAAAACAAATTTCAAATTTGAGATTATTGTGCATGATGATGCTTCAACTGATGGGACAAAAGCAATAATTGAAGAATACATGCAAAAATATCCAAATTTAATTGTTCCAATTTTTCAAACTGAAAACAAATACTCAAAGGGCATTTTAATTGTTGATGATATAATGCTTCCCATTGCCAAAGGCAAATATATTGCAGTTTGTGAAGGTGATGATTACTGGTGTAACGAAAATAAGTTGCAACTCCAATATGATTTCCTTGAAAATCATCCAGAATGTTCAGCATGTTTTACTAACACCATTTTTCACGATATGAGAAATATCGATAAAGATAGGACCTATAACAATTGGAAAGATATTCATTTTCTAACTCCTCTCGAGGCGATAAATCCTGGGATTGTGCATACTTCAACTCATTTTGCCAAAAAAGAATGTGCGAAAGCCGTTGATTTTGGTCGTAAATATTCTTTTGGTGATTTAGTTAAGCAAACAACTTATTATCTATATGGAGAAATGGCTGTATTGCCTGAAACAACGTCTGTTTATAATGCATTTAATCCAACTGGTGTAACAAATGAGGTGTTTGGATGTAAGGATGCGGAATATATTATAAGTCGCATTATGGAAATCAAAGATTATTTAAACGACTATAACGCGCATACCAATTTAAAATATGATTATGAAATTCATTATTTATATGGAACTCAAATTATTGGGGCGTATAATTATGCAATTGAGAGAGTAACCGACTATAAAGAAAAAAAGAAATTATTTAAGAAATTAAAAAAAGAACCTGATTATATATGGTATAGAAAAAATATTAAAGGAATAACAAAGTTAAAGGAAATAATAAGAGCTTCAATTCCTCTATTTGTTTATGAAATATTAAGGAAAATAAAAAGACGTGGTAAAAAGTTATAAAACAAAAGTTTTTTCAAATTTAGCATGGCGGCTAGCAGAACGATACGGAGCACAAATTGTGCAATTTATAGTATCGATAGTGCTAGCCCGTATTTTGCTGCCTGAAGTTTATGGAACAGTTGCTTTAGTTACAATTTTTATAACCATTTTGCAAGTGTTTATTGATAGTGGTTTTGGAAGTGCACTAATTCAAAAGCAAGATGCTGATGATTTGGATTTCTCCACGGTTTTTTATTTTAATGTTGTGCTTTGCGGTGTTTTATATTTAGGAATTTTCTTCCTTGCACCTGTTATTGCAAATTTTTATAATAACGATTTATTAACACCAATTATTAGGGTTTTATCACTTTCAATTGTTTTTTCAAGTTTAAAGAATGTTCAACAAGCGTATGTTTCAAGAAATCTGCAGTTTAAAAAATTCTTTTTTGCAACGTTGTTTGGAACAATTGTCTCTGCTGTTGTTGGAATTTTGATGGCTAAAAATGGTTATGGTGTTTGGGCGATTGTGGCACAAAATTTAACAAATTTAGCGTTAGATACACTGATCTTATGGATAACAGTTAAATGGCGACCAAAGTTAATGTTTAGTTTTACCAGATTAAAATCGTTATTTAGTTTTGGTTGGAAATTGTTGGTTTCCACATTAATTGACACTCTATACAATAACTTGAGACAACTTTTAATTGGTAAAAAATATTCGGCAACGGATCTTGCTTATTACAATAAGGCTGAACAATTTCCGAGAATTGTTGCCACAGGAATTAATAGTTCAATAGATAGTGTGTTGTTTCCTGTTTTATCTAAAGAACAGGAAGATAAGAATCGAGTTAAAGCAATGACTGCACGTAGTATAAAAACAACAAGTTTTTTAATTGCACCAATCATGATTGGACTTGCTGCAACAGCACCGGCGGTTATCAAATTAATTTTGACAGATAAATGGATTTTTGCTGTGCCATTTTTACAAATTTTTTGTTTGGATTACATGTTTTTCCCAATTCATACCGCCAATTTATCAGCGCTTAGAGCTATTGGAAGAAGTGATTTGTTTTTAAAGATTGAAATAATTAAGAAAGTCGTTGGTGTGACAATTTTATTCATAACTATGTGGTTTGGTGTTTATGCAATTGCCTGGGGATTATTTATAACATCAATTATTGCCACATTTATCAATTCTTATCCTAATAGAAAATTGTTGGGATATAGTTATTTTCAACAAATGAAAGACATTTTACCAAACATTTTATCTGCTTTGTTTATGGGAGTATGTGTTTGGTTGGTCGGACTTTTATCAATTAATTACATCGCATTATTGTTTATTCAAATTGCGGTTGGTGTTGTTATATATGCATTGGTTTCAATTATTTTTAAAAACGAAACCTTTATTTATCTTTTTGATATCTTAAAAGGATTTTTAAAGAAACGCAAAAACAAAACTGGAGAAGAAAATGAAACAAATATTAGTGACTAAATCTTCAATGCCATCTTTAGATGAATATGTTGAAGAGATTAAAGACATCTGGGAAAGCAGATGGTTAACAAATATGGGTGTTAAACACAATACTTTAAAAGATAGACTAAATGATTATTTAGATGTTGAAAAAATAGATTTATTAACAAATGGTCATTTGGCTATTGAACTATCTTTGCAGGCATTAAAATTGAAAGGAGAGGTGATAACAACTCCGTTCACTTTTGCATCAACAACTCACGCAATTGTTAGAAATGGGCTAACACCTGTTTTTTGTGATATTGATCCAATTGATTTTACAATCGACACAACAAAACTTGAAAGTTTAATCACTGATAGGACTTGTGGAATTTTGCCAGTTCACGTTTATGGAAATGTGTGTAATGTGGAAGAGATTGAACGCATTGCAAAAAAACATGGATTAAAAGTTATTTATGATGCGGCACATACCTTTGGTGTTAAATACAAAGGCAAAGGAATAGGTAGTTATGGTGATGTGTCGTGCTTCAGTTTTCATGCGACAAAAGTTTTTAACTCTATTGAAGGTGGAGCAGTTACTTTTAAAGACGAAAATTTTGGAAAAGAAATTTATAAATTGAAAAACTTTGGAATAAAAGATCCCGAAACAGTTGATGGTGTTGGTGCAAATGCAAAAATGAATGAATTTTGTGCTGCTATGGGATTGTGCAATTTAAAACATATTGATTCTGAAATTCAAAAAAGAAAAATGGTTGTTGAAAGATACAATAAACACCTTGAAAATGTTAAAGGGATTCAAATAAATCCTAAGCAAGAAGGCGTTGAATCAAATTATGCCTATTATCCTATAATTGTACATGAAAATGAATTTGGTGTAACAAGAAATGATGTTTTTGTTGAATTGGCAAAACATAATATTGGTGCAAGAAAATATTTTTATCCTTTAACAAATGATTTTGATTGTTATAAAGATAAATTTAATGTGCATGAAACACCAATAGCATTAAAAATTAGCAAAAGAGTTTTAACACTTCCTCTTTATGCTGATTTAAACTTGGATGATGTTGATAGAATTTGCGAAATTATTTTAAGCATGAAAAAGTAATATTGGAGAAAATTATGAAAATTTCAAAAAAGGCCTGTGTTATTGAACCATCATTAACCAGGCAATTATTTAATATGGCACAAAAATATGATGATGTTGTGGATCTAACACTTGGAGATCCCGATGTTTGTCCATCTGATGTTATAAAAAAAGCAGCTTGTGAAGCAATAATGATGGGAAAAACTCGATATTCTTCTAATGCCGGTTTAATTCAACTTAGACAGGTTATAGCAAATCATATACAAAGTGAATATAAAATTGCAGCAGATCCAAATTCCGAAATCTTGGTTACTGTTGGTGGAATGGAAGCGTTATACTTAGCTTTATCTTGCATAATTGATGAAGGAGATGAAATTATCATACATGCTCCATATTATGTAAATTATGTGCAAATGATAAGAATGTGTGGAGGTGTTCCAATTATTATAAACACTTCTGAAGATAATGGTTTCATCCTAACAGCCGAATCGGTTAAAGAAAAAATAACAAGCAGAACGGTTGGTATTGTTATCAATAATCCTTGCAATCCAACAGGTGAAGTTTTAGATGAAAAAACATTAGATGAATTGGCGGAAATTGTTAGGCAAAACAATTTAATTGTCATTTCAGATGAGGTGTATAGCTCTTTAGTGTTTGATGGCAAAAAACATCATAGCATTTTAACAAGAGATAATATGAAAGATCACACTATTTTAATAGATAGTGTTTCAAAAAGATTTGCAATGACTGGTTATAGATTAGGTTATGTTTATGCACCTAATGAAATTATTGCAAATATGACTAAGATGCAAGAAAATGTTGCGGCTTGCGCCCCATTACCATCTCAATACGCGGCAATTGCAGCATACACTTTTAGTGATAACGATGAGTCTTTAAAAAATATATTTGAAGCAAGACGAAATTATATTTATCAAGCAATTAAAGATATAGATGGATTAACATGTAGGAAACCCTCAGCGACTTTTTATTTGTTTGTGAATATCTCAAAAACAGGTCTTGCGTCTTTAGAGTTCGCTAAGCAACTTTTACAAACAAAACATGTGGCGGTGGCACCTGGAATAACTTATGGTAAAAATTACGACAATTATATTAGAATTGCATATACATTGAAAGAAGAAAAACTTCGCGAAGCTGTAAAAAGAATTAAAGAATTTATGTTGAGTTTAAAAAACAGCAAGGAGCATAAAAAATGAAAAAACTACTATTTTTAGGCGGATCAATGCAACAAATCCCAGCAATTAAAAAAGCAAAAGAAATGGGTTTTTATGTGATAACGTGCGATTATTTGCCAAATAATCCTGGACATGCTTATAGTGATGAATATCATAATGTTAGCACAACAGATTTAGATGGTGTTCTCAAAATAGCAAAAGAACTTCAAATTGATGGTATTGTTGCTTACGCTTCAGATCCTGCTGCGCCAACTGCTGCCTATGTTGCAAATAAAATGGATCTTCCTGGAAATCCTTATGAATCTGTTAAGTTGTTGACAGAAAAGGATTTGTTTAGAGAATTTTTGGCTGAACATGGTTTTAATTGTCCGCAAGCATGTGGATATTTTAGTTTTGAAGCAGCATATTCAGAAATTGATAAATTTAAATTTCCTGTTATGGTTAAACCTGTTGATTCATCAGGAAGCAAGGGAGTTGTTAAAATTTATGATAAAACAGAACTAATGGCTGCTGTTGAAGAAGCATTATCTTATTCAAGAAGCAAGCGATTTATTGTTGAAGAGTTTATTGAGAAAAAAGGTTATCAAGTGTCAGGTGATGGATTTTCTGTTGATGGAAAATTGGTTTTCACAAGTTATGGAAACGAACTTTACAGTTCTGTTGGTGGGACTCGTGAATATGTTGCACTTGGTGAATTTTGGCCAAGTCTTTTAAGCAATGATTTAAAAGAAAAAATAGATGCCGAACTTCAAAGATTAATCACAGCACTTGGAATGAAAACCTGCGCATATAATATCGAAGTAATTTTAGATAAAAATGATAATGTATACATTTTGGAACTTGGTCCAAGAAATGGTGGAAGCTACATTCCTCAACTAATTCAATATGCAACAGGTGTTGATATGATTGAGTACACTCTTAAAGGTGCAATGGGTTTGGATTGTTCTGAATTAAAAATGACTGGTTCTCAAGGATTTTATAGCAATTATATGATTATGAGTATAGAATCTGGTGTGTTCAAAGAAATTTGGTTTGATCAAAAATTTAAGGATAACAATTTATTGGAAGTTCATTGTACGTACTCTAAAGGAGAAAATGTTAGTGCTTATAAAAACACAACACATTCTTTAGGTACTTTGATTTTCAAGGCTGCAACGCTTGAAGAAATGCTTGAGATCACAAAAAACATTCATAATTATTATAAGGTTGTTGTTGAATAATGGAAGTAAAAATTTTTAAAGATAATAATGATATTTTTGAATTGTTAATTGAATTTGATAATTGCTTTCCACATTTAAAAGAAAAAGTTGCAAATTATTATGAGTTTGCGTTTAAGTTGGCTAAGAATGCCAATGTTATAACAATTCAAAAAGATCATAAAAATGTTGCATTATGTGTTTTCTATGCAAATGATGAAAAAACAAAAATTGGATATATTTCCCTTATTGCTGTAAAAAGGTCCCACAGGGGATTAAATTGGGGGAAAGAAATTTTATCAGAAACTATTCAATTTATGCAAAAAAAAGGAATGCAAAAACTAAGGCTTGAAGTTGATAATGATAATGAAAACGCAATTGGTTTTTATTATCATATGGGTTTCAAAAAAATTGGTAAGGTGGGTAAAGAAAGTTTTTATTTAGAGTTAGACATCTAAAAAATTATAACATGATTATTAAAATTTTAAATGGGGATATTGTCCCTATTTTTTAACCACGCCTTTAATTATATAAAAATCACCCTTGAAATGCGCCAGTTTATAGGCAATTTCAAGGGTTAAGATTTTGGAGCTGATAACGGGAATCGAACCCGTGACCTCCACCTTACCAAGGTGACGCTCTACCGACTGAGCCATATCAGCGTATTAAGATTTTTAATTATTGGGATTTTAGCCAGGTAGACATTACCAAGGTGTCGCTTTACCGACTAAGTTATATAAGTGTATTTAATTTTTCTAAATTATGTTATTGATTATGATTCTAAATTAAATATGAATTTATTATAAATACAGTTTAAAGTTTTGTCAAGCAAGTGAAAAACATTTATAAATAAATAAACTAAAAATTTCAAAAAATTAATTGCTATGATGCTTGACTTGTTTTATTTGATATGTTAATATAACTACATTAAGATGTTGACGGAAAAGAGTAACTTTGGAAGAGGCTTTTAGTGAGATAAGGATAGTGAGAACTTATCAGTACAGCCAAAGTGAAAGACACTTCCCAGTCTTAAAAACAGCCAATAGGTTGCAGTTTTTAAAGTGGTTGAGTTAAACTCAACAAATTAGGTGGCACCGCGGTGAGAGTTCATCGTCCTAATGCGATTAGCGTTAGGGCATTTTTTATATTCTAATGCTTTTAAAAATTTTGATAAGGAGAAATTATGATACACGTAAACAAATATAGAACAATAGATTGCGCAAGTTTGAGAATTCACAATGTTGGTGAGCAACACACATTATCAGGATATGTTGACACTATAAGAAAGTTGGGAGGAATAACTTTCTTGGTTTTGCGTGATTTCTATGGCAAAACTCAAATTATTTTACCTGAAAATTTAAATGTTGAATTAAATAAAGAAGATGTTATAACTGTTTCTGGAAAGGTTGAAGAACGTTCAAGTAAAAATCCACAAATGGAAACGGGAGATATTGAGGTAATAGCAGAAAAAATTGAGATTTTAAGCAGATGTAGACATACTTTGCCTTTTGAAATTAAATCAAGTCAAGAAGTTAATGAAGATTTAAGATTGAAATATCGTTATCTCGACCTTCGTGCTGATTATAATAAGAATATGCTCAAATTAAGAAGTGATTTGATGTTGTTCGTTAGAAACTATATGAATAGTATAGACTTTTTGGAAGTGCAAACTCCAATTTTAACAGCATCAAGCCCTGAGGGAGCAAGAGATTTCTTAGTTCCTTCAAGATTAAACCCAGGAAAATTTTATGCATTGCCTCAAGCTCCACAACAATTTAAGCAATTGCTTATGACAAGTGGTGTTGATAAATATTTCCAAATAGCACCATGTTTTAGAGATGAAGATGCAAGAGCAGATAGAAGCCCAACAGAATTTTATCAAATAGATATGGAAATGGCTTTTGCAACTCAAGAAGAAGTATTTAAAGTTATAGAGGAATTATATGCTGGCATTTTTGAAAAGTTCGCAGGCAAGCGTCCTGTAACACCATTCAAAAGAATGACATATCTTGATGCAATGAAAGATTATTGTTCAGATAAGCCAGATCTTAGAAATCCACTTAAAGTGGTTGATGTTACAGATGTTTTCAAAGAAACAGAATTCAATGCATTCAAAAATAACACAATCAAAGCAATTAAAGTGAATTGTGGAGAAAAGGGAAGAAAATTTTACGATGCATTAACAGAATTCTTGAAGGGAAGAGAAGCAAAAGGGTTGGCTTATGTTAAGGTAAATGCTGAAGGTGAATTTGAAACAGGGATTAGTAAGTTTGTAACATCAGAACAAAAAGAACAGCTTAAAACTATGTTACAATATGAAGAGAATGACACAATTTTCTTTGTTGCAGATGAAAAAGATAGAGCTGTTAAATTTACCAATATGTTAAGAAATGAATTGGGTTCAAGATTGAACTTGATTGACGAAAATTCATTCAACTTTGTTTGGATTGTTGACTTCCCATTCTATGAACTTGACGATGAGGGTAAAATTGAATTTTCACACAATCCATTTAGCATGCCACAAGTAAGCTTAGAAGAAATAAAGAAAGATCCTCTTAAAGCAAAAGCGTATCAATATGACCTTGTTATAAATGGATATGAAAGTTTGAGTGGAGGAGTTAGAAACTATGATCCAGAATTGATGGTTGAATTATTTAAAATTGCTGGCTATGGAAGAGAAGTTGTTGAAAATAAGTTCCCAGCGTTATACAATGCATTCCAATATGGCGCTCAACCTCATTGTGGAGCAGGAGCAGGATTTGATAGAATTATGATGCTTCTTACACACAATGAATATATTCGTGATGTTTACGCATTCCCAATGAACAAAAATGGTTGTGACCCATTAACAAATGCTCCAAACGTTGTAACTGACAAACAATTAAAAGATGTTCATATTAAATTAGATGTAAAAGGAGAATAAAATGCAAAGAGTTGAATTAAGAGATTTACACAAAATCTACAAAGAATATGCAGACAAAACAATCACAATTTGTGGTTGGGCAAGAACAGTTAGAGACAGCAAAAACATTGCCTTTGTTGAAATCAATGATGGTGCGTTTAAGTCTGTTCAAGTTGTTGTTGAAAGAGAAAAAGTAACTAACTATGAAGAAATTGTAAAACAAAGAGTAGGTGCTTCATTTGAAATTAATGGAAGATTAATTTTAACGCCAAATGCTCAACAACCTTTTGAGATTAGTGCAGTTGAAGTTAAAGTTCTTGGTGAAAGCGAAGCAGATTATCCACTTCAAAAGAAAGGTCACACGTTGGAATTTTTACGAACGATACCAACAATCAGACCAAGAGGAAACTTGTTCAACGCAGTGTTTAGAGTTCGTTCTGTGGCAGCTTTTGCAATTCACAAATTCTTTAATGAAAGAAACTTTGTTTATGTTCACACTCCAATCATAACAGCAAATGATTGTGAAGGTGCTGGCGAAATGTTCCAAGTTACAACCCTTGATCTTGATAGAGTTGCTTCAAGTGGAAAAGTTGATTACAATAGAGATTTCTTTGGAAAGAAAGTGTCACTCACAGTTTCTGGTCAACTTCACGAAGAATGCATCACTCATGCATTTGGAAAGACATACACATTTGGCCCAACATTTAGAGCAGAAAACAGTAACACAACTCGTCATGCTGCAGAATTCTGGATGATGGAACCTGAAATGTGTTTCTGCGATCTTGATGGACTTATGGATAATGAAGAAGAAATGATTAAATATGTTATTTCATATGTGATGAAAGAGTGTTGTGATGAAATGGAATTCTTAAACAAATTTGTTGATAAGGGCTTAATTGAAAGATTAAATAGTATTGTTGAAAACGATTTTGTTCGTCTTGATTATTCAGAGGCTATCACAATTCTTGAGAAGGTTAAAGATCGTTTCACTTTCCCTGTTAGTTGGGGAACAGATCTTCAAAGTGAGCATGAAAGATACATCACTGAAGAAGTTTTCAAAAAGCCTGTTTTCTTGAAGAACTATCCAAAGGATATCAAAGCTTTCTATATGCGTCAAAATGACGACGGAAGAACTGTTGCGGCTGTTGATATGCTTGTTCCAGGAATTGGTGAACTATGTGGCGGAAGTCAAAGAGAAGAAAGACTTGATGTTTTAACAAATCGCATTAAAGAATTAGGCTTAAAAGAAGAAGATTATGCTTGGTATGTTAATACAAGAAGATACGGCACAAACGTTCACGCTGGTTATGGTCTTGGGTTTGAACGTCTTGTTATGTATTTAACAGGAATAAGCAACATTCGTGACGTTGAACTTTATCCAAGAACTGTTGGAAGTATACAATATTAGAAAAAATCCACAATTTTGTGGATTTTTTTAAAAGGCTATTTCAGTTAATAGTAAGTCATCAATTGACACTCTAAAGAAATTTGCAATAGTTATTATATTAGTCGCTGTTGGTTCATAAATGTTGTTTTCCCAAAATGAAATCATTCCATTGCTAACACCCAATTCTTTTGCATGTTGAGATTGGCTTAACTTTCTTTCATTTCTTAAAGTTTTCAAATTGACAGAAAAATAATTCATATATTACTTAGTTTACTAAGAAATTTTTGAAATATGCTTGACGCTTAGTATACTAAGGGGTTAAAATAAAATCATATAGTTTCAGGGAGGAATGAAAATGAAAAAAGGAATTAAAAATTTAGCAATTGCCACAATGATTGGGGTTGCTTCAATGGGTTTGATGACAGGATGTGAAAAAGAAGAAGACAAACCATATATTCAAGTGAAAGGGCTAGACACCGCTTACATACAAAACGGAGAAATCAATCTTGAAGGGGCAAAGATTTTATATTATAGCAATAAAAAAGATACAACTGCTGATGAAATTAGGCTTCAAGAAAGTATGATTGCAAATTTTTCAACAGAAGAAACTGGAAATAAAGTTATGAAGGTTTTATGGAATGGTTTTGAATTGGAAGTGCAATATTCGGTTGTGTCTGTGGATGAAGTTATTAGTTTGTATAATGATGCACGTGAAACTCTTCTTAACGCTGAAAAAGTTCATGGTGATATGGTTTATACAAACAGTTTGAGAACATATCAGCAGTCATCAAATGTGTCAAACAATAAGTATTATGGTTATGCAAGAGAAAACAATCAACTAATGTATGAAAAATGGTGTGAAAAAGATGGAGATGTTTGGTATTTATATGAATCAGATTATGAATCAGACGAAGATATTAGAGACGAGTTGATAGGTGTTGAGAATGATAATGTGATGGAATGGGCAATGTCTGCCTTTATTGGACAAACTGGAGAATTTACTTCTGAAAATTTATCAAACTTTAATGTTGATGTGGAGTATGATGGTGAAAAAACAACATTAATTTTAAAATCAAAAGGTGAAGAGGATCATAGTCTAACATATACAATTGAAAATGGAAAATTTGTTTATGTTGAAATGATCGAGCGTGACTCAGAAGGTGAAATTAAATCACTTGTTACATCAACAATTTCATACAACGCTGAAGATGTTGAAATGATTGATTTGCCAACTGATGTTGAATGGACTGATGGAAACTTATAATGTAAAAAAACGAAGATGTATCTTCGTTTTTTGTTTTAATATGAATTAATTTTTATAATTCTATTAAAACTTTAGTTGTTGATTAAATTTAAATTGAAAATAAATTTACTTGTTTTTTTAATTTTTTTAGGTTATCATAATTGTATGAAATTAAGGAATTTTTTAATTTTAATATTGGTGGGTGTTTTTATGGTTAATTTTGCAACAGGGTGCAAGGCTGAAAGGAAAACAATTGTGTATGAATCAGGTTCTGCATTATCAATTATATATTCTGATGATACTTATTTTGAAGTAATTAAAAGTTTTTCACAAAAATTAAATCAAATCAGAGGTGGTACTTCAAAAATTGTAAAAGACGACATAAAGCAATCAAAATTCGAAATTGTTGTCGGGGTTACTAATCGTGAAGTTTCTAAAAAAGCCCATGAAAAACTTAACGAATTCAAAAAAGAAAGTAATGAATATTTAAGTTATGTTCTTTATTGTGGAACAAATTGTCTTGCTATTGCTTATGATCAAAGCACTGTTGGAACTGATATAATTTTAAATGCGGCACTTTCAAAATTTTTGAATAGTTACGCGGTGAGAGGTTCGCTTGTATTAAATGAGGGATTTTTAGAAAGTGGTACAATTAATATCGTTGAAGAGCAAAGAAAGGCGGATAACGTTGAAAGAGAAAAACAATGGCAAACACTAAATACAAGATTGACGTCGAAATATGGTGCAACTCAGGCGCAAGAAACAATTTCAGCATTGAAAGAATTATATGCATGTTATAATACAGACGTAATATATTGGTTGGCTAATTTGTATGATGTTAATGCTGGATTTTATTACTCAAATTCAGGAAGAGATTCAAAAGAAGTTGTGTATAGTGGTAAAACAATACAGTTCGGCTCAGATTTTGAATCTACGGATCAAATTTTTAATTTGCTTCAAGGTTTCGGTGTTTTTGAAGAATTTTCAAACAACATAAAGGATGGATTGCCAGAAGAATTTGGAAAACATATTGCCTTGTGGGTTAAAAGTTTGCAATCACCAAATGGTTACTTCTATCATCCTCAATGGGAAGCATATTATATTAGAGAGAATGGTGTAATTGTTAATGATAGTTTGCCAGCAACAAGAAGATCAAGAGATTTAAGTAGGGCAATAAATCTTCTTGATACTTTTGGATATTTGCCAACATACGACACGCCGAATGGTAGGAAGGGTGATGGAGTTATCGTTAATTTATCAAGTGAAAATTATTTAAATAAATCAACTCAAATTCAATTACTTTCTGAAGAAGAAAATGTGTCTAATGATATAAATGATAACTTAACTAGCGCAGAAAGTTTAACATTGTATTTAGATACTATAATTGGTCCTAACATTAGACAATCTAATCAAATGGCTTATTCACAAAGCAATTTCTTAAACACCCAAATAGGCATTATTAAAGGTAGAGATTTGGAACTGGATCCTACGGGGGAAACAAAACCATTAACTACGGCATTAATTAATTGGCTGAATGAATTTCAAGATCAAACTTCTGGCCTTTGGATTAATCCAGCCAATGGATTAGATTTTAATGCAATAAATGGTGCATTTAAAATAGTTTCAATCTATCAAGCAGTGCAAGCTCCGTGCCCAAATGCAGACAAAACACTTGAGTCCTGTTTAAGATTATTAAAGTTTCAAAGTGTATCAAAATTTAGTCAAGTTGTGTACTTATATAATATTTGGAATGCAATGGATCTCATTATTAAAAATGTTAATTGGTATCATCCAGCAGAGGATAGAGGTGTAGTTGCTGATATTCGTTCAAAAATAATAAGCGATTCTGTTGTGTATATTTTAAAATCTCGTGAAGTTATTAAACAATTTATGAAAGCTGATGGTTCAAGTTCATACAATATAGATTCAAGTTCTTATACTTCACAAAATGTTCAAGTTGCAATTAAAAACACCAACGAAGGAGATGTTAATGCAACCGCAATAAATTTAAGAGGGATATTAATTTGTATGACTAGTGTTTTAGATATAACTAAAATTAATCCGTTTGGAGAAGCGGAAAGAATTCAATTTATTCTTGCACTTGAAAGACAACAACCAATTGTAAAAAAATAATTAAAAAAATAAAAAAATCCACAGTTTTGTGGTTTTTTTTTATAATATTAAGTTTTTTCTATCCATTTAATATGAATTTTTATTATTTATTAATTTATTTTTATTTATTTAACTATTTATTATTAATTTTCAAATATTCATCATAAATATCATCATAAGCATGAATTTTATAGATATTTTTAACTTGCTCTATATTCCAAGGCTTTATGTTTATAGTGCTGAAAAAGGGAAACCATTTAATGCGTTTTGAAAAATGTTGAACAATTGTGTTTTGTTTAAGTTTTCCTTGTTCATTAAATTTTCTTGGTAAATATAACTTATGTTTACAAAATTTGTTAAGTGCACTTTGATCTGGGAAAGCCATCTTTTTTCTTGAACACATATTTCTAACCTTTTCTAGCAATTTTGTTTCTTTTATTTTTTTCATATTCATTAAAAGCATTCCTGAATTAAAGTATTTAGGATGAATAAGAATGTGACCATATCTATCCAGAACAATGCCCAACTCATAATTTGAAATATCTGTTTCAAAAAGTTTTTTGATGTTTCCGTTTATCATAATGTCTGTGTCAAGATATAAAATTTTATCTGGCAAAATTTCAATCTGATCGGCAAAAAGACGTAGAAAGGCAAATGGTGTGTATGAATTGATTTTATTTGAAGAAGTGCATGCCCAATTGTTAAAATCTTGTCCCATTTTGATTAAGGTTACTTTATTGTTGGGATTTTTCTTTTTTAAAAAATTTTCCAACAATACTCTTTGACTTTCATTTATTGGTATATATTCTTTGTTTAAATTTGTTATATCTGCAGTTAAAATATAGACCATTATTTCTTGATCACAATGTTTAATCATAGACATCATACACAAAAGGATTCCGTCAAAAACTTTATAATTTCCCCCAAACATTATATTTATCATATTATTTCTCCTTTTGAATATACTCGACGTATTCATAATTGCTTAACTTTGCTCGTTCACATAATTTAACAAAAACCAAATCACGAAGTTTCTGTTGAGCAAGTTTAGTATCAACCAAATTGTCGGGATAAAAGGGACCGTCAACAAAAATTTCAATTTTAGGCTTTTTGGAATTCTTTTTTAACTTATAGACGGTCGTGAAGGTGTAAACAGGCTTGTTGTATTTCACTGGATATCTAAAAGCAGAACTTGAAAAATTTCTTATTTTTGTGTAATACGGCCACAAGTGTGCTTCCGGATAAATAATTATTGGATTGTTTTTATTTAAAATCTGTTCAATAGCATTATAGAAATTTTTGGTTGCCTTTATGTCATCTGGAAGAGGAATTGCTCCCCACATTTTTGTTAGTTTTCCAATAATAGGAATCGATATATTAACCGAATTCACGATTAAATGTGCTTTTTTAGGGAAGCATAGTAGTCCTGGGCAAAAACCATCACAAAATTGATTGGTGTGATTTGCATAAATAAAATACCCATTTTTATTATGTTTCTTTAAAACTTTTCTGTTATGGAATTTAACGTTTTTAAGAATTTTAAAAACCATAAACGCGTATGGAGTTGCAATAAAACGATAAGTAAACCACGACCAAAGTTTATAAAAAGGATTGTTATTAATATATTTATAGTTTTCATCAATTGAAATTGATTTTTCCTTAAATGAAACAACTTCATCATTTTCGGTTTTATAATAAACAGTTTCACCATGCTTCATGGGTTTATTTTCCCCATTGATATCATTTCAATGCATTTATTGTTGCAAATATATTACTTCTTGAATAAAAAAAGACTATTTTTTAACAAAAAATGAAAGATTTAATTAACGCCCAACTTTTTTAAAAAAATAATTAAATTTATTTGATTATTTGTAATAAAATTAATATAATGTTTATATCTTATAAAAAGGAGAGGGATAAAATGAAAGGAATGGTTAAATGGTTTGAAAGTGCTCCAGTTTGGCTTAAAGTTATTTTTGCTTTGCCAGGTTTGGACATAATTTGGGCAATTTTCCGTGTTGTGAAAGGTGCCGTTAAAAAGAACTTTGGTTTGGTGCTCATTGGAATTCTTTGGATTATTTTGGGCTGGGCTATTCTTTGGGTAATTGACATTGTTTCAATACTTATCAAGAAACATCCTGTTTTGGCTTAAAAGTTAGTCGAAAAAAAGAACTGATATTGAGTCAGTTCTTTTTTTTCATTTATTTTTGTTTTTTGTTTTTTTGTTTTTCGCTAATTGGTTTCCAAAATGCTTCAATCAATCTAGATTCTCTAAAATATGAAATGTTTGGACAAACGCTTCTGTGAATTATTATGCCACGTCCCGCAGAGATAAATCCAACAATTTCATCACCATACATAGGGTGGCAGCAATTTGCAAATTTAATTAAAATATTATTTAACCCCTTCAAATCCACTTGTTTGTCTGTTGGTTGTGCTAGAGCAATGGTTGTGTTCCTAACAGGATTTTCAATAGTTGCTTTAATCTGTTTTTGATAGAGTGAAGCAAGTTTGTTTGCAATTGCTTTCGCAGGAATTGCACTTGTTCCAATGTTAGCATAGAGCTCTTCAATTTCTGAGTAGTTGTAATGTTTAAGAATTTCATTCATGCCATTTTGAGTTAATTTGCTAACCGAATAACCTTGTTCCTTAATTGCTGTTTCCAACATTGTTTTTCCAAGTTTGATGGTTTCTTCTTTCATGTTCTTCTTGAAAAAAGCATTTATTTTACTTCTAGCATCGCTTGTTTTACAGATTTTCAACCAATCTCTTGATGGGCCTTTTGAATTGGCATTTGTTATGATTTCAACAATATCACCATTGTGAAGCTCAGAATAGGTTGGGGTCATTTTTCCGTTAACTTTTGCTCCAACACATTTATTTCCAACTTCGCTGTGAATTGAATAAGCAAAGTCAATTGGGGTTGAGCCTGACGGTAAATACACAACTTTTCCTTTGGGAGTTTGAACAAAGATTTCATTGTTGTAAATATCTTCTCCTAAAGATGAAGATAATTCGTCAATTGAAACGTTTTCATTTTCCATCATTTGCCTTAACCAAGCAAGTTGAATGTCTAATGTGTCCTGCTTTTTCTTTTTTTCTTTATATAACCAGTGAGCTGCAATACCATATTCTGCATATTGGTGCATTTCTTCTGTTCTTATTTGTATTTCAACAGGAAAATCTTCAAACAGTACAGTTGTGTGTAAGGATTGATAACCGTTTGGTTTTGGTGTTGCAATATAATCTTTAAATCTATTTTTTAATGGTTCAACTAAAGAATGAAGTCTTCCAAGAAGAGCGTAACAGTCTGAAACAGTTTGAACCAAAGCACGCACAGCGATAAGATCATAAATTTTATCTAGCGAATGGTCTTGAATTTTTTTATAAATGCTATAGATATGTTTTTTTCGGCCGTAAACTCTTCCTTTTATGTTTAGATCTGCCATGCAGCGTTTAACCAAATTTGTGAGACGTTCAACAATTGGTTGTCTTTTATTAAAACGACTATCAACATTTTCTTGTATTTCATTATAAAGTTTAGGATTGCTCAACAGAAAAGCGCCATTTTCAAGTTCAGTCTTGTAAGTTGACAAACCAAGACGTGCAGCAAGCGGTGCAAACAGAGAAAAAATTGAAGATGAAAGGAGCTGTTTTTCTTCTTCTGACTTATCGTTAACGTGACGCAGATCCACAACAACAAAAGCAATTTTGAGCATTATTAATCTGATATCTTTAGTTATTGCAAAAAACATTTTTCTAATATTTTCTGCTTCAACATCTTGTTGCGAATAATTAATTTTATCAAGTTTATCTAAGGTGATAATGGTGTTGTAAATTTTTTCGTCATAATCTTTTTTAATTTCATCCAATGTGATTAATTTGTTTTGAAGCAAACAATAAATAACTCCTTCAAGTTTTTTATCATCACCTAATTTCATATTATCTAGAACTTCAACAAACTCGCTAACTTTTGCTAACTCAGTTTCATTGAATAATTTTAAAACATTGCTAATTTTCTTTTTCATATATTATTATATTATCATAACTTTATTTTTTTTTCAATTTAATATGCAATGTTTTTGAAACTGAACGTTTGAAGTTGGTTTGTTCTAATTTTAAATTTTCTCAAATAAAATATTTATATGCATGATTTATCTGTTAGAGAATGTTTGGACAAATTAAATTCAAACATAAATGGGCTTTCTCAAGTTGAAGTAAACAAGAGATTAAAAGAGTTTGGGAAAAACGAAATTGAAAAAACAAAGAAGATGTCTTTTTTGAAATGTTTTTTTAATCAATTTTTAAACATAATGGTTATTATTTTACTAATTTCCGCAGGTGTTTCAATCTCTATTGCATTGATAAACAAACAATATTCTGAATTGTTGGAAGGTTTTGTCATTTTGTTTATTGTCATAATAAATGCGCTCATAGGAGTTTTTCAAGAATTCAAGTCACAAGCTTGTTTAGATGAATTGCAAAAGTATAACAAAATAAATGTGAAGGTGCTACGTAATGGTGCAGTTATGAATGTTGATAGCACCGAACTTGTTTGTGGAGACATTGTGGAAATGGAAGCGGGCAATATGGTTGTTGCAGATATTAGATTAGTAAAATGCAATAACTTTGCTTGTGACGAAAGTCAACTTACAGGAGAGAGTGTTCCTGTTGAAAAAAACGCCGAGACAACCTTAAGAAAAAATACACCACTTGCAGAAAGAACAAACATGGCGTATTCTGGAAGCATGGTTACAATGGGTAAGGCAATGGGTGTTGTTGTGTCGACCGGAAAAAACACAGAAATGGGCAAAATTGCAAAAATTTTATTTTCAACAAAAAAAGAAACAACACCGCTTCAAAAATCGATTAATAAGATTGGTAAAATAATAACGTGGACAGTTGTTGCTGTGTCAATCATGATATTGTTAATCGAATTGATTTGTGGAAATTCTGTTGTTGAAGCAATGATGACGGCGGTTGCATTGGCTGTTGCGGCTATTCCTGAAAGTTTGCCTGCTGTAATAACAATCATAATGGCGTTGGGTGTTCAACAACTTGCTAAAAGGAGATGTATTATTAAACATCTTCACGCAGTTGAAACGCTCGGAAGTTGTGAAATTGTTTGCACAGACAAAACAGGAACTTTAACTCAAAACAAAATGGAAGTTGTTGAAGTTTTTTCGGGTTGTGATAATTTAAATGAAGATTATGAATTACGTAATTGTTTGTATTTTTGCAACAATGCAAAAATGGAAAACAACAAAGTGGTTGGTGAACCAACAGAAAAAGCCTTGTTTGAATACGTTTTAAAACAATATGATTATCACAATTTACCGCACAAAAAATTCTTACTTGAAATACCGTTTAATAGCGATAGAAAAATGATGACTGTGTTGGTGAACGATTCATGTTTGCAAAGCTACACAAAAGGCGCACCAGAAATTTTAATAAAAAAGTGTAAATATATTAAAATAAATGACGAAATTGTGCCATTTTCCAAAGAATTAAGAGAAAAAATTCAAAAAATAAGTAATCAAATGACAGATAAAGCTTATCGAGTTATAGGATTTTGTTGTAAAAAATTAGATGAATATAACCCAAATGAAGAAATGGAAAATGATATGATTTTTTTAGGGTTGGTTGGTCTCATGGACAAACCAAGAGAAGAAGTAAAAGCAAGCATTGATAAATGTTTAAGCGCAGGGTTAACTCCAATTATGATCACAGGAGATCATAAGAGAACAGCGTTTGCAATTGCTCAACAACTAAATATTGCTAAAAATTTAAATCAGGTTATTACAGGTGAAGAGTTGGACAAGTTGAGCGACAAAGAGTTAAAAAAGGTTTGTCACAAATTAAGGGTTTATGCCCGTGTTACACCTGAGCATAAAGTTAGAATTGTTAAAGCTTATAAAAGTTTAAATAAGATTGTTGCCATGACCGGAGATGGTGTTAATGACGCACCAAGTTTAAAAATTGCTGACATAGGCGTTGGAATGGGGAAAAGCGGAACAGACGTGGTTAAAAATGTTGCAGATATGGTTGTGACAGACGACAATTTTTCTTCTATTGTTATTGCAATCGAAGAAGGAAGAAAAGTTTACTCCAACATTCAAAAAGCGTTACAATTTTTGATATCCACAAATTGCGTGGAAGTTTTTGGAATGTTGATTGCATTATTCTTTTTCCCACAATATACGTTCTTGTTGCCAGCGCAAATGTTATTTATCAATTTGGTAACCGATAGTCTTCCAGCGTTTGCGTTGGGAATGGAAAAGGTTGAAAAAGAAGTTATGGATTCTCCGCCAAGAAATCCCAAAGCAGGATTGTTTAGCGGTAAGGTGGGGGTTGCAATAATATATCAATCTATTTTGCAAACGGTGATTGCTTTGGTTGGGTTTATTGTTGGTGTGTATTGTTATTCGCCTGAAGTTGCTAGCACAATGGTTTTCTTTACAATAATTTTCATGCAATTGTTGCATAGCATAAACTGTAAAACAAATAATAGCATTTTCGAAAAAAATTTGTTTGATAATAAAACATTTAATATTTGCTTTTTTATTACTTTAATTTTAAATCTCACTGTTGCGTGTGTTCCGTTCATGTATACCCTGTTTGGTTTGGAATCTTTAAACTTCTCTCAATGGGTTATTGTGATCATTTTATCCGTGTTAATTATTCCTGCATGCGAACTTGTTAAAGCAATATTAATTAAAGAAAAAAATATTAAAAAAATATAAAAATTACATAAAAAACACAAAAAAATACATTAAAAATTAGAAAAAAATATTAATTTTTATTAAAATAATAAAATTATATGGGTAAAAAATAATTATGAAATTAATTTTTAGAATAAAAATAAAATTTCGGTTAAAAATACATTAAGGAGGTCGTTATGAGCGTTGGAAACAAAAAAACCATGTCAACCGTTGTTTATTACACATTGGCTGCAATCACTTTGGCTTTTGCTGGATTTTTTATCTATGCGTTATTAGTTAAAGATGTTGCTATGTGGGCAAGAGTTATTTACTTTATTTGGGTTGGCTTTGTTGTGGGTGTTGTCATTTTTGATATCATTTGTTCATCAAATGGCGAAGGAAAAACGTTAGCGGGTTTTGTGATTTATGTTTTAAGTTTGCTAGCTTTGATTATGGCAATTATTTTATATTTTGCTAACACCGGAACAGCTGGTCTTGCAACAGGTTTCTTCAACTTGTTTATTTCCATTTCTTTAATTTCGCTTTTCACTACAGGTTTTATGATTGCCACTTGGGTTGTTGGTGAACATTTGCTTGAGCATTCAACAGAAAATAAAGAATTAGAAAACACAAAAATGTAAACTAAAAAAGAGCGAAATTGTTCGCTCTTTTTTTATAGTTTTATAAAGTCAAACCGCCGTCAATTGTAATTATTTGGCCTGTGACAAAACTTGATTTATCATCACATAAAAACAATGTTAAATCAGCAACATCTTCTGGTGTTCCAATTCTTTTTAGTGGGGTTTCATTAACAATGGATTTTATTGTTGATTTTGATAAACTATCATTCATTTTTGTTTTAATCAAGCCTGGACAAATTGCGTTTACATTTATGTTGCTTGGTCCCAATTCTTTTGCGAGTGAAAGAGTTAAGGTGTTAATTGCACCCTTGCTTGCGGAATATAGACTTTCCATGCTTGCACCAACTTTACCCCACATTGAAGATATGTTAACAATTTTTCCATATTTTTCGCTTATCATGTGTTTGCTAACGGCTGAAGTTAACATTATGATTGATTTTAGATTTGTATCGAAAATGTTATGATAATCTTCTTCAGTTGTGTCTTGTATTTGTTGAAATTTACTAATGCCAGCACAATTAATTAAACAATCAATTTTTCCATAGGTTTCTATGATTTTATCAACCATACTAAAAATCTGATCTGTTTTAGTTAAATCGCATTTAACAATTTCAAGATTGCAATTTTCAAAAGATTGTTTCATTTTTTCAATTGAAGTTAAGTTATTGTTATACACTAAAATAATATTGTTGTGACGTTTGGCAAATTTTTTTGCAATTTCGCTTCCAATGCCGCCACTTGACCCCGTTATTAAAATTGTTCTCATGTTTATATTATAATTAATATTTTAAATAAAAACAACAAAATTAATCGCAATTAAAAAGAATTAATAATTTTTTTATAAAACATTGACTTTGGAGTAGGTTAATATTATAATTTAGGTATGAAGAAATTCTTAAAGGTATTTATTATTGTGCTTTTGGTTCTTGCTGTTATTGGGGGAACTGTTTATTTCTTTTTTAGAAAAATTGAAAAAGAAAACAATAACACTGGTTCTATTATTGAAATGTTGGAATCCGAGAGTAAAAATAGATACAATGAAAATTTAGCATTTACATATGAAGTTATAAACCAAAATAAAGATGATGACAGACTTAATCTTATCATCGAAACAAGCAACAATCTTGATAATATTGTTAGAATTTTAATTTCGTATTACGTTGAAAGTGAAACGGCAATTGACAATGAAATAATTGCAAAACAACTTAAGAAAGTTCATGATTCTAGAGATTTGCTTGATAGAATGTTGACTGAGTATTTAATAAAAAAAGAATCAGAATTCTTTGATCATCATGAAGGTGCAAATGATCTTTATGAACAAAGCTGTCGCTATCTTATTGAATATGCAACTTTTGCAAATTTAATTAATGAAAGCATAACAAATGTTGACAGAACAGCTGATATTAAATTTAATATATTTGAAGTTTATTCTAATGTTGTTAAAACAACTTTTGCTTTCACAAAAGAAGAATATGTGGACAATACTGTTAAAGTTGTTCTAGAAAACACCGAAACCATAGCGTTGTTAAATGGGTTGCTTAAAATTGAAAATTCTTATGTTGTAACAGTGGTTGATAAATTTTCTATGGAAGTTAGAGATTTCAATGAATATTATTTAAAGTGTGATAAGTTTGTTTTTGCAAGCAATTTATTAACAAATATCGAAATAGTTTCAGAGAGTAGAGGAAGTAACGAAAAAATAGCAACCTATTATTTCAAAGAAGTGTTCGATTTGTGGGATTAAAATATATGAAGAAAAAAGTTTTAAGTTTAATATTAGTTTTGATGCTTTTGCCAATTGCATCATTGTTTGTTGCGTGTGGAAAAGATAAAGGATATAATTTAGATGCTTTAAATAATGACTTTAACTTAATTGTTTCAGAAAATAATAATATAGAAAGTGTTGATGGCAAGTTTGAGTTTGATTATTCAGCGCATGAAAGTTTGCAATACATCGTTTCATCCACTCAACCTTATAAAGAATTAGAAAAATATAATTTTGTGTTTTATAATTTAATGAGTTTCGCTTACGAATATGTGCCTGTTTGTTCAAATAATCAACTCACAAAAGATGTTCAAGTTAAAAATCAAGTTCAAAAAGATTTAATAGAACTTAAAAATGCCATTGGAGACACAAATAAATGCGTGAACATGTTTGCTGAAAGTATTGCTGAAGAAGATGAAAAGTGTTTGATGGCATTTAAGAGTTTAATTTCAAGTTATGAATTAATGTTTAAAAAAGCAGCCAACTTCAACAATTCATTAGCAAATTTATATTTCAATTATGCTTTAAATAATTCAAATCCAAATGTCTACTCTGTGGGTGAGGATTCGTTTGATGCCAATATTGTTGTGAACAAACTGAAAAGCAGAATTAAATATCAAGTTAGCTGTTTAAGTCAAAGTTATGTTGAAATGTATGTTTGTGAAGACGTGGCAACTAGGATAACAAATGGTGAAATGTTTGATTTGGACGCATTTGAGTATAAAACCAATGTTGAAGCAATAGTCAATATTGATTTCACAGAGCAAAATGCCGCAATTGTTGTCAATGGGGATCGAAACAAGAAAAAACAATTTTATGCATTGTCAATCCAAGCGCAAAATCATCAAGCAACAATTCAAAATGATATAAACAAATTTATTGTTGCTAGTGAAAAAATTAACTTTGCTATGTTTGACGATATTGCTGCAACAGCTTACGAAAAATTGTGTTATGATATTGTTGAAAGCAATTATGAGTTGATTAAAAGTTATAATTCAGTTTTAGTACAAATGTTAAATATTATTAAAAATTAATATGACGAGGAAATATATGACAGAAAAAGAATATTGTGAATTAGCAGAATTGTTGTATCCAAATTGTTTGGATACAGCTTTTTACTTTGATAAATACAAACCAAGAAAGGTGGCAGGAGAAGTTACGAGAATTGCGCCAAGTCCAACTGGATATTTACATATTGGTCAACTTTACCAAGCGGTTGTTCATAGAATGTTGGCAGATAAGACAAACGGCTTATTCTATTGCAGACTTGAAGATACAGATGGCAAACGTGAAGTTCAAAATGCTGGTCAAATCGCTTATGATATGCTTTGTAGATTTGGATTAAAACCAGACGAAGGTTATCGTGGTGATAATCTTGAAGAAGTTGGGGATTATGGTCCATATGTTCAAAGTAAACGTGTTGAAATTTATCGAGCATTTGCTCACGAACTCGTGAAGCGAGGAAAAGCATTTCCATGTTTCTGCGAAATGGCAAGCGGAAAAGAAGAAATTTTGAAACGTCGCGAAGAAGAACTTGAACAAAGTGATGATTTGGAAGTTAAAGATCCGTGTAGAGATTTAACATTAAGAGAAATTAAGGAAAAATTAAATGAAGGCAAAAAATTTGCTTTGCGCTTAAAATCCTGTGGTGATGCGGAAAAAACATATAAGTTTATTGACGCAATTAAAGGAGAAAAAGAAGTTAGAGAAAACACAAAAGATGATGTGTTAATTAAATCTAACGGAATTCCTGTTTATGCTTTTGCTCACGTGGTTGATGATATGTTAATGCACACAACAACTGTTATTCGTGGTCAAGAGTGGTATCAATCATTACCGGTTCATATTGAACTTTCACATGCGTTTGGTTATGCTCCTTTCAAATATGCTCACACTCCAAATATCTGCGTTGTTGATGAAACAACAGGAAACAAAAGAAAAATCAGCAAGCGTAAAGATGCTTTTGCAGATGTAAGGCACTATTTAAGAGTTGGGTATTCAACCAATGCTGTTGTTGAATATTTGTTAAACTTATTAAATTCAGACTTTGAAATTTGGAGAAGAAATAATCCGGATTTGCCATATCAAGAATTCCCATTTGCGGTTAAGAAAATTGGTGTTACAAACCCAATGTTTGATTTCTTAAAACTTAACGATATTTCAAAAACAATCATTTCGAAATATTCAGCTGAAAAAGTATATGATGAACTTCTTGCATGGGCTAAAGAATGGAGTGAAAATAATGTTAAAATAATTGAAGAAAACAAAGCTGTTTTAACCCGTGTTTTCTCAATTGATAGGGGAACACCAAGACCACGTAAGGATATCACTTTCATGAGCGAAGTGCTTGAACTTTATAAGTATGTTTTGCCAAATTTCAAGGCGGAATTCAATTTTGAATTGGGAAGTGTTAATAAGGAAAATTTAATTAAATTTTTAACCAATTATGCACAAAATTACGTTGAAAGTGTGGATAACTCTGCTTGGTTTGATGACCTTAAAAATAAGTCACTTGAATTTAATTTTGTTGATAATAAAACATATAAACAAAACCCTTCAGAATACGCGGGAAGCATTAGCGACACGTCTAAGTTTGTTCGTATTGCAATCACAGGAAGAGAAAATAGCCCAGAACTTTTTTCAATTATGAAAATTTTGGGTGAAAAAGAATGTGTTAAACGAATTAATAATTTAGTTGAATATTTAAAATCTAGCCGTTAAGCTAGATTTTTTATTAAAATGTTTCATAAATTTATTTTAAATTATTTTGAGATTAAAATAATTTTATGTTACTATGTTATTAAATGAAGGAGGATTATGGCAAAGAAAACGGCAAGCAAAACTAGTTCTAAAGTTCAAGCTGAATTCATCTGGGGAATTGGTGAAAAAGTTGAAAGACCAAACAATAATGAGCTTAACAAAAGCATTAAAAAAATGAGATTTGGCACTTTTTTGTTGGCACTATTTTTTATAGCAATTGGTGTTGGTGGTGGTTTTTTGGGTTTAAAATATTTAACAAAAAATGATTGTTTTGAATTAATTGGAAAAGATGAAATCACCCTGCAAATCGGAAAAGAAACCTACGCTGATGAAGGCGCCAAAGTTATTGCTTTTGGGAAAAATGATGAGAATAAACTTAAAATTGAAACTAACTTAAAGAAAAACGATGACGGAACATATTATGCTGAAGAAGAGGGAACATATTACATCATTTACACTGTTGACAACATTAAGTATGGAACACTTTTTAAAGTTCAAAAGATTAGATTGATAACTTTTGTTGAAGCAACCGAGCAAGATGAGATTGATGCAGCAAATCAAGGAGGTAGTGTGTAATGAAGAAGTTTTTAATTATACTACTATCCTTAATTGTTGGATTGGTGGGTGGTGCCGGTTATGTGTGGTATGACACACTGCCAGAAACAGAAAAACTTGTTGCGGGTGAAGAACAATTCTATTCACATGATAATCATAATCTAAAAAAAGTTGAATTATCAGGCGTTGATGGTGAGTTGTCTGTTCATTTCCTTGAACTTGGCAATAAATATACAGGCGACTGCACATACATTAAAGTGGGAGATATTGACGTCCTTATCGATTGCGGTTCAAGAACAAGCAGTGTTTCTGCTGTTAGCTCGTATTTGGATCAATATGTTACAGGTAAACTAGACTATGTGGTTGTAACACATGCGCATCAAGACCATTATGCGGGTTTTGCGACGGGAGCAAAAACAAAAGGGATTTTTGATCTTTATGAAGTTGGAACAATCATAGACTTTGGTAATGCAACAAGCAATAGTGAATCAGCAATGTTTAATCGTTATGTAACTAAACGTCAAGCTGAAATCGATGCTGGTGCAAAACATTATTCAGCTTACGATTGTTTTTATGAACAAAATGGTGCGCAAAAAGAATTTGTTTTAGATGAAACTCATGATATTTCAATTGAAATTTTATATAACTATTATTACCAATATGACTATACTGAACATGATGAAACTGCTCAATATAAAGCACCAAGTGAAAATGACTATTCTGTTTGTTTGATGGTTAGTCAAGGTGAAAATAAAAATTTCTTATTCACTGGAGACCTTGAAAAAGATGGCGAAGAAAAATTAGTGGATTATTACACTAATGTTGCACCTTCACCATTGCCACAAATGTATTTATATAAGGCGGGGCATCATGGAAGTGGAACTTCTTCGAGCGAAGGCCTTCTTGAAATGATTGATCCTGATGTGGTGTGTGTTTGTTGCTGTGCGGGAAGCACTGAATATACAGACAATATTAACAATCAATTTCCAACTCAAGCATTTATTGATAGAATTGCAGCATATACAGATAAAGTGTTTGTAACAACTCTTTGCGTTGATTGGAAAAAAGATGAATACACTTCAATGAATGGAAATATTGTTATTATTGCTCTTCCAAATGAAACAGAATTGGGTTTAAACTGCTCAAACAATGATACAATTTTAAAAGAAACCGAATGGTTTAAAACGAATCGAACAATGCCATTAAATTGGCAAACGGAATAAAAATAAAAAAAGACTGAGAAATCAGTCTTTTTTAAGATCCTTCAAATTGCTTAAGAAATATATATATCGAATTAATTTAATTAAACCTTTTATCTTTTAAGTGAGAATTGATTTTCCGAACGACTTGGGATTTTGTGAAAGTTCTTGCAAACACTTTCGCAAAAGTACGTTTAGTGAGTGAAAACAATTCGAATTATCCTTTTCTTGTGAAGAAGTTTAAAAACCTTGCAAAGGTTAGTGTGATTTTGTTTGCATGCTTAATTGCAATTCGTTTAAATATTGCTTTTCCGCCGATGGTAAGACCTGCAATTATTGCTGCAATAAGCGATGGAATTAAAATTGCCATAAAATTTCCCCAATTATCTATTGCAATTTTTGCAACAATGCTTGCTCCTGCTGCACCAGATAAAATTCCACAAACATCACCAATAACGTCATTTAAAATTGAACTAACTTTATCGGCATTTTTAACAAGTGCGATTGCCTGTTTGCTTCCTTTAACTTTTCTTGCTGCCATTGCGTTAAAGTCTTCAATGTTTGCACTGGCAACTGCAAGTCCTATCATGTCTGTTATAATGGCAAGAGCAATAAAAACCAAAATAACAATAATAGCAACCAAAATGGCAGATCCATCAAGAATTAATTCGCTCAATAAACTAAAAGATAGAGAAAGAAAAACAGCCAATATTAAAACAATAATTGGCCATATCCACATTTTTTTATTTTTTGATTTATTTGATTTTTGTTTCATATATGTTAAAGCTTTACGCTGAATAATTTAAATTACGAAGGCAACATCTTGAGTAAACCTTGCGGCATAAGGTTCGGTTGGATTTCCCAATTTTGCACTTTCCCGTTACCAGCAAAGCGGTTTCCCTTTACGCAAAACTTGCACCGAATCGCCACTGAGACCACACTATAATCCCCAAAATGCCTCGGATATCACACGAACAGTCTAGAAGTTTTCCTTAACAACATCGGCTAATCTTATCTTTATTTTGCAAACGCAATTTCAAAAGCAACTTAAAATAAAATTTGTACTTCATTCTGTTCTAAGTTCACGCTTTATTCCAAGCAATTCACTCAAAGCAGGCTACACCATACATAACTTTCGTCACATACGGGTTCCTCTCCTAAGCGATAAAAAGCGAACATGAAATAACCCATATAGATCCGTTTTTACCCACTTAAGTCTCCGCGATAATTGGGCTTGAGCATGTATGCCATTACACACGACCCAAAAATCTTAACTCCCAGCACCAGCCCCGATTTGGGCAATCAAAGCCAGCACCACGAACTTCATAGTTATGCCAGCAATGCTTGTTTCAGCATCCTCAAATAGCATAGTTGACTAGAATACTGCGCCTTCGTGTAATATTATATTAGCACACATTTCAAAAATTGTCAAATGTTTGTTGTTTTATTAATTTACGACATTTTTATTTGTTAATAATATGTTAAATTAAGAGCAAAATAATAGCATATTTGACATGTGTTAATATTATGATTTTTATTTGATTTTTAAAAGTTTGTTTGTTATAATTTTATAAGAAGGGGTAATTATGAAACATTTAAAAACATTGCTTTGTTCGTTATTTGTTATTTGTTCTGGATTGGTGTTATTTGCCTGTGGTGACAAATCTCTCAAATTCGATGTTAACAAGGTTCTTATTGATGAAGAAAGAGTTTTTACTTATGATGGAGAAGAGCATGTGATTGAAGTTTCGTATGAAGGTGTTGATGCGGAAATCACATTTGCATTAGAAGATGATAAAAACAACTTCAAGCAATTAGAAGATTTTGATATCATAAATGCAGGGGAATATAACTTTTATTATAGATTATCAGCTAATGGTTATAAAACTTTCACATCCACAGAAACCTTTAACATAACAATTCAACCAAAGCCAATTGATATTTCTGTGGAAGATCAAGTTTGGATTAAAAGCAAAAACCCCAACAAAATTAATGTTTCTTACACAACAACAAGCCAAGATCAGGTTGAACTTGAATTTAGTTTTGGTGAGGAATTTGATCTAAATTCTGCTCAATACGGAGATGAATATCCTATTTATTGCTCAGCAACTGATTCGAATTATGTTGTGAACAATATTTCAGCAACCTTGCGCGTGAGTGACATTGTTGAAGTTAGAAACAACGATGGAGTTCTTCAAAATTGTTATTCAAGTCTTAATGATGCGGTTTTAAATGCTAACAGTGGTGACACTTGCATTTTAAATAGTTCTATCTACTTAACTGAATCAATTGAAATAACAAAAGATATTACAATTGATGGACAAAACAATAATTATGGCATAAGAGCATCAAATGTGGAATTTGCTTGTTCACGATATGCAGGAAAAGATGTGGCATCAATTTTTAGTGTTATAGATGATAATGCACGTTTAATATTAAAAGATATTGATTTAAATGGAAATCAAGTTGTGAGAGGTGTTTCTGCTTTTGCTGGAAAAGTTGTAATTGATAATGCAAACATAACTAATGGCAAAAAGAATGACAGTTGGAGATCTGGTGGTGTTTATATAACCAAATCTGCTAGTTTTGAAATGCTTTCTGGTAAGATTAATAAAAATAACCCAAATGATGAAACTTACACTAAATATTGCGCTGATTTATGGATTGGTGCCAATGCAAACGGAACATTGGCATCAATCACAGGCGGGGAAATTGAAAGTGTGTTTGTGAATTCTAATGAATATTCAGCCAATGGTGCGGGTAAATTTTTCGTTAATGGCGGAAAAATAACAAATGTTTATGTAGAATATGACAGCGGTTATGGTGCTCAATTAGATTATAAAACGGGTGAAATTGAACACTTAATGATTGCATATAAAAATGACAATTCAAAAGTCTATGGTCATTGCTATGAAATTGCTCCAACTGAAAATCAAACATATTTTGGTGGAAAAATTTATTCAAACAGCTCAACAGCAGTTAAATATGAAAATGAAACTTATAATACTTTAAACTTGGAAAAAGGAAGAACCTATATTTTTGAAAATTGCACATTTAATAATCCTTTAAGTTTAACAGATAAAGTTGGTTTAATTTTCAATGATTGTAGATTTTCATCAACTGAAGTTGCAACAATTTTATATGTAACATCTGTTTCAAATTTGATTATCAATAACTGCACATTTGATGGAAACACATCGGGTGGATATGCGATTGAAGTAAACCAATATTCTGCAACTTGTGAAAACTTGATTATATCAAACAACATTTTCAACACTACTAATAATAAAAATGTTTCAATTTCAATTAAAGAAAGACTTGGATTCACAGACACGAACATTGCAGAAGAATGGGCAAAAGTTGAAAATCAGGGTTTAATTGAATGTCAAGTTAAAATTATTGGTAACGATTTCACTACGGGAAACAACATTATTTGTATTGGTGAAGGTCCTAATCCTGGCAACATTCCGGCAAACACTTCAACAGGCGATTTTGATTTATTATTAAGTGAAAATCTTGATGCGTTAACAATTTACAACAAATATAAAGATCATGCATATGTTGAAGAGCAAGATGCTTCAAAGGTTAATGTTGACGCAAAAGCGATTTATGATTCAACAATAGAAGCATTTGAATATTAAAAAACAAAACTCCTTAGTCAAGCACTTTTGAAACGAACGTAATAATTGAGAGTTAAGATAGAAATGCCTTAACTCTTTTTTAACGGCAACTTTATGCCGTGAAAGGTACTTAACAAGAGAAGAAATGAAAACATAATATCAAAAGGCAGAGAAACGAAAAACAAAAGTATACGCACACATATCGTTTCTCTGTCTTAACCAACAAATGAAAAACTCATTTCAGAGACTCTTGTCAAGTACACCATGGAATACATAGGTATAACAGCAAAAAGCGAAAGTGTGTTACGCTCTACCAACACTTTCGCTTTTTGTCTGATTTATTTAATCGATATGAGTGTGCTTGTCTGTTGGAGCGAAGCGATCACCACTTGTATATGATAAGCACACTCCTATGTGTCAATTCAATTTCTATTTACTAAAAATATCTTCAAAATCTGTAGAATCCCAATGTGATTGCCAATTACGGATAACTCCAACTCTTAATTGATGAGGATTTGGGAAATTTTGTTGCTGTAAACTTCCGCAAAGTTCTGCAACTTCATTTGGGTTAACATTATAAGCAGAAGAAAATGCTGAATATAGATTTCCCATTTGTTTGCCCGAGACAATAGAATATATTGGTAGTTCTATATCGTTGTATGACATGTAACTTTTAATTGCGGAAAGGTCTTTAAACCAATCACTATTTAAAACATATTCAATACTTTCTCTCAAAGTAAAGTGACGCAATTTTTTAAATGATTGTGCAACATCTTCAAGTGAACTACTAGGAATACCAATCCCAACAAAATAAGATGAGTTTATTTTATCTCTTACTCTATATTCGCCATCAAGCCAATCACTAAAATGTTTTGGGTTAAACTCTTTTGTTGTAGAGGGATTGTCTAAAATGCTTTTATCTAAAATAATACTTAAACCACTAGAAACAAAACAATTATAACTTTCGCTTATTTTTGTTGGATCTACAAAACTTGGTTTTTGACAAATTGATATGTGATCTCTACCATTACACTTTGGCGAACGAGAGCGAGAATTGTGAAATGCAAAGTCATTTGACTGCAAATTTTCACTTAATATGGCATTAGCGTCAAGTATAGCTCTCAATCTATTTAGTTTTTGTTGTGGCTCTAAATATGTTCCAATTCCATGAAATAAACACTCGTCAAGGTTAATCTCTTGTGGGATTACTCTTTTGGGTGTTGTATGACCATTTTTAATGTTGCATTTCATTTATTTTGTCCTCCTATTTAATATTATAACAGAAAATCTTAATTATTTCAATACATTCAACAAAAAAGCAAACCACACAAATGATTTGCTTTCAAATATTACACTAGTTTCAAAAGTTGGTGACTTTTTGTAAGGAGTTTTTTGTTTATAAAAACAACACGACAAATAAACTTAGCACAATTAGATAAATACTGAAAAAGTATAGTTTATTATTTTTCACTGTTTTAAGCATGATTTTTATGGAGATTAATCCAAAAATAAATGATGACAGCATAACTAAAAATATTCCTAACCAGTTTATTGTGATTTGTGAGAAAAATAATTTGTAGCTTTCATAGATTGCACTTGCAACAATAACAGGAATGCTCATCAAAAATGAAAAATCAAGAGATTTCTTTTTTTCAACACCAATCAATAGTCCGCAAACCAAGGTTGAACCGCTTCGTGATATTCCGGGTAGAAGAGCAAATCCTTGACTTAAGCCCATATAAAGAGCAGATTTTTTGTTTATTGATTTTTTGCCATCTTTTCTTAAATCTGCAATCAAAAGCAGTATCGCAGATAACAAGAAACCCCAAACAAGGGTTTTTGTTGAAAAGTTATCTTCTAAGAACCTGTTAAATAATAGAACTATGATAATGGTTGGAATTGTTGCAATAATCAAATTTAAATTTGTTTTGTTTTTCGGAGTTTTAATTAATTCGAAGATTTGTTTTCTGTAGCAATAAAGAACAGCAAACAATGTTCCAATATGTGCAACAACGCTGATTAATAGCAAATTATCCAGCTCAAACATGCTTCCAAACAACACAATATGTCCACTGCTTGAAACGGGCAAAAACTCTGTTATGCCTTGAATAAATCCTATGAAAATATACTTAATTACGTTTTTCACTTGAAATTTTTCCTATTTTATTATATTATAAATGTCGTAAGTTAAAAATAAAGATACTTGACGAAATTTGACAATTAAAAGGAAATTTAAATGAAATTAGGAGTTGTTGGATTGCCAAACGTTGGCAAAAGCACATTGTTTAACGCAATAACAAAAGCTGGCGCAGAAAGTGCAAATTATCCATTTTGCACAATTGAGCCGAATGTTGGAGTTGTTGATGTTGCTGATAATCGCTTGATTGAACTTGCTGAACTTTATCACACAAACAAGATCATTCCAGCGCAAATAGAATTCGTGGATATTGCGGGACTTGTTAAGGGTGCTAGCGAAGGAGCGGGCTTAGGCAACAAATTTTTAAGTCACATTAAAGAAGTCGATGCAATTGTTCATGTTGTGAGATGTTTTCAAAACGATAAGATTATTCACGTTGAAGGTAGTGTTGATGCAATTCGAGATATTGAAACAATAAATCTTGAATTGATTTTGGCAGACATTGATGCTGTGACAAAAAGACTAGACAAAATGAAAAAATTTGTTCATGGCGGTTCAGCAGATGCACAAACTCAAAAAGAATATGAATTATTAAACAAGATTATGGAACTGTTGAAAGAACAAAAACCAGCAAGACTTTTAAAATGTTCTGCAGATGAAAGAAAAATAGTTGATAGCTTCTTCCTTATTACAACAAAACCAATAATATATGTTGCAAACACAGCTGATGAACTTGATGATTTCCAAAAGCAAAACATTGAGAAAATCAAGGAAATTGCAAAAATAGAAAATGCTGAAGTTATTTCTCTTTGCGCAAGAACTGAGGAAGAGTTGGTTAATATGCCAGCAGAAGATAGGGAAATGTTTAAACAAGAACTTGGAATTGATGTTTCAGGTCTTGAAAAGTTGGTTGTTGCAAGTTATCACTTATTGGGATTAATATCTTATATAACCGCAGGCGAAAAAGAAGTTAGAGCGTGGACTATAAAAAAGGGAACATTGGCTCCTCAAGCTGCAGGAAAAATTCACACTGATTTTGAAAGAGGATTTATTCGTGCCGACGTGGTTAAATATGATGATTTGATAACTCTTAGAGACTACAATTTATGTCGCGAAAAAGGCAAAGTTTTAAGTGTTGGAAAAGATTATGTTGTTCAAGATGGTGATATAATTGTTTTCAAATTTAATGTTTAGGAGATAAAATTGAAAAAAGAAAAAAAACAGCAAGACGAAATAGAAGAAGTTGTGTTGGGTGAAAAAATCAGAGATGTGAAAACAAATGAAAAGCAACACTTTTTATTGTTTGTTTCAATGTTGATTTTATTTAATGTGTTATTGATTATATCAGTTTGGTTTGTTTTGCTTCATTTAAAGAATTGGTACAACTGGGTTTTTTGTTTTGCTCTTTTAGGTGTGGGGTTTGCACTTAGTTTTAAAACATATAGGGATATTAAGAATTTTCATAAATGTGAATTATATGATAATGCTATTGTTATAAATTCAATTTGGTTTAACTTAAAAGTTGCTCTGAAAGATATTTATGAAATGAATGTTAAAGTTTCAAAATTAGATAAAATTTTTAATTTGAACACAAAGAGTTTGGAAATTAAAATTTTAGGGCATAAAAGGAAAAAATTCACTATTCATTTTATTGAAGAAAATGCCGTTAAATTAAAGCAAGAAATCACAATGCTTATAGATAGAAATCAGGAAGAAAATCTGGTGGCAGAAAGTGAATTAAACAAAAAAACGGATGTTTAAAGCGTCCGTTTTTTCTTTTTTTCAATTATTTCTTTTCCCAAAGGTTTGTTGCAACGTTTTTAAGCAAATCACCATTGATTACGTATTTTTCAAATAAATTATCAGTTGTGTTGTAAACATATTTTTCCACATAACTATTTTCTTGAATAATTGGATTAACAAGTTTGTTTACAGGTGGAAGTAATGTTGCAACAACGAGAATGATGTTGCCAATACAAACAATCAGCGCACCTTTAATAAGTCCTAAAATAAATCCCAACAATTTATTAAGCCCACCTATAACTTTTGTTTTAGATGCATTATCCAACAACTTTGTTAACAAAGCAAGCGCTATTCTTAAAATTAAGAATATTAATATTCCGGTTATAACTATCATGGCAATGTTGCCTAAACTTAAACCAATAACAGAGCCAATTGAATCTGTTGAACTCATGTCAACCTTGTTATTTGAAAATATTATTTTGATGATTTGTGTTAGCAGAGTGTTTACATTATTTGGTATGGCACCTATTAAAGCGTCTTTACCGACCGCTTCATAAACATTCACTGATTGAGCAAAGAATTCATTGGTTTTGATTAAACTGTTTGAAATTTTGTTTCCGATCAAACTTGAGAAATCATATAAAGCATTTATCCATCCAGCAACATGTTTTGCTGCGAAAAATGCAATTGTCACACATAGACCAAAACTGAATATTGATAATATGGATTTAAAAAATCCTTTTTTTAAGCCAATTAAGCCAAAAATTACCAATAGAGCAACAATAACAATATCAATACCTAAACCTATAACTGTTGTCATTTTATCCCCTTTCAAGCATTCTAGCATAATGAATTTTTTTTGTAAACTTTTTTAATTAGAAAGATTTATTTCTAAATATAAATTTCTTTACGCATAAACTCAATTAGGTGTCGTAAAATATATTATTTAAACAAAAAATATTTTTTTAGATTAAACCCATTTTCTTTAGTCAAAATATTTGTTAATATTTGCTAGTTGTGATATAATATAAACTACTGAGGTGAAACATGGAAAAAAAGAAAAATAATCAGTGGAAATCAATATTCACATACGGATTAATATTGCTATTTGCAGTTTTGTTGATTTATTGGTTTGTTTCTGAAAATGAAAAAGATAAACAAGTGTCTTACACAGAATTTCAACAAATGGTTGAATATGGCCAAGTTGCAGAAATAGATGTGTATGGCTACACGGTTAGAATAAGAAAAGTGGGTGGAGTTTCTGATAAAGACTTCCCCAATAAACTTGATGCATATTGCACTTTCATGAGTTACAATGAATTAGTTGCATTTGTTGATGAGTATAATCAAGTTATTCTTGACGCAAGAGACGAAAGTCATCCAGACTTCGATAAGTATTGGGGTAAAGATCCTGAAGGAAACATTGTTTTATTAAACGGAGTTGTTCTTGTTGATGCCAACTATTCATTTGAAAGCGAATCTTGGTTAAGTCAGGTTCTTCCATATGCAAGCATAATTGTTGTGATCGTATTGGGTGTTTTCTTGTTTAGATCTATGTCTGGCAACAACAAAGGTTTTGGTTTTGGAAAATCTAAAGCGAAACTTGTTGTTTCAAGCAATGTGAGATTTAAAGATGTTGCTGGAGCAGACGAAGAAAAACAAGAATTACAAGAAGTTGTTGAATTCTTAAAAAACCCTGCAAGATTTACCGAGCTTGGAGCGAGAATTCCTAAAGGTGTGTTATTGGTTGGTCAACCAGGAACAGGTAAAACTCTTCTTGCAAAAGCGGTTGCAGGAGAAAGCAAGGTTCCATTCTTTAGTATATCTGGTTCAGACTTTGTGGAATTGTATGTTGGTGTGGGTGCAAGTCGTGTTAGAGATTTGTTCGATAACGCAAAAGCAAATTCTCCTTGTATTGTCTTCATTGACGAAATCGACGCTGTTGGTCGTCAACGTGGCGCTGGAATGGGCGGCGGAAATGACGAAAGAGAACAAACTCTTAATCAATTGTTGGTTGAAATGGATGGATTTGAATCCAATAGCGGAATTATAATTCTTGCAGCAACAAACAGAGCAGATGTTTTAGATCCAGCTCTTACTCGTCCTGGCAGATTTGATCGTCAAATATACGTTAATCTTCCAGATGTTAAAGGCAGAGAAGAAATCATTAAAGTTCATGCTAAGAATAAAAAGATTTCAGATGACGTTGATTTCCAAAGAATTGCCAGATTAACAAGTGGGCTTGCTGGTGCGGATATTGAAAACGTTTTAAATGAAGCAGCATTGCTTACCGCTCGTGACGGAAGATATAAAATCACAATGGTCGACATTCAAGAGGGTTTAAATAAAGCCATGATGGGACCAAAGAAAAAATCTCGAGTTGTTAAAGAAGAAGATAAAATCATCACAGCCATTCACGAAGCAGGGCACGCTATTATTGCTCAAACTTTAGATAACTGTGATAATGTTCAAGAAATTTCAATTATTCCTCGTGGTCAAGCTGGAGGATATACGCTAACATTAGATGAAGAAGATCGTTCACATATGACAAAGAAAAAATTGTTAGACACTATAACAATGATGTTGGGTGGACGAACAGCTGAAGAACTTATGTTAAGCGACATCACAACCGGAGCATCTAATGACATTGAAAGAGCAACAAAAGTTGCAAGAAAGATGGTTGCAGAATGGGGAATGAGTGAAAATCTTGGCTTAATCAGTTTTGGAGATGGTGGAGAAGTGTTTATTGGTAGAAACTATCAAAAACAAGTTCCATACAGTGATGACTTGGCAAACAAAATTGACAAAGAAATTAAAAATATAATCGACACAGCACACAAGCAAGCAATTGAAATTTTAAAAAGCAAAAAAGACGTTATTGAAAAAGTTAGAGATATCTTGCTTGAAAAAGAAACAATTTATAAAGAAGAATTCGAAATGCTTTATGATGGGGCAAGTGTTGAAGACGTTAAAAGCGCAATAGATAAAAAAGAAGAAGAAAAACGTGCAATTCAAGATAAAGCAAAGCAAGAAGCAATTGAAGAACACAAAACAAGAGATATAAAGCAAAGAGTGGAAACTGCTGAAGCGCTTGCAAAAGCAGGTGTTATAACAAAACAAGATTTGGAAAACATTAAGAAAGATGCAGAAAAAGAATTGAACAATTTGAAAACTGCAAATATCTCTGAAAATTCAAAAGAAAATGCAGCATCTGAAAACAAAATAGATGATGAAACAGGCAAAAAGGATTAAATTTACTTGCATTAAATTCAATTTTAGTGTAGTATATGGTGGGTGAAATTATTTACGAAGCAAGTTCGATATAAGGATTCTTAGTTAGCTTGTTTATATGCAAGCATAACCCAATCAAATTAATGGAGAAAATTATATACGAAGCAAGTTCGATATAAGAATTCCATTAATCCGCTTGTTTATATGCAAGCATAACCCAATCAAATTAATGGAGAAAATTATGGCAAAGAAAATTGGAGCAATCGTTAGTTTGTCAATTATCGGTATTTTGATTTTGACAACAATTATTATGGCAAGTGTTAATGTTAATTACAGCATTGATTGTGCAAAACCTAAAGATGTTTGTGTAATTTATAACTCTAATGAAAGAGTTGTTGATGCAGAAACTGCAAATAAAATCGTAGGTTTTATTGACAATGCAAGCAAGGAAAAAGCTTTAACAGCATTATTTAATGGTAACATTAACAAAGAAGCAACTTTAGTGTTGGAAAGTAATGCTGGAAAAACAATTCCAAGCACATCAGGTTTTTATGTTAGATATTCTTATGAAAATCAACAAAAAACAAAAGATGCTGAAGGTAAAGAAGTTTATTACGAAAATTTAGTGTTTACTGTAAACAATCTTGAAGGTTCAAATGAAGTTAAGGTTTATTTAATTCCAGATGCAACCAACGCAATGGTTTACACTCACTATTATAATCTTGAAGCGAATTTTAAAGCTTTATATGATTTCTTAGATGCAGCAGATTATGATGTTTAAAAAAAGGACAGATGTCCTTTTTTTATTTGCATAAGATGAGATTTTAAAATTAAAAAAACTTGCAAGCGCAAGTTTTAAATTACTTTTTAAGTTTTTTAATATAATTAACAACGTCTTCAACGGTTTTCATTGCCGCGATATCTTCATCTGGCAAACTAATTCCAAATTCATCTTCAAATGCCATGATTAATTCAACAACATCAAGACTATCCGCTCCCAAATCTTCAACAAGACGAGCACTCATTGTCACTTGTTCTGTTTTTTTGCAAAGTTTTTCTGCAATAAGTTCAACAATTTTTTGTTCCATAATTGCCTCCTATTCTTCATTTTATAACATATATTTAAAAAAGTAAAGCAAATAAAAGATAATCGTCAAATATGCAACAAAAATTACAATTTAAAACAAAAATGGATATAAAAAATTATTTATTCATAATTTAGACTACTTGCAAAAGTGTTAAAATTATATCATGAAAATTTGCAATGAAAATCCACTTTCTGAAATAAAAAAAATCATACAACAAAAAGCGAAATATCAAAAAGTTATGCTTTTATATGATAACACTGTTTCAACTGTAGAAATAGGTGAGATTTACAACGCAATCAAAGAGTTGTGCGTTTATAATCAAAGCAATATTTTAGAAGTTGAGAAAAATGAAATTTATAATGGTTATCGTTTAATAATTTTTTTTTGTGATGCTGATTGCTACTTGAAGTGCGATATAGACAATAGTGAATTTGTAAATATTTTTTTCCCAACAAATAGTTCAATGTTGCCATACTTTTTATCTAAGAATAACCAAATAATAAATGCGGAAAACTATTTAATAATTGATAAGCAGAAGTATGATTTTTCAATGCTATCAAGTATGAGTTTTAATATTTTTTTCCATGATTTTAAAAGGCTTATTAATGGTAATCACAAAGGGTGGAATTTTGATCTTGTAAATCAAATTTCGTGTGGGGATATATTTGAAGTTATCAAAAAAATTGAACAAGACACAGTTTTTTTAGATATAGCTATTTTAAAAAAATGCGATATTGAATATAAACATCTTGTTTTTGTGGATTTGATTTTAATTGATGCAATAATAACCATGCTCTGTGGAATTAAATCTAAAAATCTTATGATGGTTGATGTTTACAAGGCGGGAAAAGATGATATTAAACTTATTGATAAATTTTATAAACTATACAACAATGAAACGTTTATTAATTTTATTTTATTAAATTTTAATTGTGTTTACAATTATTGTTTAAAAGTTAAACAAAAAATAAAAGATTTAATTGTTTTTTATGAAATAACACAGGAAGATATTGAAAAGATAATTGATAAAATAAAACTGTTTGCCAAAGAAAGTGAAGATGTTATTTCATATTTATATTTGTTTAATATTTTTAATGTTTAAGAGATGTATTTTATTCGACAATAAGATTTAGAATGTTTATGTTTAAATTTTTAATACGTGCAATATAATTAAACATGAAGAAATTTATTATTGTTATGATTATGTTTTTAATTGTGCTAAGTGCTGTTCAAACTAAAAGCAATTTTACTTTATTAGATTATTTTTCTGGAGATTATAAAGTTTACACTTCAAACATCAATGGTGAAGATTGTGTCAATTTGGGATTTTGTTATATGGGGTCAACCCCAGGTGAAGATTGTGTCATTGGAGAATGTATTACAATTGATAATCTTGAAGTCGCCTCGGCGTTGTCAACCTTAAAAGCAAGAGTTGTTAAAACTGAATATCTTGAAGATGGCACAACCATTATTTATGCCCACACGGGATTAATTCAAGAAGTTGTTGAAGTTTCTGGTGCTCGTGTGAATTTACAAATTGCAACTAGGGAAAATCGTTCAGTTATTGGCTGGCCTTTGATATTGGGAAGTTATTAAAAAATTTCTTTTTAAAACAAAAAAATTTTAGTTTATGTATAAAAAACATAAAGTTGTCTATCATGTTCTTAGTGGAGGGAATATGGACAAAAATTACACACAACAAAAGAAAAATAAAATAACAGTATACATCTATTCAATTATCGTTGCTTTGCTTGTAATTGCAAGTGCAATTACAATTGCTTTCGTTAATGCAAAAAACACATCTAATGAGGCAAGTGTTGGAAATGAAAACACTGTTCAAGTCGCAGCAACAATTTATGTTGTTCCAATGAAAAACTCAACAATAGCAAAAGATTATTCTGGCAGTGAATTGCAATATAACAATACACTTAAGCAATGGGAAATTCATAAAGCAATAGACTTTTTGGCCAGTGATGATCTAAATGTATATGCCGTGAGCGACGGAACAGTTTCTAATGTTTACACAAATTATCTTGAAGGAACTGTTATTGAAATTAGTCATAGCAATGGAGTTGTTTCAATTTATAAATCTTTGAATAAGGATGTTAAAGTGTCTGTTGGTAATAAGGTTAATGCTGGAGCAGTTATTGGTTCAGTTGCTGAAAGTATGTCACAAGAATTAAATACGGGTGCGCATCTTCATTTTGAGATGAAAAAAGATGGAAAATTTGTTAATCCAAACGATTATCTTGACTTGGGAATTAAATAAGTCATCAAATAAAAAAATGGACTTTTGTCCATTTTTTTGTTAAATAATAATGCTTGCAGGAACGGGTGAATAAGTTTCAAGCCAATCAGTTGGCGCTGTTGTCCATACACTGTTTGCGGCATTATTTGCTTTTTGAATTGTTTCAACAACAACTTCAATAGTGAAGGTTTTGTTTGCATCTTCGTTTGTTAGGGTTGTTGGAATTGTTAAAGCTGTGATGAAATCAACACTTTGATTGGCTGATATGCTTCCATTATAGTAATAATAAGTGTCGTCACCAGTAACCCAATCGTCTGTTGTGGTTGCGCTAACATTTGTTGTTGCACCATCTGAGTTTGTAATAGTTAATTTGGCTCTCATCAATGCTTCTGTCATGTCTGTTGGCGCTTGAACACCAATTGCTTGGTCGTAAACTGTTCCAGGCAATGCATCACCAGCAAATGTTAGAGAACTAGCAGATGCTCCACCTTGAGTGATGGAAATTGTAACAGGATCACCTAATGTGATGTTTCCAGTAACTGTTGCGTTTGCTGTGAAGAATGCTAGTGTTATCCCAACTGCGATTGTAGCAACAAGTAATACTGATAAAATAGCTATTACGATTGTTGATGTTGAAACCTTTCTTTTTGTTTTAGTTTTTGCCATTGTCATAATTTCTCCTTTTAGATATTCATATTTTGTGAAAAGGAAAAATTTTTATTCATTTTTTAAATCGATTTCAACATAAAAATTTATAAAAAAAGAACATCCAAAAGGATGTGCTTTTTTCTATATGCTTGTTTTTGTTGCTTTGATCTTAGTTGTGTATTTAGTTACCTTATGATCTCTTTTAGCTGATTCGGTTAAGTTTTCTTCATATTTGGTGTAACCATTATTTGAAGTGTACACTTCGTCAGAAGATGCAGGATAAACCAAATCGAACATCATATCAAAATAAGTTTTGTTTGTTAATGGGTTTATAGTTTTAGTATATAAATTAAAATCTTCTTCACCATCTATGTTATTATTTTGAATATAAGTTTTAGATGTGTCACCATAAGGGATATCAAAAGTGTTAACGTCGCCAACATAGAATAATAAATGAATACCATATTCGGTTATGCACAAATTATCCAAATCACTAACAGATGCCGAACTCATATTTCCTGCTTTTACTTCAATAACTTGTTCGCCGTCAGCATTTTTGCCAGTCATAAGTTTGATTGCTTCGTTGTTAAATTCTTCAACCATGGCACTATAACCATTTGTTCCAACAACATAAGGCATTCCTTGACTAAGAGTTGCTGTGTCACCAGTGAACTTAAACATGAATTGAACAAAGGCTGTTAACTTTTCTTCATAATTTGAAAGGTTTTGAATTTGATTATATTCATCAAAGATTTCAGATAAGGTTAAAGCTTCAGCTTCCTCATCAACAAGACCGGTTTCTAAATTTCTAGGTTTAACTGTCAAACCAGCAATTAGTTGATTGTATTCTTTTTCATACTCTTCAGGATCTCTTTCTTTAATTTCTTCAATAAGTTTGATGTTTTCTTTAATTGAGTCAAAACTGATTAATGTGTGAATGAAATAACCAAATTGAGTGTCTGTTGTTGGGTGATATAGAACAGAGTTTCCATCTGTGCTAATATTTTTCATTTTGTCTTTATATGCATTGTGATCATTGCTGTATGTGTTGTAGTTTAATGTTGATAAATAATTATATTCTTCAACCAACAATTCAATGCTTAACTCTTCGTTTGCAAGATAGTGAGTGCGAATATTTTCTAAATATTGTGATTTGATTTGATTGTTGAAAGTTCTTTCAAAATATCTATTAAACAAACTTTCAGATGCCTTATCATATTCTTTGCCATTTTCATCACGTAGATAATATTCATAGTTGATTAGATTTTTAGCAAATAAATCACGCGTTTTGTTATAAATAATGTTTGCATTTTCATCTTCATTTAAAGTTAATTCATCCATGAAATGCTCAAAATATTTGGTTTTGATTTCATTTATTGTGTTCTTGATTGTGAAATCATTTAAATATTGTTCTGAGATGAGTTTTTCATAGTTTGCATCTTCTTCAGGAATGATGTATTCAATGTAATAATCGTTATATTCTTCAACTTTTGAAAATTCAGTTTCTTCAACTGACTTTTTAGAGTAAGTTGAATCAGTGTAGTAAACTGTTCTTTCCTTAACTTCAAAATTTACTTCAGCACGTTTTGAATAAGAATAATCTTCAAGAAGATATGCTTTTTCATCAGTTTTCTCTTCGTCTTCAGTTTCTTCAGTTTTAATGTTTAAAATCTTTTTTGCAGTTTTAACATAAGAAGACATCTGCTCATCTATGCTGTTGAAGATTTCTTGAACAACTTGATTTACTTGGTAAGGTGTTGGTTTATAGATATCATTGTGGCTTAAAGCGTATTGATACATAAGTTCACGATCAATGAGCAAGTCAAGTGTGCTTGATAAAGCTTCTTCCTCTGTTTGTCCCATTTGTTGAACATAATATGAGTTGCCATAACTGTTATAAGCAGAAAGCAAGTCAAATCTTGTGATTTTTGTTTCATCCACAGTTGCCAAGACTTCGTTGTAATATTTAACCTTATTTACAGAAAAACCTGCACATCCTGTAAGGCAACATGTGACAATCATTAAAAAGCAAATTAAAATAGCTGAAAATTTCTTCACGTTAAACTCCATTTAGTAGTAATATAATAATTCTTGACTATTATAATAGATTTTATAATAAAAGGCAAGAGATTTAAGGCACTTAAGCGTTTAAAAACTCAATAAAATAACTAATTCCCGCCTGAATTGTGAAATTATTGGCATCAAGCAAAATTGTTGGAAGGGTTGTGTTTTCAAACCTAAAATAATTGTATCTCGTTGTTTTCTTCATCAATTGATTTATATCAATATCGTTATAGAAGGTTATTGCCATGCGAGTTTTGGTTATTGTGATAAGTTTTACCTTTTGCTTTATTGCCATGGCTTTTATTAAGGCAATATTTGTTAGTTGATGAATTTCGCTTGGAAGTTTGCCGTAAGTGTTTAATAAATCGTTTAGAACAGAACGAGCATTGTCTTTATTTGTGATATTTGAAATTTTTGCAATAATTTTAAGTCTTTCAGCTTCGTCAGCAACAAATGAATATGGAATTTTTGAAGGAATTGCAATATCTATTTTTATTTCACGTTCAGTTTCAACTTTTTCACCTTTTAGTTTACGTAAGGTTTCATTTAAAAGTTTTGAATACATATCATAACCAATTTTAATCATGTGGCCATGTTGAGTTTTTCCAAGAAGTTCACCAGCCCCACGAATTTGAAGATCACGCATTGCAATTTTAAATCCACTTCCGAGTTCTGTGTTTTCAGCAATGGCTTGAAGACGAGCAGTGCTTTCTTCAGTTAAGCGTTTTTCTTTATCATAAGTGAAATAAGCATAAGCTTGTTCTTGATTTCTTCCAACTCTTCCACGCAGTTGATACATTTGACTAAGCCCCAATCTGTCACTATCAATAACAATTAAGGTGTTTGCTTTAGGAAGGTCAACGCCGTTTTCAATTAAAGTTGTGGAAACAAAAACATTAGTTTCTCTATCATATAAGCGCTTCACGGCATTTTCCAAAGCGGTTTCACTCATTTGGCCATGAGCAACGTCAAAATTAGCTTTAGGATTATTTAATTGTTCTTTTAGGTGATTGGCTAATTTATAAATTTGTTCAACATTATTAAAAACTATTAAAACTTGACCATCACGATTAATTTCATCATTTATAGCGTTTAAAATAATATCCTCATTATAACCCATAACATAAGTTTTAACAGGTAGGCGATTTACAGGTGGAGTGTTTATTATGCTGATATCTCTAATTGACATGAGCGACATACTCAATGTTCTAGGAATAGGAGTTGCAGAAAGAGTTAAAACATTAACATTATTTTTAAGTTCTTTTATTTGTTCTTTAGCTTTAACCCCGAATCTTTGTTCTTCATCTAAAATTAAAAGCCCCAAATCGTTAAATTTAACATCTTTTGATAATAATCTATGAGTTCCGCAAATAACATTTACACGTCCAGCTTGCAAATCTTCAATAATTTGTTTTTGTTCTTTTGCTGGAACAAATCTATTTAACATTTGAACATTAAGTCCAAAAGCTTTTGTTCTGTTTGTTGCGGTCATGTGGTGTTGAAGGCTTAAAATTGTTGTTGGTGCTAAAATTGCAACCTGTTTTCCTGCCATAACAGCTTTAAACATTGCACGCATTGCAACTTCAGTTTTTCCAAATCCAACATCACCACAAATAAGCCTATCCATGACTTTCCCTGAAATCATATCGTTTTTAATATCTTGAATTGCTTGAAGTTGATCGGCAGTTTCGGTGTGATTGAATGCTTGCTCAAACTCTGTGAAAAGATAATCATCTTCTGGATATTTAAAACCCTTAACTGCTTTTCTTTTTGCGTATAATTCAAGAAGTTCTTCACTCATATCTTCAATTGATTTTTGAGCTTTAAGTTTTTGGATTGTGAATTCTTTTCCACCTAGTTTGTTTAAATTTGTTGCAACGCCATTTGACATATAAAGAGAAAGACAATCAGCGTTTTCATAAGGCACGTATAGAACGTCTCCACCGCGATAAACAATTTTAAAAAATTCTTTTTCAACTCCGGAAGTTTTTAATGTGATAATGCCTTCGCATTTTCCAATTCCATGAGTTGAATGTACAACATATTCACCAGCTTTTGGAAGATATTTTATTGTTTGTTTTTTGTTTTGTTTAACTTCTTTTTTGTGTGCAAAATTGCTTGACCCAATGTATAATTTTTCTTCATCTTCAAAACAAATATTATATGGAATGTTTAGGGTTGTTAAAATTATTCCTTTTGAATTTTTATTTTCACTAAACTGTATGTTTGTTTGAAGAAATATCTTTTTAATTGCGGAGTAAGTTTCCATTGAAGATAAACACAAGTATATTTGTTTTGTCTTAAACCTGTTTAGCTCAATTTGCAATGAATTAAGGTTGTAAAGGAATGAAGGGAAATTTATTGTTTTTAGATCAAAACTTTTTAAATTATTTAAATTAAATTTCAATTTTAAATCAGTATTATTTAAATCTGAATTGTCGAAAAATATTAATTTTTTATTAAAATTATTAAAAAATTCATTAATATTTATTATTTTTTTTGAATTATTGTAATAGTTTATTAATTTTTCACTTTTAAAAATTTCAATTTTATTCGTGAAATCTTTATAATTATTTTTATAAGAAGTTTCAAACTGTATAGGATTTGAAATGACAATTGGATAATCTAATTCTGTGAAAGTTTTAATTGTGTCTATTGCTGGATAAATAAATTCCAGCGGAACATCTTCGTCCCGTTCAATGGCGTTAATTAAATCAAAAACCAAATTATTTTCAAGCTTGAGATTGTTGAATTCTTTTAATATTTTGTTTTTCTCATCAGTGGTTAATAATGCTACCTTGTTGGGGATAATTTTTATCGAATTGATGTGATTTATTTTTTCAAAAGTTAAAAAATCAAAAGAGTAAATGTTGTCTAATTGAGTGTCAAAAAAATCAAATCTTGTTGGGTTATCGTCGATGACATTGAAGATGTCAAGAATATCCCCTCGTCTTGAAAATTCTCCTGCAGAATTTATGCTTTCAACTTTTTTATATCCTAAGTAAACCAACTTTTGTTCTATCTCTTCAATGTTATATTCTTTGTTTTTCTCAAAGATTAAAGTATTGTTTTTAAAGGTTTCTAAATCTGGGAGGAAAGAAAAAAAGATATTTGAAGTGCTTATAATAATTGGGTTACCAAAACAAATATTATATATAGTTTTAATTAAGTCGATTTTGCTTCCATTGCTTTGGAACTTTGAGAGAGTAAATGGGCGTGAAAAATCATCAATCAACACATTGTGGCAATTAAGGGAGGTCAATTGTGCTTGCATTTGGCGTGCTTTTTCAATGCTTGGGCAAATATAAATAGATTTGCCTATTTTGCTCAACAGCGCTCCTTGTTCGCCAAATCCTATGTTGTTGCAAAAGATTGTTGATTTACCTGCGTGAGAGATTATATCGTTGTATCCTGGCATAATTCACCTAAAATAAACTTTTCAATTAATTCACTGGATTTAGCGTATGTTTGTTGCATTGTTTCTTTGCTTTGAGCATCCATTGAAGATAAGACATAATCTTTCAAATCCATACTAGAATCTCTGCCGATTCCAAGTCTTAGTCTAGGTGTTATTCCAACCTTGTTTACTATGTCACGCAAGCCATTGTGGGTTCCAGCACTTCCGGCAAGGCGGAAACGTATTTTACCTTTTGGTAAATCAATGTCGTCAAAAACAATCAATATGTCATTTAAAGCAATTTTGAAATATTTTTTAAGTTCGTAAACACTGTCACCGCTTAGGTTCATATATGTTTGAGGTTTTGCAACAATAAAACCATCACCTTTGCAGATTTCAGCTTTGCATTTTTTTGTTGTGAATTTGTGACCGATTTTGTTTGCGAAAAAATCAACAGCGCTAAAGCCAGCGTTGTGGTATGTGTTTTTATATTTACCATCTGGATTACCAAGACCAACAATTAATTTCATAAAAAACTCCTTTAAAAATAGAATATTTTAAAACACAACCCTCGAGCGAGATTTATGGAGCCGAGCTATGTGTTTTTATATTTACCATCTGGATTACCAAGACCAACAATTAATTAAACGTTATGATTATATCATAAAAAATTTATTTTTTCAATATGAAATAAAGAATAATAATTGAACTTGATTAAATTTTTGTTATTGACAAACTGCACTCTGTGTATTATTATAACCATATAAGGAGAATTTTGTTCATGTTGGTTGGCGTTGTGGTGATAAACTCAAAAAATCGTTTTCTTATTTTAAAAAGAAAAGTGGGAAATCAAATAGATTTGGGTTTAATAAGTGGAGAAGTGGAAAAAGATTCTGCTTTGTTAGATATTAGAAATTTGTTAATAAATGAAACTGGTGTTGATTTCTTGCAAGATTTAGCAGACAAACCGTTATTAAGTGGTGTTGATGAAGATGGTGAGTTTTTGATTTTGAGTTGTGAAAAAGATTTCAAAGAAGAACTAAAGATTTCAAATACTGAATTTCTATGGCTAACTTTTGATAGGATCAAGAAATTATTTAATGAAGGAAGATTAAATGGTGATCAATTTTATGTTCTGGAAAAAGCAAAATATTTTTATCAAAAAAGAACAAAAACCAATCATCAAGCAATGAAGGTAAATCATGTTGAACAAAAATTTGAAAAACTAGCCCTAAGAAATGAGTTTGAAGATTATATAGAAAAGTTTACCGATATACGACTTTTCTTGCGTCTTGTTCACAGAAGGAAGATTAATCCATGTGGAAGAGAATGTCGTGAGTATGGTTATTTAATCGCCAATGAGTTTTCAAATCATTCTTCATTTGAAAATTTCCCTGAGCTTATGAATAATGAAGAATTTATTTTGGAAATTGCAAGAAGTTCAAGGAACCCGGCAGAATGTCCTATCTATTTTTATGATTATGTTAATCCTTATCTTAAAAAGAAAAAAGATTTTAGATTAAAGTTTTTAAAACAAATTTATTTAAATAACAATGTTTACAAATTGGAAGATATAAAAACAATTGTTGAATATCTTCAAATGCAAAAAGAAAACGAAATGATTCTTGCAGATTTGGAGTTTAGGAAACTATTTGAACAAAGACTTGCAGAATTAAATTATCAAGAAGAATTAGATTATCATTGTTCAGGATTGGATGAAAAAGAATTGAGAAAATATAAAATTAAAGCAAATGAGTTGAAAGTTTTATACGATAACATGAAAAAGGGTTTAGAAGCCATTTTGGAAACTTTCACGGTTGGCAAAAAAGAAAATAGATATGATGAAGAGCCTGCAACATATTATGAAATGTTATGTCAACAAGCTTTTAGAAAATAATCAAAAATAAATAAAAAAATATTTAAAATTCAATTATTTTAATTAAAAATGCAAAAAATGCCTAATTTTAAGGGATTTTTTGATGTTTTAAACATTTTTATTAAATTTTATTTAAT
>JAZQYA010000002.1:0-14954 GCA_045633245.1 Candidatus Onthoplasma sp.
GCGTCTATCAATTTGGTTGATTTCATTCATTGATTTGTCATACTTTGCTTGCTCTGTTTCCATGGTTTGAGTTAGAACATTTAAGTTGTCACGATAACCAACGAGTTTAGTGTTTATTTCTTCTTTGGTTTGAGCGGCATGGTCAAATTGATAAATATAGGCATTGATTTCATTTTGTTTTAACACATCTCTAAGTTCAAGATATTTTTTTGCATCTTCACTTTGACGCTTAAGCGGTCCGAGACGACGTTCAACTTCATTTAAAATATCGGTTGCACGAGAAAGATTGTCTCTAACTCTTTCCAATCTGTTTTCAGTTTCAACCTTTCTTGCTTTATACTTTGCAATTCCGGCAGCTTCTTCAAAGATTGCACGACGTTCTTCTGGCTTAGATTGAATGATTTCTTCAACTCTACCTTGCCCGATAATTGAATAACCATCTTTACCAATTCCACTATCATACAAAATATCACGAATATCTTTAAGACGACATGGTTTTCGGTTAATCATATATTCGCTTTCACCACTTCGATAAAGTTTACGAGTTATAACAACTTCATCATATTCAATATTAAACCATTTTGCAGTATTGTCAAAAATAAGAGAAACTTCACAGTATGATAGTTTCTTTCTCTTTTCAGTTCCAGCAAAAATAACGTCTTGCATAGATTTACCACGCAAAGCTTTGCTTGATTGTTCACCAAGCACCCAACGAATTGCATCACTAACATTAGATTTACCACAACCGTTTGGACCAACAATTGCGGTGATTCCACCATCAAAGTTGATGTGAGTTGTGTCTGCAAACGACTTAAAACCTGTCATTTCAATTTCTTTAAAAGATATCATATGTTTCCCCATTTGTTATCAGCAACAATTTACCGATAATAATATTACATTGTATTATAGCAAATTATCGATTTAAAACAAAACAAAATCGAGGTCAAACGAAAAATTTATGTTGACAAAGTTTATCTCTTGTGCTATATTCAAAACGCAAATTAAAAGGAAAATAATGTTTAAAAAATTAATAGAAAAAAGTAGACGAAAGAAAGTTAAAAAAAACACAAATGGACTGAAATTTACAATCAAAGATTTATGTGTTGCGGATATAGTTTTAATAAAAAATCGAGAATATGAAAATGGTAAAATTCATAATTCTTACCAAGAAATTACAAAATCCGTTATTGTTGAAAATCTTGATAACAAAAATTTTGGACATATAAAATCTAAACAAATTCTAACTGAGGCATATTGGGCACAAATTAATGATTATGCTTTAGTTAATATTAGAAAATTTTCAGACAAATTTGAAACCCTAATGAGAAAACAACATCTCTCAAACGAATCACAATTATCCAGCAAACAGGTTATACAACTTGAAGATGCATTACAAACTGGAATAATTGATGATTTATTATACGATGAAATTTTTAAATAATGATTGGCTTACAACAAAGTAAAATTAGGGTCAAACGAAAAATTTGTGTTGACAAATTATTTTGCTCGTGATATATATCACACTTGAAGCGATTGAATATCTGGAATAACAAATAAACGAACTGTTTGCACCAATTCAAGAAGTTGTTGACTTATTTAAATAAACGAAAAAATCCACTAAACTAGTGGATTTTTTAATAATTCGATTAATTCAGGTTCTTCAATAATGCAAACGCCGAGTTGTTTTGCTTTGTCAAGTTTGCTTCCTGCTTCAACGCCTGCAATAACCATATCGGTTTTCTTGCTAACACTGCTTGTTACATTTGCGCCCATACTGAGCAATAATTTTGTTAAATCAGGTCGTGTGTAGTTTTCTAGCGTTCCTGTTAAAACAACAGTTTTGTTTGTAAACAATGAATTTTGTGTGATTTCAGCTGATCTATTAATTTTAACACCCAAATCAAAGAGTTTTTTAATATTCATTAAATTATCATCATCTTTGAAATATTCAACAATGCTATTCGCCACAATTTCGCCAATATCTTCAATGTTAGTTAGTGTTTCAATATCAGCACTTTTAATTTCTTCAATACTACTAAATTTTTTACTTAAAACAAAGGCTGATTTCTTTCCAATATTCATAATTCCAAGTGAGAATATGAAATTTGACCAATCAACTTGTTTAGATTTTTCAATGCTTTCAATTAAGTTGTTGATTTTTTTGTCTTTAAACCCTTCGAGACCCACTAATTGTTCTGCTTTGAGTTCAAAAAGTTCATAAGGATAAGCTAAATTAAATTTATCATTCAAAACCTTAATTGTTTTTTCGCTTAATCCCTCAATGTTGAATGCATCACGAGATACAAAGTGTGTGAGTCTAGATAAAATTTGTTCAAAACAACCTTTGTGATTTCGGCAGAATAAATTTGGACCAACTCTAACCAAATGTGAATTACAACTTGGGCAATTCGTTGGCGCAATAATTTCTTGTGCATTCTCTCCAATTTCTGCCAACCCCATAACTTCTGGAATTACTTCGTTAGACCTACGAACAAAAATTCTTGAGTTAATGCTGATTTGTTTTCTTTCAATATCTTGTGTGTTATTTAATGTTGCCCTACTAACAGTTGCACCAGCAAGTTCAATCGGCTCCATTATTGCAATTGGCGTAATTTTCCCCGTTCTTCCAACTTGCCAAACAACATCTAGAAGTGTTGTGCTAAGTTCCACCGCTTTAAATTTCCAAGCCATTGCCCACTTTGGAAATTTGTTTGTGTAACCAATGTCATCACGAACTTTGCAGTCATTGACCTTGATAACCATTCCGTCAATCATTGTGTCTAGATTGTCCTTTATCTTGTCAACTTGTTCAATTTCTTTAATTGCATCATCAAGTGAATTTATGATTTTAAAATAACTATCAGTTTTAAAACCTTGTTCTTTAATGAAAGTATTCATTTCTTGTTGAGTTGCAAAATCAACACCATCAACCAACAAAATATCGTAACAGAAATAATCTAATTTTCTTTTTTCTGTTTCTTTTGGATCTAAATTTCTAACTGCTCCAGCAACGCCGTTTCTTGGGTTTTTAAGCGGAATTTCTGCAGTTTTATTATATTCTTCAAAACTAGAGTTTGTCATCATGCACTCACCCTGAACAAGAAGTTTTCCTTTGAAAGGAATTGTGAGCGGAACCGAACGAATTGTTTTCACTTGAGCAGTGACATCTTCACCTATTTGCCCATTTCCACGAGTGGTAGCTTGCTTGAATCTACCATTTTGATAAACGATCACAACTTTTAAGCCATCATATTTATATTCCATTGAAAAACTTGCAGCAGGGTTACCTGTTGCTTTTTTAATGTCGTTTATCCATTTCTCTAGGTCTTCATAGTCCTTAACTTTATTAAGACTATAAAGTGGAACTTCGTGTTTATGCTTTTTAAACTCTTCCAAAACATAATCACCAACTCTTCCTGTTGGTGAATTTTCCATGGTGAAATTGAGTTCTTTTTCAAGATCCACAAGTTCATAATATAGTGCATCATATTCTGCGTCTGAAATAGTTGGATTGTCGTAAACATAGTAGTTTTTATTGTGTTTGTTGATTTCCACCACCAACCACTTCATTCTTTCCATTTTATCCATATATACCCCTATTGAATTTTCTTTAGACTAATTAATCCTTAAATTCAATCGGCGCATATTCAAGCGATAACATTTTTTCGCCAACCACTTCGAATTTAATTTTAACAGCGTGATTGCTGCTGTTTGGTGTCACTTCAGTTATGACGCCGTCACCAAATTTAGGGTGAGAAACTTTCGCCCCAACTTTGATTTTACTAACATCAATTGATTTCTTTTCAACCGTGTCTTTACCAAATGTATAATTAAATATTTTGCTGTTGCCTGATTGTAATGTGTTCATATTTCCTCCATTAAAATTACTTGTTTTGGCGAAATTTGAATATCCGCCACCATAACTATAGCTATTATATGCATTAAATCCAGAATTCATTTTTCTTTCAGGAATAAGGTCTAGCTCTCTTAAAAATCTTGATTTAACAGTGTAATCGCGTTTGCCGTACATAAATCTTGATTGTGCACTTGTTAAAAATAAATCTTTCTTTGCTCTTGTTATTGCCACATACATAAGTCTTCTTTCTTCTTCCAAATCATTGTTGTCATCTCGGCTTATTGGGAATATTTTTTCTTCGCAGCCAACAACAAAAACTGAGTCAAACTCAAGACCTTTTGCTCCGTGAACAGTTGCAATAACAACCCCACTTCCGTCATCACTATCCATATTAGATGAAAGCGTTACGTTCTCTAAATAATCAACTATTGTTTTTTCCGGGTTGAGACGTTCAAATTCTAAAACATCTTTTGTGAGAGAATCGATGTTTAGTCTTCTTTCTTTATCTTTCTCATCGTCAAGATCAAAAGCGTCTAGGATTTTTGTTTGTTCAAGCATGTAGACAAAGAAGTCGCTCATGCTAAGTTCTGTTACTTTTTCCTGCAAATTAACAAGAACTTGCTTAAAATCTCTTAGTTTTTCATTCAATGCTTTTGGAAGCATTTCCAATTCATAGTTTAACACAACTTCTTTTAAACTTGTGTGGTTTTTGATGGCGATTTGTGTTAGTTTTTCAATGCTTGTGTCGCCTATTCCACGCTTTGGGAAATTGATTATTCGGCTGAAACTCACGTCATCATTTGGATTAACTATTGCTGTTAAATATGCAAGCACGTTCTTGATTTCTTGACGTTCGAAGAACTTAAAACCGTTATACATAATGTGTGGAACATTGTATGCTAATAATCTCTTTTCAAATTCAAGTGAAAGTGAGTTCACTCTCATCAAAATTGCCATTTCATTATATGGAACGCCGTGATTGTGCATGGTTAAAATTTTTCTCACAACGTAGTCCGCTTCATCACTTTCTGTTTGTGCTTGATAATAAGTTACATCTGTTCCATCATCATTTTCAGTGTATAAAACTTTATCTAAACGCGATTTATTGTTTTTGATTATCATATTTGCACGCTCTAAGATTTTCTTTGTGCTTCGATAATTTTGTTCCAACTTAAAAATTTGAACGTCTGGAAAATCTCTTTGAAATTGGAAAATATTGTCAATGTTCGCACCACGCCAACCATAAATTGACTGATCCTCATCACCAACAATTAATATGTTTCGTGTTTTTGCTGATATTGTTTTCACAATATCATATTGAAGTTTGTTTGTGTCTTGAAATTCATCAACTGAGAAATGAGAATATCGGTTTTGTATGCTATCTAAAATGTCTTGATTAGTTGTGATTAGTTTATAAAAATTAATAAGCAAATCATCAAAGTCCATTGCATTGTTTTTCTTCAACTCATCTTGATATGCATGATAGAATTTAACAAAAACATCAATGTCTTTTTGATAAGAATAAATTTTAGCAAATTCTTCAACTGTCATATTATCATTTTTTATTGTTGATAAATTATGCTTATAATTGCATTTAGTGCTCTCATCATCAATTTCAAATTTTTTAAACAAATCTTTAAAAATCTTTGAAGTCTCTGTGTCTGAATATATTGTAAAGTTTTCCTTATATCCAGGAATAAAACTTGCGTAAGTTCTAAGCATTCTTGCACAAAAACTGTGGAATGTGCAAACTGTAACAAGATCACCATTTGGAGCAACTTTGCTGATTCTATCTTTCATTTCACCAGCCGCTTTATTTGTGAATGTTATTGCCAAAATCTTATGAGCAGGAACACCACATTCTGTGATTAAATATGCAATTCTGTAAGTAAGCAAACGAGTTTTACCACTTCCAGCACCCGCACTAACCATAATTGGACCATTAGTGCAAATTGCCGCATCATATTGTTCTTTATTAAGTAAGGTTTTGTAATCCATTATTTCTCCGATTAAATGTAATTCTTAAAAGAATGTTCTTAAAAAACATAAGAAAAAAATATATTTGCCCAAAATTAATTCGGTCACAAATAATATTTACATTTTCATTATACCAAATAAAAAGATGAAACGCAAATGTTTCAATCTTTTTTTAAAATTTAATGTTAAACACTTTGGTTATTGTTCTATATAGTCCCTATACAGAAATTCATTATAGATATCAACAACTTCACTTTGAATTAATCTAATTGTTATTTTTTCTGCTAATGAAGTTTTATCTGTGAATGAACCATAACACTCTAAAATTTCACCAAGATTAGTTCTCACCGCTTCATATAAAGCCATAATGTTTTCTTCTGAATTGTTGTTTGTTCTAATTCCTTCTAAAATTAAATCATACATAACTCGAGTATACCACAACACTTCAAGTGGACTTGAAAATTGAATTGCTTTTGGTTCCTCATCATTTTCTCTTAGCACTTCTTTTCTTGATCTTTCAAGGTCAAAAGCAATCATTGCAAAGTTAGATTCCCTGTCAAAATTCCATTCTTCTTCGGATTCATAATATCCTTTTGAACCTGTCATACAAGATATACTATTCAAATGCATATTTGTTTCATAGACCTTCAAAAATCTATCTCTTGCAGTGTTAAATAAGTCAATGTCATGTTTTACAATTGCTTCATCAACTATTCCGCGTGTTTCCCATATTTCTTTTATTATATTTGTTTTCATGTTTGCATTATACCATTAAATACTGTTTTGTCAAGTGAAAAGAAAAAAGGGCTAGAGCCCTTAATCTTAATATCTTGATTTTTTTGCAGCACGTTTTCTTGCAGCTTTTTGTTTTTCTTTTTTTGCAACGCTTGGTTTAACGTATTCTTGTTTTTTCTTCAAATCACCGATAATGCCATCTTTTTGACATTTTCTTTTGAAACGCTTTAATGCACTTTCAATTGATTCGTTTTCTCCGCAACGAACAGTTGTCATTCTCTTTTCACCCGCCTCTTATTTTAAAAATTCTATTCTATTATATTGATTAAAACAACTTTTGTCAAGGTTTTTTGAAAAAAATCAACAAATCGCTGTTAAATGAGCAATAGCAAGGAACACCATTAAAAATCTTTAAGTTTTTCACCACCTAAAATATGAATATGGACGTGATTAACTGTTTGTCCACCATGCTCTCCTTGGTTGATAACGAGTCTATATCCATTTGTTAATCCTAGTTCTGCTTGCATGTGGCTAATTTTGCCCATAATTCTTCCAAGAAGTTTTGTTCCTTCTTCTGTCATCATGTCAATATGCGGAACATGACTTGTTGGAATTGCAATAAGATGAACTTTAGCTTGCGGATTTATGTCTTTAATAATCATAAATTCATCATCTTTATAAAGAGTTGTTGAAGGCAATTCCCCCTTTCTTATTTTACAAAAAACACATTCTTCAATCATTCTGTTTCTCCTTTTGTTTTATTTGTTCCCCAAACATCCGTTTAAATATTCTTTAGTAAGTTTAACTTCAATAATATCTCCCGGTTTAAGTTTTCCTTTAATGTAAGTATATATATAATTTTCGGTGTAACCTAAGGAATATTTTTCATCGAATTCTTCAATTAGAACCTGATGTTTTGTATTTAAATTTTCTTGAATAAATTTTTGCCTAAATTTTTGATTTAATTCTTGCAAAACTTTTTCTCTTTGTTTTGCTATGCATTTATCAACAGCACCTTGCATTTTGCTTGCAACCGTTCCGCTTCTTTCACTATATGGGAAAATGTGCATAGAAGAAAATTCAATTTCTTCAACGTTTTTTAAGGTATTAGAAAACTCTTCATCTGTTTCACCTTTAAAACCAACTATAATATCGGTTGCAATATGCGGATTTTTAAATCTTTCTTTAATCTTTTTCACAATTTCTTTAAATTGTTCGATTGTGTAATGCCTATTCATTCTCTTTAGAGTTTCATTGCAAGCTGACTGCAAACTCAAATGAAAATGCGGACAAAAATTTTTTGAATTTGCTAAAATATCAAGCATTTCATCATCAAGAGCCAAACATTCAATTGATGAAATTCTAAATCTTTTATTCAATTTATCAACTTCTTTAACAAGAGTTTTTAGTGCCAATTCGCCGTTAACTCTATAGTCACTCATGTTAATTCCTGTTAAAACAATTTCGTTTGCTTGAGTGTTTTTAACTTCATCTAAAATATCTTGCAAATCTCGACTTCTGCTTCGTCCCCTAACATATGGAATCAAGCAATAAGAACAAAAGAAATCACAGCCATCTTGAATTTTGATAAACTGTCTTGTTCTAGTCTCAATTGGGCGTGCCATGTTTTTATAGCATTTGTGATCGATTTCTGGCAATGTTTTGTTTTCTTTTTCAATAAACTTTAAAATTTCTTCCTTTCCCGCACTTCCTGTTATTGCAATAACATTTTTATTAGTCAAAAACTGTGTGGGATTGTTTTGAACTGCACAACCACAAACTATAATCTTTGCGTTTGGATTAAGTTTTTCAATTTTGCTCATAACTTGACGAGATTTGCGTTCAGCAGTGTTTGTTACTGCGCAGGTGTTGATTATATACGCGTCTGCTTTTGTTAATCCTTCTGTTATTTCATAACCCACGCTTTTAAGTTGATTTAAAATGCTTTGACTTTCATATTCATTAACTTTGCAACCAAGTGTTATTACGCTAGCTCGCATTTGCCACCACCTTTAACATGCTAACACTTGCAACACACGCAACTTCTGCTCTTAATATTGTTTTTGAAAGGCTAATATTTTTTGCCCAAGAACTAAAATATTGGTTTTCCGCTTGAGAAAATCCCCCTTCCGGACCAATAATTACAGCAAAATCCCCACTAAATTTTTTAATATTATTGCTTGAATCTTCATAAGCAAAAAAAGTTGTTAAATTCTTTGCATCTGCTTCTATCTCTTTTTTATTGATGATTGAAATTTGCATAACATCTGCTCGCTCGGATTGTTTGCTTGCTTGAATTGCGATTTGCTTTAGTTTATCAAGTTTCTTTTCGTCGATAACAGCAACAGAATAATCACTCTTAAATAGTTTGACATGTTTAACATTAAGTTCTGCCAAATTATCAATTGCAGTGGTTAGCGCATCGTTTTTTATCATACTTAAGTATACTGTTATGTTTGTATCATTTGTTGATTTGTTTAGTTTTTTTTCTACCACTTCTGCTTTAACTCTGTCTTTTGTGATTTCACAAATTTTCAAATGATAATCATATCCGTCGCCATTAAAGGCAACAATTTCATCTCCAATTTTTGCTCTGCGTACGCGTGATAAATGTTGAGCTTCTCCACTTAAGATTGTAACAACATTATCTTTTATTTCAGAAAAATAATATCTATTATCCATTTTTACCCTTTAAAGCTTGAATTGCATCATAAGCATCATTATTGTAAACATACGTTCCAGCAACAAGAATGTCTGCACCCGCCTTAACGCATTGTGCACCTGTTTTGTCATTTATTCCGCCATCAACTTCAATCAAAATTTCGCTATTTAATTTTCTAACATATTTAATTTTATTGATTGCAGATTTATCAAATTCTTGACCACCTTTGCCTGCTTTAACACTCATGATAAGCGCCAAATCTAAATACTTAATATATGTATCAATCACTTCTATTCTTGTGTCTAGATCAATAGCAAGTCCAACCATTTTACCTGCTTTTTTTATTTTCTTTAAAACATTGACCATCAGCGCCTTATCTTCAAAACTCTCGTAATGTAACGTTATAATATTTGCTGGTGATTTTATGTATTTATTAATAACCTTTTGAGGCTCCGCAACCATTAAGTGAGCATCAAAAAGAAGTGGAGATTTTTCTCTCAATGTGTCGAAATATTCATGATCTATAGTTTTATATTTAGTAAAAACACCATCCATAACATCGAGATGGTACATATCTGCGCCATAAGTTCCTGCTCTTGCCAAAAATTCCAATTGGGCAGACATATTTCGACCTGCAGGCATGCTTGAAACTGAAACTACTATTTTTTTCATAAAAACTCCTTTAATTGGATTTGAATGATTTTGGGAAATTTCTTATTCTCCCAATTATACTTATAAATTTATTATATCACAATTGCTAAAAAAAGAAAAAGGATTTATTCCTTTTCTTTTAAAGTTTTTGCTCTTAGCATTCCGCAAGCACCTTCAATGTCACTTCCTTGGCTGCGTCTTAAGGTTGCAGAAACACCCACTTTACTTAATTTACTAACAAAATCCAATGCTTCTAGCTTTGTTGTGGCTTTTAACGTTCCACCATTTGGATTTAAGCAAATCACGTTAACATGACTTAACAAACCTTTTGTTATATCTTTAAGTCGTTTAACGTCTTCATCACTATCGTTAACATCTTTGATTAAACAATATTCAAACACCACTCTTCTCTTGTTCTCCTTAACGTAAACTTTTAGTGCCTTGACTATTTCATCAATTGAATAAGCGTTTGCGATTGGCATTATTGTTTTTCTTATTTCATCTGTTGTTGCGTGAAGAGAAATGCAAAGTGTTATGTTGAAATTGAGTTTACTAAAATCATAGATTTTATCAACTAACCCACAAGTTGAAAGTGAAATGTTTCTTTCACTAACATTAAAGCCATTCTCATCAGTGATTAAATTCAACCACTTCACAACGTTATCATAGTTATCAAATGGTTCACCACTTCCCATTAGAACAATGTTAGAAAAGTTTCTATCCGTTCTTTTACCATTATCAGCGTTCACAACTGCAATTGTAGAAAGCATTTCACCAGCTGATAAATCTCTAACTCTTCCATTTAAAGTTGAAGCACAAAACTTACAACCCATTCTGCACCCAACTTGAGTGGACATACAAATTGTGTTGCCGTAAGTCTGTTTTAAGAAAACGCACTCAACAATGTTATCATCATAAAGTTTTAGAAGATATTTTTTTGTTCCGTCCTTACTTGTTAAAACCTTTGAGATTTCTATTGGTTTTAAAATGTATTTACTCTTTAATTTTTCAACCATATCTTTTGGTAGATTTGTATCAACATAGTCTTTTGCCTGAATAATTGCATCAAAAACTTGTTTGGCACGAAATTTTGGAAAATCTGCCAACTCTTCAATTAATTCAGTTGAAGAATAATCACTTAAAATTTTCATTACTGGATAATATCACCTTGGGTGAATTTGTTTGAGTTCATATATTGAATTGCGAACATTTTTTGCTTGCCTTCTGGTTGAATAGTCACAACTTCAATTGCTCTATCTTTGGTGGCAATTATAAGCCCTGCTTTGCCATTACAAGCAAGAATTTCACCAGGAGTTCCTGTTTTTTCATTTACTACTGCAAAAGGCACTTTAAATCTCATTCCTTTATACATGAAATAACAATTCTCCAATGCTCTAATTTTGTTGCAAAGGTCGAATGAGCAAGTATTAAAGTCGATTAAATAATCTTCCTTTTTTATCATTGGGAAGTATGTTGCCTTAGAATTATCTTGCGGTGTATGGCTATTTTTATACTTTTCAAAGTTGTTGAAAAATTCATCAACACATTCAACACCTAGTGTTGCTAGTTTATTAAACACACTAGTTGAAGTGTCTTCACTTTCAATAGCTATTTCTCTAGAGAAATATATATCCCCTGTGTCACAACCTACATCGGTCTTCATTATTGTTATGCCTGTTTTCTTTTCACCATTCAAGATTGCACCCTGAATTGGGGCTGGACCTCTGTATTTTGGAAGTAAGCTAGCATGGACATTAACGGTTCCATATTTAGGAATATCAAGAATGTTTTTCTTGATGATTTGACCATAACTAGCGGTTACAAAAATATCTGGATTATACGCCTTTAAAATCTCCTCACCTTCCAAATTTAATTTTGCAAACTGATGAAGAGGAATATTGTTTTCCAAGCAATATTTTTTGATGCTTGAAAAAACAACCTTATTGTTTCTTGCGTTCACTTTATCCACTTGTGACACAACCGCGACAACTTCCCTTCCCGAATCAATAAGACCTTTTAAAATGGTTGTGCTAAAATCGCCTGTTCCAAAAAATATTATTTTCATTAATCGTCTTCTTCCTCTTCATAACCTTCTGGTGGTGTGCAGGTTTTGTCTATATATAAAACTCCATCTAAGTGATCAGTTTCATGACAAATACAAACAGCAGTCCAATCTTCACAAGTTAATGTAAATTTGTTGCCATATCTATCAAACGCAGTAACAGTCACCTCAAAAGGTCTGCGAACAAACTCAAAAGGAAGTTTAACACTTAAACAGCCCTCTTTTTTATATTGTTCACCTTTTGTTTTTATGATTTCAGGGTTCACAAACTCAATTTGCATATTGTTAATATCAATTATAAAAACTCTCTTTAAAACACCAACTTGAACAGCGCTAAGCCCTGCTCCTGGATTTGCATTTAAAGTTTCTTTCATATCGTCTAAGAGTTCCCACAAAGTTTCATCAAACTTTTTAACTGATTTGCTCTTTTTTCTTAAAAAATTATCTGTGTGTGGCACAATTTCTCTAATAGCCATCTTACGTTGTTCTCCTTATCTTAAATTGTTTGGATTTATTTCAACAAATATTGAAACATCTTTTTCTATTATATCACTAATAGAAAAGAAATCGCAAGTTATTTTATCGTTTGGAACATATCTTGTCAAGATCTGGTAACGATATTTTGATTGAATTCGTTTAACTGGTGATGGCATTGCTTGAAGGAATATGATTTCTCTGCCATATTTTTCTTTTAATTCTAATGCCTTGTCATAAAGTTTTTTTGTTACTTCCTTTGCCCTATTATCGCTAACACTTGAAACAAGAATTCTTAAAATATTACTAAACGGCGGAAATCCTGTTGTTTGACGTAGATTAATCTCCTTTTCATAAAAAGATAAATAATCATAATTGGTTGCAAAGCGGTAAACATAATGCTTTGGCGCATAGGTTTGTAAAACAACATAACCATCGTTGGTTTTTCTTCCCGTTCGTCCTGCAACTTGAGTAACTAATTGAAATGTTCGCTCGTTTGATTTATAGTCGCTATTATATAAACTTACATCGGCATCAAGTATGCCAACAAAAGCAACATTTGGATAATCATGCCCTTTTGCAATCATTTGAGTTCCAACAAGAATGCTTGGGCTGGTGCGCGAAAACTCTTCCAAAATCTTTTTGTGACCATTTTTGCCACGAGTTGTGTCATTATCCATTCTAAAGATTGGAATGTCACTAAACATTTCTTTCAAATCAGCACAAACTCTTTCAGTTCCTAATGCCCCATATTTAATGTTAGTTCCCTTGCAAGTTGGACAATTTGTTAATGCTCTATATCTCTTCCCGCAAAAATGACATTTAAGTTCGTTATCTTCTTTGTGATATACCAAACTAACTTCACAATCATCACATTTTGCTCTATATCCGCAATCTCTACACATCATGAATGATGCAAAACCACGCCTATTAATAAACAAAATTGCTTGCTTTTTATTCTTAATGCACTCGTCAAGTTTGCCGAGAAGTTTTCTAGAGTAAAATGATGTGTTTCCTTCCATAACTTCACTGAGCATATCTATCACTTCAATATGCGGCATTTCTAATCCGTTAATGCGCTCAGGAAGTTGAACAAGTTTATACTCACCTTTTTGAGCTTTGTTAAAACTTGATATGTTTGGTGTTGCGCTTCCCAAAATTAATGGGCACTTATTAAATCTTGCTCTAAATTCAGCAACATCATGAGTGAAGAAACGTGGATTACTTTCGCTAACATAAGAATTGTCGTGTTCTTCATCAATAATAATAACACCAAGGTTTTCAAGTGGCGCAAAAATTGCACTTCTAGCCCCCAAAACAACTTTGGCATCTCCTGAAAAAATTCTATCCCACTCATCAAAGCGTTCGCCTTCGCTTAGTCCACTATGGAGAACTGCAATAAGCCCTGGGAAACGCGAATTAAATCTTTGCATCATTTGCGGTGTTAAGGATATTTCTGGAACAAGCATTATGGCGGTTTTGTTTTCCGCCAATGCCTTTTCGATAACTGCCATATAAACTTCAGTTTTTCCGCTTCCTGTAACGCCTTGCAAAAGGAATGTATTATCAACACCAGCCATTTGGTTAACAGCACTTTGTTGAAGATTTGTTAACGGATGTTTCTTAATTTCAGCATTGGTCACTTCTGGAACACGCATACGTCTAATTGGATTTTTGAGAATAATACCCTTTTCAACCAAAGCGTTAATGCTGCTTCTTCCAAACATCTCTACCGCTATTGAAAATTTAACTTCGCCTTGTTCATTAATAAATGCAACTGCTGAGAGTTGATTTTTTGCGCGTTTACCAATTATGTTTATTGCAGTTTCAATATCATAATTTGAAGTTAAAAGATATTCGGTTTGTTCACTTTGTGTATCTAATCTAACACAAGATGGAAGAACCAATTTTATACAATCACTCAAACGCAAAAAAAAGTGTTCCGACAAAAACTTGCTAACCTCTAAGATTTCAGGTTTTAGCTTTGGAACACTTTCTTTGTTTGCGATTATAGATTTTATTTTAGTCTTATCAAAACTTGTTTCTTCGCTTAAAGCAATAACATATCCCAAAACTGTGCGATTTGCAAATGGAACACTCACTCGCATTCCCACCTGAGTGTTAGGCAGCGCCAAATAATCAAACACTCTATCAACAGCGTCATTTGAAATATCAACTATCACTTTTGCATACATAAATTATTTTGATTGAACTCCTATAACTTCACCCTTAAACAATTCTCCTGCAGCATAAGCAATTGCTTTGTTTGCACTTCCATCTAAAAGGGTTGGGATTTTGTTTTCTAAATCTTTTGCTCTTGCTCCAACAATGATAGCCACAGCATAACGACAACCTGCAAGACGAGCCAATTCATCAATTGGTGGTTCAAATAACATAATATACCCCCTTTAAAATTTAATAAATAATAAAATATTTTTTACTAAATTTATTATATTTCCCTTAATTTAGCATTAAATTAAGTATTTGTCAAACAAATTTAGCCATTTTAATTAATTTTTTTATTATTTAAAAAATGC
>JAZQYA010000003.1:0-27433 GCA_045633245.1 Candidatus Onthoplasma sp.
GGATTTACTATTTTCTTTAAAGAAACTAAAAAAATAGCCGGCGATGGCTCAACTGTTGTAAATTACTATTATTCGAGAAATTCTTATGATTTAACTTTGATTGCAGGAACAGGTGTTACAAATTTAGTTGGTGTTGGAACATATGATTTTGGTTATGAAGTGTCAATTGATGCATCAATTCAAAATGGTTTTGAGTGGTCGCATTGGGAAAAAGATGGAGCAGAGTTCTCAACGGTTAAAAATTTCAAATTTGAGATGTCTGACAACGAAATTACCTTAACAGCAAAAACAACAGTAGAACAATACACGATTATTCTAAATAACACAATTAAAGGATTGACAGCAGATGATAATACATTTACAGGAAATTACAATTACGAAGAAATAATAGATGTTAATGATTTGTTCGAAGGGATGACATTAACTGATAATATCTCAGGAGATTTAGTTAGCGATCAACAAAAAGGATATTTTGTTTTTGAAGTTGAACAAAATGTTGGTGCTTGGAAAAAAGGCGATCGCTATTCACTAGATTCAACAATAGAAGCGGGCAAATGGGGAAATGTTACATTTAATTTAGTTTGGGCTTTTGAAGAAATAACTATTGATTTCAGCGTGAATTTAATTGGTGAGGAAGTTCAAATTCCAGATGTTAAAATAACAGATCTCAACAATATTTTAGTTATATCTGCAAATCTTGCTGGATATATTGAACCTAAAAATTATATTGTGAATTCATGGGAGGTTGCAAGTCCTTCTGCTAAAATTTATAACCTATATGATCCTCAATATATCTTAACATATGTTTCAAATGTTGAAATTCGTAATGGAATCATAAATATTGATGTTCATTTCGAAGGAAAGAGAATGGATTTAATTTTGATGGATGGAAATGAAAAGCAAGAAATTAAAGTGAACTATAATTCCACTATCAAATTACCGATTTTGGTTAAAGCAGGTTTTAATTTCAAAGGCTGGACAACAGATAAAGATATTGTTCAAGACACAGAATATCTCTCATCGTTTACAATGCTATCTAGAAAAACCACTTTATATGCTCAATGGGAAAAGGCATCTTATTCAATCTCATTTGATGCAAATGGCGGAACATTTGAAAATGCAACAGAGACTTCACAAGCAAATTATAATGGTCTAATCACTGATATGCCAAAAGTAAGTAAAGATGGACATAGATTCCTAGGTTGGTTTTATGAAAACCATGTTGGTCAATGGGATGGATCTACTACTATTGTAAAACCTTTGGGTAAAGGAACATTTGAAGAGCCTTACTTGATATCAAATGGAGCAAATTTGGCGTGGATGTCTTCTAAACTGCAAGCAGGAGAATATTATGGTTTTGAAGGGGCATATTTCAAGCAAACTCAAAACATTAACTTAAATAACAAAAACTTCACTCCGATTGGAACAAAAGAACATCCTTTTGCTGGGACATATAATGGTTGTGGTTTTGAAATTCACAATTTGAAAATTGAACAAACTGTGACAGGCCCATATTATGCTGGCTTGTTTGGTTATGTTGAAAATGCGTATTCTTTTGGTGTTTCAATTGCAAATGTTACAATTGTTAATGCTAACATTAATATTAATGTTAAAATAAATGTTTCAAATAAAAGTGTGAGCATTGGATCGTTGGCCGGTCACATTGAGAGAGGAGTTGTCACAAGTTGTTATGTTGTTAATCCATCAATAAAATATCAAAACTCAGGAGAACAAGAAGCAACAATTAAATTGGCAAGTTTGATCGGTGAAGCAGATAAAAAATGTGAAATAACTAGATGTTTTGTTGATTCCAACACTGAAATCTCAAATGGTGGAATCTTATCAGGTTGCGGAAAATTAACAGGTTATCAACCTTTTGGTGTAACTGATGCAAAATATTTAGGCACATATCCTGTTAATGGAATATATCCGTTCGGTGGTAATGTTATTCTTTATGCAAGATGGAGAAAAAGTTAAAATATTATTTTGTATTTAACATTTTCATAGCATAAAACAAAGTAAAATAAAGGAAATAAAAGAAGAGGGTGAAAACTCTCTTCTTTCTTGCTTTTTTTAGATTAAACGATTGATTTTGGGGGAGATATTCTTGAAATATTTAACAATGTTTGACATGCGAAAAGTTTTATAATATACTTAATTTAAAGATAAGGGGACACACAAATGAAAAAATCAATTGTTTCAGTTTGGGTTATTTTTGTTTCTGTTTTAAGCGGAATTTTAAGTTTGGTATTCAACCCAAATATTATCTTTGAAAAAAATGATGTCTTTCATGATGATATTTTAACAGTTGCTGCAGAAGTTGAAACAAAAGAAGCTTTACCAGAGGCCTATTGTTTGAGAGATGATTATATGATTTTCACTCAAAATCAAGATCAAAATGGATATTGTTGGAACTTTGCAGGAACAATGTCAGCCGCAACAACCATTATGAAAGCAACAAATGAATATTATGATTTTTCAGAGTTGTGGACAGGTGTTGGTTATTCTTCAATGGGATCATTTATCCCAGGAGATGGTGGTACTTTTGGCGAATTTGCCTATGTGGCAGGCTATAAAGGTTTAATGCTTGAAGGTGATTTGCCATATGCGGAATCATACACCAATAGTAAAGAAAATAATAATTTGTATAGCGATTGGTATAACAGATTTTCTAATAAAGATATAATTGAAACTTTGTCATATGATAATGTTGAAAACAATTTTCCGAGCACTTTATCGTACATACCGAAAATTAAAAATCATATTTTTAACCATGGTAGTATGTATTTGGGCTTTCAAGGTGCGGGAAATGAATTTTTAACCAATGATAATGGGGTTTATTATAAAATTCCAAATTATAGTTCTGGTGGATCGCATGCTGTTTCAGTGATTGGTTGGGATGATAATTTTGAAAAGGAAATTTATTTAAATGGAGCAGACACTCCAACAACATTTAAAGGTGCTTGGATAATATTAAATTCATGGGGAAGCAGTTCGGGAAAAGATGGTGTGTCATATATATTTTATAGTGACACACAAATTCAACAAATACAAGGATTTGAGTATAAAAAGGACACTACTAAAAGTTTATATTTCTACAACAAACTAGAAAAAGGATATGATTATTACACAGATCTAAAAGGTTACTATTATGGAAATTACACAAATTCCACAAATTTAACAAAACAAAAAAACATATTTTTCACAGATGATATTAATTTAGAATATTCTTACGATATATCAAATTCCACAGATATTGAAAGTATTACTTTTTATTATAATAACATAGATATAACTGATAGATTTTCTGTAAATATCAATAAAGATGAAAGAAAAATTAATATCACTGCTAATGATTTAGATTTTGGACAATATAAAATATTAATGAAGTATTCTAACGGAACTTATAGTGATACATATTTAAATAACTTTTATGTTTATAATTCTTTAATTGTTGAAGAAGTGGAAATATGGTCGGATGACTCTAACTTTACAAATGGTAGAGATTTGGTGTATTTTCAAACCAACGAAGAAATGAGAACTTTTGACCTATACACTCAAAAAACAAGTGGAACTTTTAAGATTCTGATTTATCTTTCCAATTATTCAACCCCTGTTTCAAAGCTTAATAGCGCAAAGTATGAATTTAAAACATATGGATTTGCAAATTTAAACTATAACATTGTGAATTCCAAAAGCCAGCATACTATTTTGTTGGAAGCGTCAAATGGAGATATTCTAAAGTTTTATTTCAACATAAATTACGAAAAAGATCAGAGCATGCAAACTGTGAAAGTGAAATATGATTTAGCAGGTGGTGAAAATCACGAAGAGAACAGAAGTGTTGAAATTGCAAATGCAACTAATGATTTGGCTATTTATGAGCCAACACGTGAAGGTTATGTGTTTTTGTATTGGCAGATTATTAGTGGTAGCCAGCCGGGTTTAAAAACAGAAGGGGTTGAAGGAGTTCATTATATTGGTTGGGAAGATATATATAACATAGGTTCAAATCCTACCTTGTATGCAAAAACCTATTATCAAACTTATTATAACAATTCAAATTTTATTAACCTTCGTGCGACATGGAAAGAAGTTGAACGCTATACCGTCACAGTCACTATTGAAGGTGAAGGGACTTATGAAGCAGATAAAGAAGGCCCAATCAACAAATTTGGCAGTGTTACATATTTATTTTATCCTGCTGAAGGTTGGACCTTATATAAATTTATTCACAATGGATATCCTGTGAGTTATGAAGAGTTGATTAGCATAGAAGAACATGGATATAAAATATTAAATATTACAGAAAACCAAGCAATTAAAGCGATATTTATCAAAAAGTTATACACAATTGAAGCAAGTTCTGGAACAAATGGAACAATTTCCTCAATGGGATCTTCAGATGTTGAACATGGAGATAGCAAAACTTATGTTTTCACACCTCAAAATGGATATAGAGTTAAAGATGTGAAAATCGATGGTGTTAGCATTGGTCCTGTGGATAGTTATACTTTTTCAAACATCACAAAGCAACACACAATTGAAGTTGAATTTGAATTAGAAATGTTTAACATTCAAATAACAATTGTTGGAAATGGAACTGTTGAGTGCGGAAAGTTGTTGAAAAATATTCTTCCAGGAGAAGAGCGAACACTTACAATCAAAGCAAAAAAGGGTTGGAGTTTTGATTCGATTTATGTGAATGGAAACAAAGTTGAATTAGTAGATGACAAACTTGTTTTAACTATTAATGAAGATTTAAACATCAAAGCAATATTTAAAGAAAATGAAAAACTTATAATTTTTGGATTAGACATAACCACGATTGCTATAATTGGTGGTGCATCGCTATTCTTATTTGTCTTAATAATTTTAATTGTTAAATTAAATAAGAAAAAATCAGAAAGTTCATTACAAAAGAGAAGAATTGCGGAATTTAATTCGAATAGTTCAAACAACTTGAAACAGAAGAGTGATTTAAGAGATCAAATCTTTAAACAATATAATAAATTTGGAGTTGATAAAAATAATCAAATACAACCAACTCAAGCTAATAATAAATCAACATCAACGAATTCTTATCGCAACCCTTATCAGTCGCAAATGCTAACGAATGCAAAAACTTTCGTTAGCACAAGAGAAAATCACTTTAAGTCATTTTGTGCCAAATTCAATATTGATTATAGAAGCAATTATGATGAAGCGGTTTTGAGTTACTATAAAGCATATTTACGCTCAAAAAGAAAGTAATTTCATAATATCAAAACCAATAAAATTTTCAGTGTAAATAAAAAAAATTCGCTTAAAATAGATAGTTAAAAGTTCTATAAAAAAACAAAAAAGTAGTTAGATAAATTCTAACTACTTTTTAAATTTTAAAACAATTAATTTAAAATATTTTTAAGTGTGACAGTTTTAATTTTTGTTACTTCATTAAATGTGCTCATTGTTCCTTCTGTTCCAATTCCGCTGAACTTATATCCACCGAATGGCATTTCAAAACTTCTAAAGAAACTTGCGCCATTAATAACTGTGCCACCACATTCCAATTTTTTAACAACATTAAATGCAGTCTTAATATCTTTTGTGAACACGCAACCAGACAAACCGTATTTTGAAGCATTTGCAATTTCAATTGCTTCGTTAATTGTTTCGAAAGGAATTATTGAAACAACAGGTCCGAAGATTTCATCATCTTTTGCAACATCTGCAGTTTTAGGAATGTCTGTGATAATAGTTGGAGCAATGAAAGCGCCCTTTCTTTTGCCGCCAACAACTAATTTTCCGCCTTGAGCAACAACGTTTTTAATTTGTTCTTCAACACGTTTTGCAGCAGCTTCAGTGATTAAACAACTTATATCTGTTGCTTTGTTTGATGGATCACCAACAACTAACTTCTTAAGTCGCGCTTTTGCTTTGTTAACAAAAGTTTCAACAACATCTTTTTGAACTAAAAATCTTTTTGAAGCACAACAAACTTGTCCGTTGTTATACATACGTCCCCAAACCATTTCTTCAACAGCAAGATCTATATCAGCATCATTTAAAACAATGAATGCGTCATTTCCGCCGAGTTCAAGCGAAATGTGGGCAAGATGATTGGCTGCGTTTTGATAAGTTTTAATTCCAACAGCAGTGCTTCCTGTGAATGTGATTTTGTGAACAAGTGGGTGAGAAGCAAGAGCGTTTCCTGCTTTTGCGCCTTCGCCTGTTATCACATGAACAACATTTTTTGGAACGCCAGCCTTGTGAAGAAGAGCTGTCAATTTGATTAATGTTAATGGATTTTGATGAGGTGGTTTGATTACCACTGTGTTACCTGCAAGCAAACTAGGAGCAACTTTTTGGTCGAACAAGTCGCAAGGGAAGTTGAAAGGAATAATAGCCGCAATAACGCCAACAGGCTCACGAAGAGTGAATTGAAGTGTTTTGTCGTTACCAGCTTCTGTTCCAAAAGGAATAACTTCACCATACAAATGTTTTGCTTTTTCCATGAAACTTTCAAAACCAATTCTAACATTGCCAATTTCAGCAATTGCTTGAGTGATTGGCTTTCCTGTTTCTTTGCTTAAAGTGTTTGCAAGTTTTAATTTGTTTTCATCAACTAAATTTAAGAATTTTTTTAATATTTCACATTTTTTAACAACTGAAACTTCGCTCCAAGATGCAAGCGCTTTGTTTGCAGATTTAACAGCTGTGTCAACATCTTTTTCTGTTGCATTTGGAACGGTTTCAATAACTTCGCCAGAGTAAGGGTTTACAATATTTATAGTGGTTTTATCAGAAGCGTCAACTTCTTTGCCACAGATAATCATTTTCATAGGTCTCTCCTTTTTAAGCGAACGCTGTGAATGAAAGCATCAATCCACCACAAGTGTTTCTGCCATCTTTTTCATAACCATATTCACCAAAAGTAAATTCCATAATGAATGGAGTTTCACCAGCAACCTTTTTAACTGCTTTTGTAACTTCATTAATGCGCTTATCAATTCCAGCACGTCTTCCACCGCAGTGAACAAGGTGATAACAAGATGGTGCTTTACCTAATTTTTCTTTAACTTCATTCATTGTTTTTTCAACGCTCTTGATAAGTTCTGAAACAGTTGCTTCCATACGGATTACGCAAGTTCCAACTGCAAGTTGGTTTCCAATGTTCATACTGAAATCTTCATTTCCGTTCATTGGGTGACGAATTGCAACCAAATCGCCAAGTCTGTCTTTAACTCCAAGTGGGCTTGTGATTGTTTCAGAGAGCAAGTTTCCGCCCATTAATTGTTTTGGTGTCATGCCGCGCCACTTAGCGTAAACTTTAAGCGCTGGCTTTCCATCAATTTCAACCAATTTACGATTTCCATCAACTTTTGTTATAATACCCATATCAGTAGTTTCATTATATGCGCCTGTGAAAACATTTACAAATGCAGTTTTTGTGTAAATAAACGCAACTGCAACACCTTCGCTAGTGATTGTGTTATTTGCATATAAACTCCAATTGCCTGAAATTGTGTTATCAGCAGCAGATCCACCAAAGAAAGGAACTCTTCCAACAACGTTAGAAATACCCTTCAAATAATGTTCTTCTTCTGTTGGACTTCCAACCATATACATAATTTGTGGAGCACAATTTTCTCCAGCATCCTTCATTGCTTTTTTAGCAGCTTGTTCACCCAATGCAACAGCACATTGATCTGGGCTTGTCTTTTTAACACAAGCAACTCCAGCGTGTACATCGGCTCCGCAGATTGTCATAATAGCAACAAATCCTTTATCACCAGTAATAAATCCCTTTGGAACAATAACCCCTGTGAAACTTGTGTTACCAATGATAGGACACTTGTAATATTGACCTAAACCTGCAATAACTTTTTTAACGTCGTAATCACAACTTGTGTATGCAAAAACTAATTTTGCACTTTTTGCATTTCCTGCCATTTTGGCAGCTTCCAAACCTGCTTCCACAGGATTTGGGTTGGTGCTATAACCATTAAACGCTTTCATATATATACCCTCCATTAAATCTATATGATACAATTATTTTATCACACAAAAATTTGAAATCAAAAAGAATTTATGCATTATTTTACAAAGTTAGACATTTTTTTAAGTTGTCGTTTTTATAAGTTTGCAAAAATGTTGGTTAGATTGCAAATTTTATAATTTTATATACAAATTTAAATATTTGGTAATAAAAGCGGGTAAATAAAATAAATAACAGAAAAATTTTATCTTCAACAGATTGTGCATTAAATAATAAAAAGTTTTTATTATATTCTAAATTGCTAGGTTATAGTAGAAGGATAATTTTCAACCACAATTTTTAAATCATTTAAATTTAAATCTTTATTATAATGTTTTGAAAGATATTCAGTAAATTAATTAATTTTAAATTGGTTGACATAACTTATGAAATGATATATACTTATTTGCATTAAAATAGGAGAAAATTATGGAAGAATTTGAAAAAAGATATGACGGACAAGTTGTGGAAAAAGAAATTCAAAAATATTGGAAAGAAAATCATATTTATAAATTTAATTATGATAAATCTAAAACCTTATATTCAATTGACACTCCACCGCCAACAGTTAATGGTAAGTTACATATGGGGCATATCTTTAGTTATACTCAAGCTGAAATGATTGCCAGATACAAACGTATGTGTGGTTTTAATGTTTACTATCCTTTTGGTTTTGATGATAATGGTTTACCATCAGAACGTTTGGTTGAAAGAGAAAATAACATAAAAGCCAGCGATATTCCAAGAAGTGTATTTTGTGAAAAATGTATTGAAACAACTCAAAAATATGAAAATGAGTTTAAGAATTTATGGACATCTATGGGATTTTCATGCGATTGGGATTTATGTTATTCTACAGTTAGTGAAAGTTCACAAAAAACTTCACAAAAGTTATTTATTAATTTAGCAAAAAATGGCAATGCTTATTTAAAAGAATCTCCAGTTTTATGGTGTACAGAATGTCAAACATCGATTGCTCAAGCTGAGTTGGATTCAAAAGAAATAGATTCATATTTTAACTATATTCCATTTGAAGTTGATGGTAAAGTTATCGAAATTGCAACAACAAGACCTGAATTACTTTATGGTGTGGTTTGTGTATTTGTTAACCCAGATGATGAAAGATATAAATCATATATCGGTAAAAATATAAAAGTTCCATTATATAACTTTGAAGTACCGATTTTGGCTGATAGCAAAGTGCAATTAGATAAGGGTACTGGTGTTGTTATGTGTGCAACATTTGGTGATGTGACAGACTTGGAGTGGTATGAAAAATATAATTTACCATATAAAAAAGTTATTTTACCAGATGGCACAATTAATAAAGATGTTCCATATATTTCTGGTTTGAGTGTAAAAAATGCTAGAATTAAAATTGTAGAATTATTACAAGAAAAAGGATTGCTTTTAAAATCTGAAAAAATTAAACATACAGTGTCTGTACACGAAAGATGTGGAACAGAAGTTGAAATAATCCCATCTAGACAATGGTATATTGATGTTTTGTCTAAAAAGGAAGAATTGTTAGAATATGGCAATAAAATAAATTGGAATCCTAAATCAATGCAAAACAGATACATATCATGGGTAGAAAACTTAAAGTGGGATTGGTGTATATCGAGACAAAGATATTTTGGTGTTCCATTCCCTGTTTGGTATTGTAGAAAGTGTGGCATGCCGAAATTTGCGGAAGAAAAAGATTTACCTGTTAATCCATTAGAAAAACCATATACAGGAATGTGCGAATGTGGTTGTTCTGAATTTATTCCAGAATCTGCAGTGTTGGATACATGGGCAACCTCTTCAATTTCACCATTTATTAACCAAAAAATATCTGAAAGGTATGGTATTGAAAAACAAGATTTCATGCCAATGTCTGTGAGAACTCAAGCTCATGAAATTATAAGGACTTGGGCATTTTATACAATTGTTCGTGCAATGTATGAAAACAAAGATGTTCCTTGGAATGATATTATGATTTGCGGAATAGTTTTGGCCAAACCGGGTGAAAAAATTAGCAAATCTAAAGGCAATTCAAAGGATACTCCACAAGAGGTTATTTCTAGATGTACTGCGGATTATATTCGATATGGTACGGCTAATGTTAAAATGGGCACAGATACATTTTTCTATGAAGACGAAATAGTAGACATGTCTAAAAGATTTATTAATAAATTATGGAATTCTAGCAAATTTGTTTTATCACATTTAAAAGATTTTGATGTTTCATATGTACCTAAGAATATTCTACCAATTGATAAGTGGATAATAGAAAAAACTAACAAGACTATTATAGAAGCTAAAAAATATCTAGACTCTTATGAGGTAGGATTGGCAAGAAAATTGATTGATGAGTTGTTCTGGTCTGATTTGTGCGATAATTATATAGAATTTGTTAAGGAAAGATTATATCAACCTGAAAAACATGGTTATGAAGAAAGAAAATCTGCACAATATGCTATATATTATTCATTGTTAAATTTATTAAAAATGTATTCAATTTATGTACCTCATATCACAGAATATATTTATTTAAAAGGATTTAAAGATTTTGTTCAAGAAAAATCAATTCATTTATTATACTGGGAAAATCCTAACAAATTAAATCAAGATGTTTTAAACTTTGGTGACGAGTTTAAAGAAATTGTTTTAAAAGCTAGAAGATATAAAACGGAAAATGGCCTATCTATGAAAGATGAGATTGAGAGTTTAATCGTTGAAAATTCTTCTAAATATTTGGAAATGTTTAAGCAAACAGAAAAAGATTTAGTAGCTTGTACAAGTGTTAAACATATTATTTATAATTAAATCTGACAAAACGGTAATCACCAAAATTTTAAATTGTTTCTTTGATGCTGAAAAACAATTTCCACAAGAGTTTAAAATCACAATAAAATAAGAAAAAAGTAGTTAGAATTGTCTAACTGCTTTTTTTCAACTATTTTTGACTTTCGTTGGAGCAACAACCGATTATGTTGCAACTTTCAAAAAAGTGTTGACAAATTGTTATGTGTGTAATATAATGATGCTAGGTAAATAACATGAGGTATCATACTATTCTTGCATATGAATTACGCTAGTTAAATGTTGCACTGAAACAAATGCAATATAACTTTTTAGTAATTTAAAAGATTATGTATGATTTTTTCATATGAAAAAATCAATTCGAAATAGAAAAAAGAGGTATGATATGATTATATTGAATGTAAATAAAGTTAGTAAGAATTATGGCTTTGGTGATGTTTTAAAAGAAGTTTCTTTTACATTAAATGAAGGTGAAAAAGTTGCAATTGTTGGAGATAATGGTTGCGGGAAATCAACATTATTAAAAATAATTGCAGGTATTGAGAATTATAGAGAAGGGAGTATTACAATTAAAAAAGATTCTGTTGTTCAGTATCTCGAGCAGGGAGATGTTTCAGACATAACAAAAGGAATTTGTATTGATATTTTAAATTCTTCATTTGAGTATTTGCATAAATTGGAGCAAGAATTAAAAAACTATGAACAACATATGTGTATTGAAGAAGATGCAGAGAAATTAAATATTTTAATAAAAAGATATTCGTACCTTCAAGAAAAATTTATTCTTCTTGGTGGATATGAGATTGAAAATCAAATAAATTATGTCGTTAATGGTTTGAAAATAGATAAAACATTATTAAATAGAGAATTTCAAACATTGTCGGGTGGAGAAAGAACTCTTATTAACTTCGCTAAAATTTTATTATCTAAACCAGATTTGTTGTTGCTTGATGAACCAACAAACCATTTAGATATAGGGCGTATTGAATGGCTAGAACAATACATCAAAGATTATAAAGGCACAGTTTTAATTGTTAGTCATGATAGATATTTTTTAGATAAAGTTATAAATAAAATTATCGAAATTGATGATGGTAAAGCAAAAATTTATCATGGCAATTATAGTGAATATTTAGAACAGAAAGAGCAAGAAGAAGTAAAGGAATTTGAAATTTATAAGGTTCAACAAAAGAAGATAGAAGAAATGCAAAAAGCAATAAAACGATTAAAAGAATGGGGAAAGCTTTCTGATAATCCAATGTTTTTTAGGCGCGCAAAAGCGATTCAATCTAATCTGGATAGGTTTGTCGAACAGTCCATAGAAAAACCTAAAGAGCATAAACTATTGAATTTGAATTTTGATGATTTTGGCAGAGCTTCGCAAGATGTTTTAACAATTAAAAATTTTAGTTTAAATATTGCAAATAAGCAACTTTTGAATAATGCAAATTGTTTAATTCAAAATGCTGAAAAAGTAGCATTATTAGGCAAAAATGGTTGTGGAAAATCAACACTTATTAAGCATATTTTAGATGGTGTGGGGATGGTAACAGGGCTATGTAAAATATCATCAAATCAAAAGGTTGGTTATTTGTCGCAAATTATTGAATTTTATGATGATACTCAAAATGTTTTGTGGACCTTTATGAATGAACTTGGTTTTGATGAGCAAAAAGCCAGAAGTGTTTTATATAATTTTCAATTTTATAAAAAAGATTGGACTAAAACGGTGAAGTTTCTTTCAGGAGGAGAAAAACTAAGATTGAAACTAGCAATTATTTTGCAGAACAAAATAAATTTATTGATTTTAGATGAACCAACCAATCATATTGATATAACAACGAGAGAAGTTTTGGAAGAAAGTTTGAAAAACTTTAAAGGGACAATAATTTTTATAAGTCATGATAGATATTTTATCAATAAAATAGCAACCAAGATAATTGCTTTTGAAAATAAACAACTAAAAACATATAATGGCGATTATGAATATTATCTACAACAAAAAAAGAAAGGTTTTTAAGCCTTTCTTTTTCATGCAACATATCTGTTTGTTGGTGGAGCAATTTAAACATCCGTCGAAAATATTTTTGTTACTAAAATATTGAAGTTGACATGTTTTAGAATTGTTTGTATAATACAATGGTAATATCCTTGTAAGAGGATATTATGAATATATTTAAAGATATAAAAGAATCTATTGTTAATAAATTTCAAGAAACTTTTACAAATTATGCAACATCTAAAACTTGGAAAGAATATTTATTAGGTCCTATTTTTGCACATTGTATCATATGTTTAAAACGACATGGTAAAATTTATCATAAAGACGACACTGATATTCCGCACTTGCCTGAGCATGAGAAATGTTTATGTTACATAACATAGTTAAGAAGTGTGTCGATTGGAAATGCAACTAAATTAGGTGTTGGTGGACCTGATTATTATTTAAAAAACTTTAATAAATTGCCAGATTATTATATTACAAAACAACAAGCAAAAGATTTGGGTTGGAGACCAATATTGGGAAATTTGGATAATGTTGCGCCAGGGAAATCTATATGTGGAGATATCTTTTATGATAGAGATAACAAATTGCCAAAAGCTCCAAATAGAATTTGGTATGAATGTGATATAGATTATAATGGTGGATATAGAAATAATTTTCGTCTTATATATTCCAATGATGGTTTAATGTTTAAAACAGATAGTCATTATAATAGGTTTATTGCTATTGAATAGGAGATAGATTATGAAAAAGTATATTTTTGATAGAAACGAATTTAAGTGGGCTGAAGAATTCTATAATTTAATACAAAAAGAAATGGAACTTCCTGATTGGTTTGGGAAAAATGCTGATGCTCTTTGGGACATGTTAACTGGATATGTTGACACGCCATGTGAAATAGTTTTAAAAAATTTTACTGGTAAAGAAAATGATTATAACGAAGAAATTATAACAAAAATCCTACAATGTTTCTTCGATGCTGAAAAACAATTTCCACATGATTTTAAAATAAAAATAAAATAAAAAGTAGTTAGAAATGTCTAACTACTTTTTTCAATAATTTTCAACATTTTGGTGGAGCAACAAACGATTATGTTGCAACTTAAAAATTAACAATGTTTAATAATTCTTTAAATTCTTCCTCGTCTATAAGTTTATAATATAAATTATATAATGCTGTTTGCAGAAATTTTAATTTTATTTGCAAGTTTTTACGACTCGTTATAGCATATTCTTCAAAAAAATTATCATTCATACAATTACCTAAAGAACATATTAGAACTCCGTCTTTTTCGTAACTAATTTGTCCGCTAAATGTAGAGTTGTAAAATTCAACCCAACTGTTTTTCTCTGAAAATGACCACTTTTTTAAACATACTTCATTTATATAGGCTTTCATAAATTTTAAAGGGTGGAAGTATCTATCATAATCACGTTTATTCAATTTGTTTGATATGGTTAAGATTCTGTCTTTTTCAATAGGGAGTTGTTTATCGGATAAATATTTTATTTTCTTAATAATTGCAATATTGTTGTAAGAATAATCGAAAGTTGGAGCTTCAACAATATCGTTAACAGAAAACCTGTCATCACATTTATAAATCCAAAGCTTTGATGAACTATCTTTATATTTAACAAAAGCATAACTTTCTTTTTTCATAAAAGCATTATAGCATAACATTTTAAATTAATCAATATTTAACTTAATGACAGGTTTTAGATTAAATTATAAAACTTTATGATATTACCTTTAAAAAATTTAGGAGATATGTTATAATATGGGTGTTTTAGATAATATCAAAGATAAAGTAAAACAAATTTTTAATTTCAATAAATCCAATGCGGATTTTTTACAGTATATTCATATTGGAAGTTGCAAAAATCCTTGTGTTGATTGCCCTAAAAGAAATTTAAAAATTTATAAAAATGGTGAAGAAGTTTTCTTGCCTGCTCATTTTGGATGTGATTGCAAGTATAAAGATATTGAAACAAAATCAGCAGGTAGCATTTCAAATAAAGGATTACAAGCACCAGATGTTTACTTAAAGGCTTATGGTATATTACCCGATTATTATATTACAAAAGATGAAGCAATGCAAAAATATGGTTGGTCCAGAGGTAAAGATTTATCTCGGTTCGCTCCGAATAAAATGATAGGAGGAGATACTTTTAGAAATGATAGAGGTGTATTACCCGAAAAAGACGGACGACTTTGGTATGAATGTGACATTGACTATATAAGTGGTCAAAGAAACGGTTTGAGAATGTATTATTCTAACGATGGGTTAATATTTTATTCTGAATGTCATAATGAAGCGTATGTTGTATTTGTAAAATAAGGAGAAAAATAATGAAAGAAATAGTATTTGATAGAAATGATTATGAAAGTTATAAAGATTTTTATGTTCAATTATATAAAGAACTAGATGGTAAGAGTTTTGGTGATTGGCAAGCATATGAAAACTTAAATTACAATGCAAGCATGTTGGATGAATTTTTATGGTACAATAACGACAAAAAAATTAAATTTATTTTTATTGGATTTGATTTGGAAAAGATAAAACAAGAAAAAATATATGATGATTATGAATATGGTATTATATTCAAAGTTTTTAACAGGGTTGTTTCTGAATATGAAAATTTTACAATGGAAATTATAAAAGAAGAAAATTAGTTAGAATTGCCTAACTACTTTTTTCTACAATTTTTGCCATTTTGGTGGAGCAACAAACGATTATGTTGCAACTTGGAATTTATTAAAACAATTGACATTTTTCGTAAAAATCTTTATTCTTATAAAAAGGAGGAATAATGAAGTCAACATTTACAGGAGGTTTGTTGGGGCAAATAGGCATCGGGCTTTTATCTGCTATTATTATAATTTGCACATTAGGATTGGGAGTTCCTTGGGCAACATGTATTCAAGAAAGATGGAATGCCAAACATACTATTATAGATGGTCAACAGTTGTATTTTGATGGGAACGCTTTACAACTTTTTGGTAATTACATAAAATGGTTGTTATTAACAATAATAACACTTGGCATTTACTCATTTTGGTTGGGTATTAAAATGAAGCAATGGGTTGTAAGTCATACACATCATACTTCATTAAAGCAATAAAAAAGCTCACTTTATTGTGAGTTTTTTTGTTGCAACATAGCTTTTGGTTGGTGGAGCAACAACCGAATATGTTGCAATTAAAATTTTTGACACGAATTTAATTTATTGTATTGTGGATAAAGGAATTTCTTTAAATGACAAAAGTCCATTATTGTTGGTTATGGCGTAAATTGTTTTTGGTTTAATTAGACTACTGAACATTGTTTCGTATTGTTGTAAACTTGAATCACTTGTATTATGAATATACAAGTAATTATAATTTCCAACAATTATTGCATATGCAAATTGATCGGCGGTCATGCTTTTATTCCAAATATCTCCAATATGCGGAGAACCACCAATTTTTAATCCGCTGGTATCAATAGGTGTTGCAATAAATCTCATTTGTAGGTAATCTTTAACAGTGTCTTCCGATTCATTTATAATGTAAACTCTATCATTTGTGTTTAGGTGACTTACGTAACTTTCAAATTGTTTAAATTGATAAGTTCTATTATGTATCATTTGAGTTATAAAAGTTCCGGAAATTGATGCAACAATAACAATAATCGATATTATTGTGCCAACATATGTATAAGTATGCTTATTGCTATTCCATTTATTAAATTGAAGAATATAATAAGAAACCAAAAAGAGTATAATTCCCAAGGTATAAGTATTGCAATACCTCACTAAACTTTGAACAGCAAGAGCTTCACCTTGTTCAAAAGTAAAAATATAGGAAATTAATAATCCAATTAAGTATGCAAAGAGGGTTAGAAAAATTCCAATACTTAAAGAGATACTTTCATTATGGTTAGATTTTTTCTTTTTTATCATCAAAATTAAAATAAAGATTATTAACACCTCTAATACCATAGGTAAAGGTAAACTTCCAGCATTTCCTTTATTCTTAAATGGGTATATAAGAGTTAACATATAATTTTTTGTTACTTGTGATTGAAAACTATTTGGCTTGAAAAAATAATTTAATATGTTTGATAGAGTTAATTCGTTTGTTTGCCAAGCTCCACCAACTTGAATAAATTTCAAATAAATCGACCAACTTATTTTAGGTGTTAATATTGTTATTAGAACTAAGCAACAATTTAAAATTGTTTTTTTATAGTTTTTCTTTAATAAATGTTTTCTATTTATAAGTATATCTAAGCCGATAATTAAATAAGCAAATATAGCCAACACTAATCCGGTTGATTTAGATGATATCAAAACAAAAGTTGCAAGAAGCATTGCAATAAAGTTTATTTTAGGAACACCATCATCTTGAACAAAACAAAAGTATGAAATTAAAATAAAGGCCATTGATATTGATAAAAATTGGTCATTCCAAATTGAATAAAACATTTTGTGATTAAATAAAAATGCTACGCCTATTATTATTAATGAAGTTGTAATTTTTTGTTTTTCATTGTTGAACCTCGAAGCAATTGGTAAAAGCAAACTCAAGTTTAACAAATTCATTGCCATATATAAATGTGAGTCGATAAAGGACAATCCAAACATTTCAAAGAAATATAAAAATAGGGACGAACCAACAGGATATCCTTTAAACATAGTTGTTGCCGTTGCACCACCACCAAAATTGTGGTGATAAAACATGTTTTTAACAACCAATCCCCAATGTGTTAATTCATCATGGCTAATAACTCTCATATTTCTTAAAGCAAAGTATTGAACAATGGCAAATGTTAATATAATAATGAAAGAAGGGCTAAAAAACTGTTTTACAAACTCTTTATTAGATTGTTTAATTATTTTCACAGTTGCCCAAATAAACATAATAACAATTGCAAGCATTATTATGTATCCACCAATTAAAAGTAGTTGGCACATTCCAAAAAAATAAAGCAATACGATTATAGATAAATTTACAATCGGGAACAATATTTCGGATTTGTATTTAGTAAAAAACTTTAATGCAAAAACTGCCATAAAAATGGCAGTTATACTTATAAAATAACTCATTTGCTATTCCTTTTATTTTTAAAAATAAATTCTCTTTGGATTACATAATTGCATACAAATAAAATCATATCAACAATAAACTTAATAACAACTTCGTTTATTGAAGTTGCTTTATATATAAAGCTTACTAATACACCTGAAATTATGATGTTTATAATTGCCAAACAATAATATTCAATCAGTGATTTAACAAACGCTTTCTTCGATTGATGCTTGTTTTTAAATACTGTGTTTTTATTTACAATAAAATTTATAAATGAAGACACAACTCTTGCTAAGATTGTTGCAATAAATATATATCCTGCGTAGGTGATATCTTTAAATATTTTAACAAATAATGCAAATAGAACGATGTCTACAACAAAAGATAACAATGCTGATATTATGTATTTTATAAATAAAGAATATATTCTAATTGAATCTTTAATGGGATTAAAATGAGATGATTTATTATCGTCTATATAAACTGTTTCAATAGGACATTCAACAATTTTAATATCTTTCTCTTTGGTTGCAAGCAAAACATTCAATTCGTATTCATATCGCTCACCAGGAATATCTAAAAAATTCACTAACAACTCTTTAGAAAAACCTCTTAAACCTGTCTGGGTATCTCTAACTTTAATTCCGCATAAAACTTTCATAATGTTACGAGTTAAGATGTTCCCAAACTTGCTTCTAAAAGGAACATCTTTTCCAAACTCTCGGGATCCTAACACAAGATTATCTTTTTGTTTCATTGTTGTTTCTGCAACATTAATAACATCTTTAACTTTGTGTTGACCGTCAGCGTCTAATGTTACAACAACTTCAAAATCAGGAAATTCATAATACAATTGATTGAAAGCATTTTTTAACGCTCTGCCTTTTCCGTAGTTCTTATAATGTTGAAAAACTTTACAACCTAAATTTTTAACTTCTTCAAATATATGTAAATAATTTTGTTTACTACCATCATTAACTATAAAAATATTGTTAAATGATTCGTGTTTTAATTCCTTTACCAAATTAACTAATTTTTCATCAGGGTTGAGTGCGGGAATTAATAATACAACCTTGTCTTTATCCATTAAATATTTTCCTTTTAAATTGTTTTCATTATATCAAAAGTCATTCTTTTAATCAAGTATTATAACAATAAAAAATAGCTATGTTGTTGCAACATAGCTTTGGTGTGGTGGAGATGATGGGAGTTGCACCCATGTCCTTACTTGGCAGGAAATCATACACTACATGCTTAGTTAATGACTATATTCACAAAATTCAACTAGCATTAACACTTAAATTTTGCTATCCTAAATTGGGCTCAACATTGGCTAGGAAAACAATATTGACCTTGACCGATAATCGACGCCAAATTTTAATGTATCGGTACCATTAAATTGACGGCTTAGCCATTAAGCAGCGTAAGCAAGTTTATTGTTGTTTGCGTTTATTTATTTCGTGCAGAACGAAAATGTTTTTAACGTGCCACCGCACGGCATGCGTATCAAATCATGACAAACAAGTCGAAACTGTTTCATCCCCAAGTTTTAAAAGTATATCATATTTTCTTATAAATTCAATATATATTTAAAAGTTTTTTTAAATTCGTTAAAAATATTAAAAACATCAATAAAATTAATTTAATTAAGAATTACATTTAATTTATATTTAAAATTTTAATTAAAAAAATAACAAAAACCAATAAAGTTATTTCAAAAATGTTTCTATTTATCAATTTTTTGTGATATAATATTTTTGTAATTATTTGTAATAAAAGGGGTTTTATGAGAAAAACAAAAATAATTGGAACGATAGGGCCAGCATCAATTTCTTATGATGTTATGAAAAGTTTGGTTTTGGCTGGCTTAAATGTTGTGAGAATAAATCTTTCTCACGCCAAATTAAAAGATATGGAAACAATATTAAAAAATGTTAAAAAACTTAGGAAAGAGTTAAACGTTCCATTGCCAATTATGATTGACACTCGTGGTCCCGAACTTAGAGTTAAAACGTTTGAAAGTGGTTCGGTTGAAATCAAAAAAGGTCAAATTTTCACATTCACTTCAAATGATATTGTTGGAGATGAAACAAAAGTTTCAATTAATCATCCACAAATTTTATCAAACATCAAAGTTGGCGATAAGATTCTTGCTATCAATGGATTATTAACCTTTAAAGTTGTAGAAGTGCAAAATGCTGATGTTGTAACTAAAGCGATGGACGATGGAACACTCTCAAATAGGAAAAGTTTGTTTGTTCCAGGAGTTAAACTTAATGTGCCATATCTTAATGAATTAGACAAACAAGATATTTTGTGGGCAATAAAAAATGATGTTGATCTAATTGCTGCAAGTTTTATAAACTCAAAAGACGATGTAAAAACTTTGAGATCTTTTATTTCTAAGAATGGTGGAAATATGCAAATTATTTCTAAAATAGAATCTCAATGTGGTGTTGATAATCTTGATGAAATTATTGATCATAGTGATGCAATAATGGTTGCTCGTGGAGATCTTGGTGTTGAAGTGAAAATGGAAAGACTTCCAGAGCTTCAAAAACAAATCATCAAAAAGACAGTGTTAAAGGGAAAAACAGTTATCACAGCAACAGAAATGTTGGAAAGCATGATTGAAAATCGCAGGCCAACAAGAGCAGAAGTTACGGATATTGCTAATGCTGTTTATGACGGAACAAGTTGCGTTATGTTGTCAGGTGAAACAGCTTCAGGCAAAAATCCTGATCTTGCAGTTAAAACAATGGCGCAAGTTTGTGTTGAAACAGAAAAAAACATAAAACCATTTAAATTGGTCGACTGTGATAGTATTAACACAATTGAGGACGTTGTTTCGCAAAGTGTTGTAACAGCAAGTAACACTTCAAATATAAAAGCGATAGTTGTTCACACAAATTCAGGTATTAGTGCCGGATTAATCAGTAGATTCCGTCCAAGAGTGGATATAATTGGCGCAACACCTAACCAGATGGTTTATAGGCAAATGGAGCTCAAGTGGGGTGTTAAACCGGTTTTAACGGATGAATATAATTCAATAGATGAAATGTTTAATATCTCAAACGACCTTGTTAAAAAACACAATATTGCTAAAACTAATGATATGGTTGTTATCACTTGTGGAACACCTAAAAAGAATGGCGGAACAAATATTATGAAAATTGCCAAAATCAATTAAAATCACTCAAAATTTCTAAATATTCAATAAATAAATATTTCATGCATAGAATATAATATAAAAATGTATGACAATAAAAATGACGAATTAAATAATAAAAAAAAGTCAAAATCAAAACTTATTCGGTTGATTTTGACTTTTACTATTTTAATAGCCTTGTTTTTATTGGGTTATATAGCAATTAAGGCAACTAATATTTGGGAAAAGATAAACTCAATTGAAAAAATAAAGAAAATTGTTGAAAGTGGCGGTGTTTTTAGTTTTATCATATTTGTAATCTTACAAATTTTGCAAACCACAATTTTGCAAATCCCATCGATTTTAGTAACCATTGCAGGAACACTCGTGTTTGGTAGATGGACAGCTTTTATTTTAAGTTTTATTGCCGTTATGATTGGCAGCATAATCATGTTTTGGATAGGCAGAAAAGCGGGAAGGAAATTTTTGAATTGGCTTGTTGGCAAAGAAGATTGTGAAAAATGGATTGAAAGAATGACGCACGGAAAGTATTTGTTTTTTCTTATGATGATATTTCCATTGTTTCCAGACGATATCCTCTGCGTGGTGGCGGGATTAACAAACATGAGTTTCAGTTTCTTTTTGATTACAAATATCATTGCTCGTTCAATTGGAATTGCTTGCACTGTATTCTTTGCGAATGGTTCACTCATTCCGTTTACTGGGTGGGGATTAATGGTTTGGGGAATTATATTGCTTGTGATTGCATTATTGTTTTATCTAAGTGTAAAATATCAGAAAAAAATAGATGAAACAATTAAACAATTTTTAAAGAAAAACAAATAGGAGTCATAGTGCTCCTTTTTTAATATGTTTTTAAAAAAGATTTTAATGATTTCGGCAAGAACTATAAGATATGTTCGGTTTTTGCTAAAATTAGACAATTTTCAACATTTTTTCTCATTTGATATGTTTGGGTAAATTTTTTTAATTTAATAAACTTAAATTACACTCGTTTAAAGGGGGATATATGAGAAAAAAAGTTAAAGGTAAATTATATTTCTTGGCAAAAGATGCAAAATCTAGAATGAGAAATTTTAACAAGGAGAAATCAATTTTTGAACAAATTCCTTATGCAAAAGCGTGTTTTGGTGTTCATGAGCAAGAATTATATGAAAAAGTTTGCAAGATTTTAGATAGAGATGAAGTGGTTATTAATCCAATAAAAGAGTTAGTGGATTACAAATATTACAACACTCTTTCATTAGACGCCAAACAAAAATACATATTCGATTTGTCTGAAAAGTATAAGTTTATGAAGACAAGGTATGAAAAAGAGCATAATTCCCTTGCAAAAGTCTCCAATATTTAACAATTTTGTACAAAATAATTGACATTTGTACAAAAAAATGCTATTTTGTAGACATGAATATATCTGAAATTAATGCTAGCAAAGTGGAGCGAGAAAAAACAATAAGAAAGGTTTGTGATTATTTAGGTTTAGAAGATCCCAAAATTTTTAACACCGAATTAGCGGAAGTGATAAAAGAGTTGTGTGTGATGCGATTGTGTAGAATTGTTGGAATAACGGGAACATATAATTACAAAAGTGAGTTTTTTAATTTTTTTGCAAGTATAATGGGTGAGGCGTTGTGTGAAAAATTAAAAATCAAGATCCACATTGCAAAAGAAGAATTGAGATTAATCAAGTATGAGCACACAAATTTGATAGACCAAGTAAAAATCTATTTAGAGAATGAAAGTCTTGAAGAAGCGTTTTTAGATGCGTTTGAATTAGCTGATAGGTTTAAATATTTAATTAACAAATTGAAAAAAACTTAGTGAAGAACTAAGTTTTTTTAACTGCATTTTGCTTATTACAATTTTTTGGCGATAACATCTGCGTTGTTCGCATCGATCAGAATTCCCATTGTTTCTCCATTGGTTGAAATTATTCCAACATACCAATAATAATGTTTAAGATCTTCGCTTGAATAATCTTTCATAATTTTCATAACAACTTCAATTTTAACATTTTTGTCGTTTAAAACATTTTCAATTTCTTCCTTGAGTTCGGTTTGCGCCACTTTCAAAGCGCTGGCGCTGTCAACTTGGAAAGATTTTCCTAAATTTTCAAGATTTTGATTAAATGTATAACCAGTGAAACTTATTTGAACATTAATGTTTTCATCTCCAATGGTGTTGACTTCCAAATCGGCTGAATAAGAGTTGTTGTTATTGTTTTTTTCCAAAAATCCGCTATAAGTTTTATCGTTTATTGTGACAATGTATGAATATGTGTCATTAGCAAGTGAAGAGTTATTGTTTCGCGTTAAAGTGAGCACGCCGAAAGGTACCATTTCATTAACAATCCCATCAAAATGATAATTGCTTTCTCTCATTCCTGTTGAGAAACTCACCGAATAGATATCATCGCACGCAACAAACAAATTTTCTCTCTTTTCAATAACGTAATCGCTTAGGTTAATTTTGTTTTTTCCGCAAGCAGAGAGAACGAACAGGCATGCCACAAATAAAAGTAAGAAATAAAATTTCTTTTTTTTCATAAAAATCTCCTTTAATGTTGATAAAATATTTTACTTGCTTGTCCGCCAAAATAGAACAAATTATTGACAAAATTTTATTAATTTTATATGCTTTTTAAAGAAAGAAAAGGATTAATATGAAATGTGACATTTGCCCAAGATTGTGCAATGCTGAAAGGAAAAAGCAAACCGGTTTTTGTGGACAATTTGAAAAAGTTCGAATAAGCAAAGTTATGTTTCACCACTATGAAGAACCGATAATAAGCGGTGAAGATAATTCAAAAGGAAGTGGTGCAATATTTTTCACGGGTTGCAATCTTAAATGCATTTTTTGCCAAAACCATCCAATCAGCCACAAAAATAAAGGGAAAAACATAACAATAAAAAAACTAGCGCAAATCTTTAAAAGACTTGAAAAAAGGGGCGCATTAAATATAAATTTGGTCACCCCAAGCCACTTTACAAATCAAATTCTTGAAGCGCTAAAAATATATAAACCCCAAATCCCAATTGTTTGGAATAGCAATGGCTATGAACTCAAAGAAACGATCAAGAAATTGAAAGATTATGTTGATGTTTACCTTGTTGATTTGAAATATATGGATAATGAGTTATCTCAGAAATATAGCAAAGCCAACAACTATGTGGAAAACGCAAAAACAGCAATAAAACAAATGAAAGAAAACCAACCAAAAGATATAATTGAAAATGGCCTAATCAAAAGCGGGTTAATCATTCGTCACCTGATTTTGCCAACGCACACATCGGACAGCGTTAAATGTTTAAATTTCATTCACGACGAAATTGGTGAAAATTCAATTGTTAGCTTAATGAGCCAATATGAACCACGATACGAGGCGATAAAACATAACGAAATAAACCGAAAAATCACACCCCTAGAATATAAAAGAGTGGTTAATCACGCCCTTAAACTAAACATGACAAATTGTTTCACGCAAGACCTGTCTAGTGCCGATGGGTGTTACACACCAAAATTTTAGTTTTTATATGATCAGGCAACAAAAAACAAGACCGTATTGGTCTTGTTTTCTAATACTTTGCAATTCTTCTTGCGTGGCGTCCGCCTTCAAATTCGCTAGTTAAAAAGATTTGAATAATTTTGATTGCCTTTCTGAAACTAACAAAACGTGCGCCAATGGTTAAAACGTTTGCATCTTCATCTTTTCGCGCAAAGAAAGCTTCAACAGGGTCGCTCGCACAAATTGACCTAATTCCCTTATATCTATTTGCAACAATATTCGCTCCAGCACCGCTTCCGCACATAAAAATTCCGCAATTGTCCTCATCTTTCAAAACTTCTTTGGTTGCGGGGTGTATGAAATCGGGATAATCGTCTTCGCCATTATATTCGGTTGGCCCCATATATTTATATTCCAAATTGTGTTTGTCGAAATATTGCATAAGTTTTTGCATATAGTCAAAACCTGCATGGTCGCAAGATAAAATAATCATAACACCTCCATGAGCATTCTAATTTATTAAAAGTATTTTAACTTAAAATAAACAAAAAATCCAGCAAAACAAACTTGTTTCTTTACAAATAAATATAAATATGGTATAATTAATGTATGAATTTATTTAAAAATAAGTATTGTCCAAGATGCAATAAAAGAATGCCGGTTGAAACTGTTTCCTGCCCAAGTTGTCAACTTAACTTCGTAAAATTCAATGAAGCAACAAACAAGGAAGCAAAAGAAGCGATAAACAGTGGAGAGAAAGATAGGGTGCTTATGCGCAAAGGCAGACCAAGCGACGTTAAATTTGTTCCGCTTTTGCTACTAACCATTTTTTTGGGGTTCACAGGGGTGCATTATTATTATGTTGGAAGATATAAAATGGGAGCATTCTTCACAATCTTTTTTGCGGTTGGAATTGTTAACGCAATTATTAATGTTATGATAAAAACCACCCCAACAGGAGAGTTATATCAAATTTTCACACTTTTGGTTTTGATTTGGGGGATAGTTGCTTTGATGTGGCTTGTTGATATTGTGAAAGTTTGTTTTAACAGTTTTAGAATTCCTGTGAGCAGAAAATAATATTATTATAATTTAACAAATTTATTTATTATTATAATACTGTTTAACTTAGCATTAGATAAAGATATAATTTGGTTAATATGTCAATTAGAGGAGAAATATGCAAAAGAAAGTGGTGGTTGGTTTAAGTGGTGGCGTAGATAGCTCGGTGGCGGCGTGTTTGCTTAAGCAACAAGGTTATAAAGTCATTGGTCTTCACATGCGTGGCGAAAATCCAGAAACAAGAGCAGAAGATGAAGAGCGCGTTAAAGAAGTTTGCTCAGAGTTGGGAATTGAATGTGTTGTGGTTGATTATCAAGATCACATGAAAAAAGTTAAAGAATATTTTGTTTCTGAATATTTGGCTGGGAGAACACCAAATCCATGTGTTGTTTGCAACAAAGAAGTTAAATTTAAACCATTCTTAGATTATATGGAAGAATTGAACGCGGACTATTTTGCAACCGGTCATTATGCAGTTGTTGAACATAATGAAAATGGTCATTATTTAAAAAAAGCGGTGGACAAAGAAAAAGATCAAACCTATTTTTTGTGTGGTTTATCTAATGAACAAATTTCAAAAGTTTTGTTTCCACTTGGAAATTTAACAAAGTCAGAAACAAGAAAGATCGCAGAAGAAAACAATTTGATAACAAAACAAACAAAAGATAGTTATGATGTTTGTTTCTTAGGCTCGCAAAAATTCAAAGACTTCATGAGTGAGAACTATCCAGAAAAAGCGGGCAATATTGTTGACAAGAAAACCAACAATGTTGTTGGAAAACACACAGGCATTTCAAAATACACAATTGGTCAAAGAAGAGGTCTTAATATTGGCGGAAAAAATGGCTACGCACTTGATCGTTGGTTTGTTGTTGAAAAGAATGTTCAAACCAACACGTTATATGTTAGTTGTGGCGAAAGCGATCAAATGTTTTCATCAGGCTGTGTTGTTAAAGATTTTAATTGGATCAACAAAATTAACCAAAACGAATTTGTGTGTGGCGTGAAATTGAGATATCGTCAACCAGATCAAAAAACAAAAGTTGAATTGCTTGATGAAAAAACAATAAAGTTAACTTTTGAGCAAAGTCAACGCGCAGTTGCAATTGGTCAATTTGCAGTGCTTTATTTGGAAGATGGAACATGTTTGGGTGGCGGAAAAATTGATGAGTTAATAAAATAAAATGAAAAATTGGCAACAAAAAATTATTTTGATTGCTAATTTTTTTTTTAATTTTAAAAGTTTTTTAATTTGATTTTTTATTTAATAATTTATTAAAAAATGTCGTTTTTTCACTATAAAATAGCATTTTTATAAATATTTCCAAAAAATGTTAGCAAAAAGAAAAAAATAATTTTAAAAAAATTTTAAAAAAATGTTAAAAAATGTTTGACTATTGTTGTCGAAAAAAGTTAAAATCAAATTGTAAATGATCGAGGTCGATGTAGATTGTTTAAAATTTCTCATCACAAACTCGTTTGTGCAGGGGGAAATGAAACAACTCAATTTGTTGAGTGGTTTCAAGGTTGGAAGGTTATCACAAATGATAAAACTCCAAAGAGAGAAAACTCTTTAAACAAATTTGCAAATTTGTTTAACAGGAGTGGTGATATGGGTTCACTCATAATCACAAATGTTAAACGGTGTGTGTTAGAAAACACACAAATTATATGTCTATATAGACAAAAAAATAAAAAAGGGGAAATTAAAAATGACAAAAATGAAATCAAAAAAGATGACTAAGTCAACTTTTGCTGTTATCATTATGGCAATTCTTATGGTTGCAATGCTT
>JAZQYA010000004.1:0-7670 GCA_045633245.1 Candidatus Onthoplasma sp.
AATAATAATTCTTATGCAAAAATAAAATAAATAGTTAAAATAAACAAATTAAAAACATCTTTAAAATACTATAAAATAGGGTATTAATTACTTTTGAAATAATTATTTTAATATTAAAATTATGAGTGAAAAATTGAATAATAAATAATATTATTTTAGAATTTTTATAGCAAAAATTTAATTTAAACTTTAAAAAGAAAATTTCTTAAAATATTTGATTGATATACAAATTACATCTTTGTTAGTTCGCTTGTTGCATACACAATTCTTAGCTTATTTGTTGCTTTTTATCCTTTACAAAAAGGTTGTGAATGAAGCGCTAAAAATAGTCAACAATTTTCTTAAAACTATTGACAATTTTGTTGCAATTTATTATAATAAATTCGTATTGTACAAAATGCTGCTTTGTTAATACTTGGCATATGCCAAAAGAGGTTGCTTTAAAAATTTTATAAGGAGGAATATACATGCCTACAGTTAATCAATTGGTAAGAAAAGGTAGAAAACCTGAACAAACAAAATCTCAATCAATTTTGTTGGAAGAATGTCCACAAAAAAGAGGAGTTTGTTTAACTGTTACAACAACAACACCTAAGAAACCAAACTCAGCTTTACGTAAAATCTGTAGAGTTCGTCTTTCAAATGGAAAAGAAACAACTTGTTACATTCCAGGTGAAGGTCATAACTTGCAAGAACATAACGTGGTTTTAGTGCGTGGCGGACGTGTGCCTGACCTTCCAGGTGTTAGATATCACGTTGTTCGTGGTGCATTAGATACTGCTGCTGTTCAAAAACGTAAACAAGGTAGAAGTAAATATGGCGCTAAGAGACCTAAATAGGCCATTAGCACTAACGTTATGAAATTTTAAAAATATTTATTTAGTTAAGGTTGTGTTTGAAAATAATGCTTTTCAAACGTAAAATTGAAATTTAAAAAAAGGAGATAATTATGTCAAGAAGAAATGCGGCTGTAAAACGTGAAGTTTTAGCAGATCCATTGTATAACTCAACTTTGGTAACAAAGATCGTTAACCAAGTGATGTTAGATGGTAAAAAAGGCATTGCTCAATCAATTGTTTACACTGCAATGACAAAAGCTAGTGAAAAAATTGGTGAAGAAGCTTTAACAGTTTTAACCACTGCTATTGAAAACATTAAACCAAAACTTGAAACTAAAGCTAGACGTGTTGGTGGCGCTAACTATCAAGTTCCAATGGAAGTAAGTGCTGATCGTCAACAAACTTTAGCAATTCGTTGGTTGGTTATGTGTGCTAGAAAGCGTAACGAAAGAGGTATGGAAAACAGACTTGCTGCTGAACTAGCTGATGCTTACAATCAAGCAGGTGGAGCAATCAAAAAACGTGACGATATGCATAGACAAGCTGAAGCAAACAAGGCTTTCGCTCACTATCGTTGGTAATTTTAAGGGGGATTAAATGGCAAGAAAAGTTCCATTAGAAAAAATGAGAAATGTCGGTATCATGGCTCACATTGATACTGGTAAAACAACAACAACTGAAAGAATTTTGTTCTACACTGGAATTAACCATAAATTAGGTGAAGTTCATGATGGTGCTGCAACAATGGACTGGATGGCTCAAGAACAAGAAAGAGGTATCACAATCACTTCTGCTTGTACAACTTGTCAATGGAAAGATGCAACAATCAATATCATTGACACTCCAGGACACGTTGACTTCACAGTTGAAGTAGAACGTTCTTTAAAAGTATTGGACGGTGCTGTTGCATTGTTTAGTGCTCGTGCTGGTGTTCAAACTCAATCAGAAAAAGTTTGGAGACAAGCTTCTAAGTTTAAAGTTCCAAGAATGTGTTTCGTAAACAAAATGGACATTAATGACGCGGATTTCTTGAAGGCTGTTAATAGCATGAGAGAAAGACTTGGCGCAAACGCTGTTCCATTGCAACTTCCTATTGGACAAGCAGAAACATTCAAGGGATTTGTCGACTTAATTAAAATGAAAGCTTATGTGTTCTATGATGATTTGGGAAAAGATGTTAGAGAAGAAGAAATTCCAGCTGACATGCTTGCTCAATGTCAAGAATATAGACAAAAAATGATCGAATCAGTTGCAGAAACTGATGACGAATTATTAGATAAATTCTTCATGGGTGAAGAACTCACAATGGAAGAAATTAAACGCGGCATTCGTAAGGCTACTCTTGAACTTAAAATGTTCCCAGTTCTTTGCGGAACAGCTGCAAGAAACAAAGGTATTCAAGAATTGCTTAATGCAATCGTAGACTACATGCCAAGCCCAATCGATGTTCAAGCTATCAAGGGAACTCTTGAAGATGGAACAGAAGTTGAAAGAAATAATAGTGACAATGAACCATTTGCGGCTCTTGCATTCAAGATTGCAACTGACCCTTATGTTGGTAAAATCACATTTATCCGTGTTTATAGCGGTAAATTAAGCGCAGGAAGCTATGTTCTTAATGCTTCTAAAGGTAAGAAAGAAAGAATTGGTCGTTTGCTCCATATGCATTCTAATAACAGAACTGATATTGACGAAGTTTTGGCTGGTGATATTTGTGCTGTTGTAGGTTTAAAATGCACTGGAACTGGTGACACTTTGTGTGATGAAGCTCATCCAATTAAATTGGAAGAAATGGAATTTATGAAACCAGTTATTGAGCAAGCAATTGAACCAAAAGATAAACAAGCTCAAGAAAAACTTGGTATTGCTCTTGGAAAACTTATGGAAGAAGACCCAACATTTAAGGCCTATACTGATGAGCAAACTGGTCAAACAATCATCGCAGGTATGGGTGAATTGCACCTTGATATCTTAGTTGATCGTATGAAACGTGAATTTGGTGTTGAAGTAACGGTTGGTCGTCCACAAGTTGCTTACAAAGAAACAATCCGTAGAGCTGTTGAAGCTGAAGGAAAATATATTAAACAATCTGGTGGTCGTGGACAATATGGTCACTGTAAGATTAAAATGGAACCATTGGAAAGAGATAAGGGTTACATCTTCGAAAACACTGTTGTTGGTGGTGCTATTCCTAAGGAATTCATCGGACCAATCGACGCTGGTGTTCAAGAAGCTAAAAAATCTGGTGTGGTTGCTGGTTATGAAGTTATCGACTTTAAAGTTAACGTTTATGACGGTTCATTCCACGATGTAGACTCAAGTGAAATGGCGTTCAAAATTGCTGGTTCTATGGCGTTTAAAGAAGCTATGAGAAAAGCAGATCCGGTACTCTTAGAACCTATCATGAAAGTTGACGTTGAAGTTCCAGATGAATATTTAGGAACAGTTATGGGAGGTTTAACTTCTCGTAGAGGTATCTTAACAGGAACTGAATCAAAACCAGGTGGTAGTCAAGTGGTTCACGCCGAAGTTCCACTTAGCGAAATGTTTGGTTACATGACTGATCTTCGTGGATCTACACAAGGTCGTGGATCATTCGATATGGTGTTCAGCCACTACGCTGAAACTCCAAAGAACGTTTCTGACAAGATTGTTGGAGAACGTAAGAAATTGCAAGCTTAATTATTTAAAAAAATAATATAATTCGCTTGACTTTATAAGTGATTATAAAGTAAAATACTATTGTCAAATATATAATAAGGAGATTTTTAAAAATGGCAAAAGCTAAATTTGAAAGAAATAAACCACATTGTAATATTGGTACAATTGGTCACGTTGACCACGGTAAAACAACTCTTACAGCTGCTATCAACTGCACATTGGCTGGTCTTGGTTATGCTGCTGATAAAAAAGACTACGCTGCAATCGATAACACTCCAGAAGAAAGAGCTCGTGGAATCACAATTAATACTTCACACATTGAGTATGAAACTGAAAATCGTCACTATGCACACGTTGACTGTCCAGGACACGCAGACTATGTTAAAAACATGATCACTGGTGCTGCTCAAATGGATGGTGCTATCCTCGTTGTTGCTGCAACTGATGGTCCAATGCCACAAACTAAAGAACACATCTTGCTTGCTCGTCAAGTAGGCGTTCCTTACATTGTTGTATTCATGAACAAGACTGACCTTGTTGATGATCCTGAAATTCTTGAATTAGTTGAAATGGAAATCCGTGATTTATTATCAGCTTACGAATTCCCTGGAGACGACATTCCAGTTATTAAAGGTTCTGCATTCAAAGCTTTAGAAGCTGCTCAAGCAGGTAACGTTAATGATCCAGCTTGTGACTGTATTAAAGAATTAATGGCTGCTGTTGACTCTTACATTCCAAACCCAGAAAGAGATACTGATAAACCTTTCTTAATGCCAGTTGAAGACGTATTCTCAATCACTGGTCGTGGTACTGTTGCTACAGGTAGAGTTGAACGTGGTATCGTTAAACTTAATGAAGAAGTTGAATTAGTTGGTATCAAAGAAACTCGTAAAGTAGTTATCACTGGTATCGAAATGTTCCGTAAATCACTTGACGAAGCTCGTTCAGGAGATAACGCTGGATTGCTTCTTCGTGGTATCCAAAGAACTGAAATTGAAAGAGGACAAGTTTTAGCTAAAACTGGTTCTATCACACCTCACACTCAATTCAAAGCTGAAGTTTACGTTTTGAAGAAAGAAGAAGGTGGTCGTCATACTCCATTCTTCAATGGTTACAGACCTCAATTCTATGTTCGTACAACTGACATCACTGGTTCAATCAAACTTCCAGAAGGAGTTGAAATGGTTATGCCAGGTGATAACATCACAATGGAAATTGAATTGATCAACCCAATCGCTATCGAAAAAGGTATGAGATTCGCTATCCGTGAAGGTGGACGTACAGTTGGTTCAGGTGTTGTTGCTGAAATTATTAAATAATCAATTGTTTAATAATTTTAGTTTTAATAACTGATTAAATTGAATTATTAAAAATCCCGCAATTGCGGGATTTTTGTTTTAAAATTGGTCTGAAACTTATTGACAAATCGAATTTTGAGTGTTAACATATAATTAATAAAGGAGGACTTTATGTTTTATTCATTAGTTTTGTGGCATAGCTAATACACATTCACAAACGCTTTATGTTTTGTGAATGGGTTTTTGGCTGTTCGCAAAACATATTAATGGATTCTAATAAAAGTTCTTATAACCCGCTGGTATGTTTTGTTAAACGTACTTAAGCGGGTTTTTTGTTTTTAAAATTAAAAGGAGAAGATTATGTTAGAAAATTTAAAAGAATTGGTTTCTATTAATTCTTATAAAAATGGAGATGAAATAATTAGATATTTAAAAACCAGATTTGCTTTAGTCGCTGAAGAAATTAAGATAATTAAAAATAAAGAAAATGATGATAAAAGTATTATTATTGGCATTAACACTAAACTTAAAGATATTGAACCGATTGTGTTGTCTGGTCACATTGACACAGTTGCGCCAGACTTTGAAAAATATAACACCAATCCGTTTGAATTAATTGAAATTAATGGTAGGGCTTATGGATTGGGAAGCATTGATATGAAAAGTTTTGTGGCTGTTATATTAGATAATATTGCAAAATTGAAATTATTTCAAATACCAATTGTTGTGGCGCTAACGACAGACGAAGAAACAGATTTGATTTGTGTTGAAAATATTGTTGAAACGCTTAAAAACCTTAATATAAAACCAAAGTTTACTATTGTTGGTGAGCCAACTCAAAACAGAATAAATAGCACGGCGAATGGTTGTTATGAATTTGAAATTGAAGCGTTTGGTAAGGCATGTCACAGCAGTATTTTAAGAGAAGGCATTAATGCAATCAGTGTTGTGGCAAAGTTGATTACTTTCATTGAAAACGAACAAAATCAATTCACAACGCTCACTTCAAATTGTGGAGTTGTTGCTGGTGGAGATATTGTTAATCGTGTTCCTGCCAGGTGTAAGCTTAAATTCGATATTCGCTCAACAAGTTCAACAGATGTTAAAAAATTTTTAAAATTAATATTAAATAAAATAAAACAATTAGAAAAAGAATATAGAACTCAAATAAAAATAAAAAAATTATTAGAAATTCCGCCTTTAGAAATGAAAAATGAAATATTGATTAAAAGCATCGCGGAAAAATTGAATTTGAAAATTGAAAAGTTTATGGGTGGTTGTGAAGCGGGGTATTACCAATCGCTTGGTGGAGATGCTATTATTTTTGGTGTTGGCGACATGGCTTTAGCTCACAAACCAAATGAATTTGTTGATATAAGAGAATATCAAAATTATAGCGAGTTGTTGATTAACTTAATTGGATATTTTGACCTTAAAAGTTAATAGACTTAAATTAAAATATTTGGTATAATATAAAAAGGAGAGACACATGAATAAAAAAATAATATTAACAGGAGACAGACCAACTGGCCATTTGCATTTGGGGCATTATGTTGGTAGTTTAAAAAGAAGAGTTCAATTGCAAAATGAAGGTAATTATGATGATTTTTATGTCATGGTTGCTGATGCGCAGGCTTTAACAGACAATTATGGAAATGTTCAAAAAGTTAAAGATAATGTTTTACAAGTTATGTTGGATTATTTGTCTGTAGGGCTTGATCCAAACAAAGTTACATTTTTTATTCAAAGTGGGGTGAGTGAGTTAACTGAATTCATGTTTTATTATATGAATCTTGTAACTCTTTCTAGGCTTGAGCGTAATCCAACAGTGAAAGAAGAGTTGAAACAAAAAGATTTCAGCGGAACAATACCGGTGGGCTTTCTAACTTATCCAATAAGTCAGGCTGCAGACATCACTGCGTTTGATGCAACAATTATCCCGGTTGGTGATGATCAGTTGCCAATGATTGAACAAACACGTGAAATTGTGAGATCGTTTAACAATCTTTATGGTGAAAGACTGTTGGAACCGCAAGCTGTTTTGCCTGAAGATAAAAAGTGTCATCGTTTGGTTGGAACTGATGGAAATGCAAAAATGAGCAAGAGTTTGGGTAACTGTATTTATTTGAGCGACGAGCCGGATGTTATAAAACAAAAAGTTTTCTCAATGTTTACAGATCCTAATCATATTCGAATTGAAGATCCGGGTAAGGTTGAGGGTAACACGGTTTTCACTTATCTTGATGTTTTTGCCAAGGCTGAGGATTTTGAAAAGTATTTGCCGGAATATAGAAATTTAGACGAACTCAAATCGCATTACACTCGTGGTGGTTTGGGTGATATGAAAATTAAAAAATTTTTAAATAATGTTCTGCAAGACGTGATTGCTCCAATTAGAGAAAGAAGAAAAGAATTGGAAAAGTGTCCTGAAAATATTTTTGAAATTTTGAAAAATGGAACAGAAAAAGCGAGAAAAATTGCTCGTGAAAATCTAATTAAATTAAAAAATCAAATTGGAATAAATTATTTTGATTAAAAAACCCTATTAAAAAAAAGAACAACTTAATCTTGTTCTTTTTTTCTTTGTTTGAGTTGGGTTAATTTTTGAGTTGGTCTTAAATGTCTTTGAAAAGTTTGTTGATGTGAAATTAAATATGTTTTCTTTATATATATTTTCTTTATTGTTGTAGATAATAAGCATATAAAAAATCAAAAAAAATTTAAAAACGCATAAAAAATATGTAAAAAACAATAAAAAAACAATAAAAAATTAAAAAAATACATAAAAAACAAATATTTTTACAGCAAAAAAAGTTTTAATTTTTTTTCAAAACGAAACAAAAAAATTATTAAAAAAAATATCGAATAATAA
>JAZQYA010000005.1:0-30289 GCA_045633245.1 Candidatus Onthoplasma sp.
TGGGGCTGTCGCCCCTTTGCAAAGTAACCCTACGCAAGAAGCATAAGCGGACAATTTAGAAAGTTGATAACCCCCGGCAAGAAATCTTGCCAGTGGTTGCGAGATTATAATTAAATGTTGTTGTCAAGGGGTGAACATAATCGCTTCGCTTTTATCCTTCCCCTTGTCCTTGACAACTATTAAGCAACAAACAACAAAGTAACATAATAGAAAACAAACAATAATAAGTTGCCAATGTTTTTACACATCCAAATACCAATATTAAACACTGTCATTATAGTATTTAAAAATCTTCTTAAACCATCAACAATACCCCAATCGCCACCAATACTTAAATATTCAACATATGAAATATCAATTGTTGGAGTATTTGCGGAATAATTTAATATTGAAGTAAAAGATAAAGCATCAGAACCAAAAGCAATACGAATAACTGAAAATATCAAAGCAATAGATAAAATCAATGCTAAAATAGAAAATAATATTTTAAAACCACTACCTTTATCATTCATTACCTACCACCCATACATAATTTAATAATTAAAACTATAACAGCAAGAGATAATAATCCAGTAATTAAACCAAGAATATTAACACCAAACAACTCAAAATTTAACAAACTTGTAAAAGCAGAAACTGGAGCATCAATAACAGCACCAATTAAACTGTTAAATGAATAATTACCACCAGCAATAATACCATCATTATAACCATTACCATAACCAACAGATTCACCAGCACTATAGCCATCAGAATAACCACTATTTGAGCCATCCGCTGTACCTTGATTGTAGCCATCAGTATAACCAGCTTGATAATAACTATTATCAGTTAAATAACCCAAATTAATATAATAAGTTCTATTAGTAAAGCCATATGGACGATAATTCAAGTAATCAGACAAATGAGATATTTGATAAAAAAATGAAACAAAGTTATCGTTAGAATCATAATAAATTACCCAGTTATAATCCCAACCACCAGAAGGTCCTTGAGTGCTAACAAAAACAACTCTATTAATTGAAGAACTTAAATTACCATAACGAAAAAACCCCATATAAACACCATAACCAGGTAAATCAGAAAAAGGAACATTCCAAACAAAATTAGTTTGGAAAGGATTATTATAAGAACTTTCCGGAATATCATAAGTATAATCTAATGAACGAGAACCGGCAGAGCTTGTAACCTTAAAAGAACCTTTAACATTTATAAAATAAGAACCATCAACCAAAGAAATAGTTAAAGCAGAACTAATAAAATTATGACCATCAAAAACACCAGCAGTAGAAGAACAAGTCGCATAAGTTACAAAGTTAGATCCATAAAAAACAAAATTATCAGTTGCTACATAATCAGCAGAAACTAACATATCTTTTCTTTTAGGCACTAAACAAAATAAAGATAAAAGCAACATAGGAACTAAACAAAACAATAAAGATATATTCTTAAATAAATTCTTATTTTTAGTCATTTTTACCTCCTACAATTCCATCCATCCAATTATGAGCAAGACGAACAATAAATAACAAACAATCAACAGCAAGGTGTACAATCATGCAAATAATAAAGTAAGATAAATACATTAAAAGACCATTTCCAGCAAATAATGGAATAATACCACTAGCACCAAAGATTGAGTTTAAACTTGTAAATACAATATTATCTGCAAACAATTCAAAACCGCCAAGAGCAAAAACACCTGTTAAATCAACAACACCCATTTTAAACCAATGGATGATAGCAAAAATCAATGGTAACATATAAATCACGTACCATAAAATATTATCAAATAAACACTTAATCGTTCTTTTTCTCATTTTCAACACCACCTATTGATTTTCTAAAACTTAAAATCTTTCTTGCTTTTAAGTCTTGAGTTTGTAAGTTGTTTTTAACAATTGTTTTTTCAACTGGCAAATCATCAGTTAAAACACTGTAACAATAACAATCGAAATATTTCCAATTTCGTTTTAGCATAAATACTTTCTTCAATTTTTCTTCAACGTCTTTATCTTGAACATTCACAACTGAATTGTCATCACTATATCTGTTTTCTTCAACATAAGCAATTAAGAAGAAAGGGATCCATTTAACCAAGTGATGAACATAAATATAATTAGATAAACAACGCTTGATTGAATAGTGTAAATCACTAATACATTGAGTGTCATAAACAATAACACCACCTTTTGTTTCATGGCCAATTAATTTATTAAAAAGCAATAACCTTTGGTTAATATCCATATCTCTAATTAATTGTGAATCAGCAACCAAAGAAGCTTCTTGACAATAAATAACCGAACCATAAACAAATCTTTTCTTTCTTAATAAAAGGTCATCAGTTAGTGGAACATAAGGACAAGCAAGGGGAACATTAGAATATAACAAAGGCAATTCCTTTAATGGTTTATGGAATAATTTTCTAAAGAAATTCATAAACTTTGTTTTTCTAACTCTTGACTTATATTCACTACGAACAATGGAAACTGAAAGTGTAGATTTTCCACACTTAACACCGCCATTAACTAAACATAATGAACCTATTTTTGCAACCTTAAATTGTTTCATAAATTTAGCAATAAAGAACAATGCGATTGCAATTAAAATAAACCATAATAAATAACTCATAACATTATTTAACGAAAATAAAAAGGGAGCAAGTGCTCCCTAATCTTATCTATTGCGAGAGCCCAAACTTGTTAGGAATTGTAACACCCAACGAGACAAACCAATAGCAAGTGAAATTCCAGCAAACACAACAATCATGATACCGAATGTTGATAATTCACTTGTACCACCTTCAGCAGTTACGAAGAAGATTGATTTAACCAATTCAGTTAAACCGCTACCAATACCAGTAGCAATACCAGTTATTCCAGAAACTAGAATTTCGATAATTGAACTAACTACCGCTGTTCCTTCCATTTTCGTTGACATTCTCCTTTTTTTCAGATTTTGCCTTTTTTCTTTCTTTAACTACTCTAATAATTTGAATAGTTTGATAAGTGGCGAAAGCAATCAAACCACCAATCAACAAAACACTTATAAATTTAATCATAATTACCTACCTTTTAATTTGATTTGGTTTTACTTGTTTTTTTGCTTCCTTAATTCTTTTAATTGAAGAATAACAAACAATTCCAAGCACTAAACCAAAGAATAAATTTAATATTGAATTTGTGATTAACAAAATATTAACTAACATTTGAACACCTATTTAACCTTTTTAATATCAACAAGTTTTATGTATTGACTACCAAATTCTTGAGTATATTCAATTTCAACTTTATCAAACACATTGAAACCTGTTAAATCGTAATTTCCAACATATTCAGCACCAGCAAACAATTTGTGAATCTTTGCTTTTTGTAATGATGTTGCGTCAAACAATACATCTACCATTAAATATTTCTTTTTGCTGTCATCCTTTTTTTCTCCAGCATTTCCAGTTAATAAAATTCCTTGAATTTTCATTTTTTAAATCTCCTTAATTTTTAATAATTTTTTGTTTTTACAAGTCCAATATAACGTGGCCAGTGTTATATCTTCCTTGCTGGTATAGAAAGCACCAGTCGATTGGCGCATATCTATCTAAAATGTTGTTGAGTATATGCACTCATAACTATCAAGAGATGTATCACTATAACTAAATCTGCGATACATTTTAACTTTCTTTTTTTCAGTTTCTTTCTGAACTACAAATTCAACTGCTTTATGTTTGCAATCAAATTCATATAAAATGCGATTTTCTAACACGCAATATGTAATAATTGGATTCATTATTGTTCACCAACCTTTTTTAACAATTCATCTAATTTTTTATAAATTGGATTATTTTCATTGTCGACACAGCATTGGCGAATTTTCATTTCTTTAACACAATCTAAATCAAGCATAGTTGCAATTCTTACGATTGTATGCCAATAATCATTAAACACTTTATGATAATTATGAAATAACTTATCAAAATCTCTTCGTTCAATTTTAAGCATATTTCTCAAATCTTGAATTTCCTTTTTTAACACTTCGAATTCTGCCATTAGTCATCTTCCTCCAACAAACTTTCATAACAATCTTGTAATTGAAGAACTATTTCAACTAATTCTTCTTTTGATAAACTTTCAAAGTATTTTCTATCATGATGTTTGTTAGGGTTATAATCAATTTCAACCTTATCTTCTTGTGTTGGTTCTTCTAGAACTTGATTTTCTTTTTTCTCAGTTCCTTTGAGTTCTTTGACATAAGAACGAATTTCTTTAAAAGTCATATCAGATGATAATTTTTTATTTTTTATGTCTTTTTCTAATTGTTCATGAGAAACTGACAACAATTCAAATAATTTTGAACTGCTAAAATCTTTAAACAAAGGATCAAACTCATAACCGCCGGCGCCGGCGCTAAACAAAATAAATTTATCTACACATTGAATACATTTTTCAACATATCTAACTTCAAAACCAAACTCAAGAACATAACGTACAAAAGTATAACGACCATTTTCAGCATCAAAACCACGATACCAAGATTTATCAGATAAGAACAATCTTTTTAAATTTCGTAAAGAAACACATAAATTCAAAAAGTTTTCTTGTTTAGTCGAGAAGCAACTGTTAATTTCATTTGTTATTCTTTCTAATGATTCAATATCACATTCATGACCAGAACAATCTTTAATAAATTTGTATTTTTTAAAATCTACTTGTTTAAAATCTTCCATTTTTACCACCTTTTTGCAAGGTAAACTTGCATTATTAATATAATAATACATATAAAAACTTGCAAAGTCAAACGATTTTGCAAAGAAATCTTGATTTTTTTTAAAAATATTATAATATTTTGCAAGGAGACATAATATGAAACTAAAAGAAATAAGAAAAAAACATAATTTAACTCAAGTTCAAGTTGCAAAATATTTGAACACAACTCATCAATCATACAACAATTATGAAAATGAAAAGTATGAACCAAGCATTGACATGCTTAAAAAACTTGCTGATTTATATCATACAAGCATTGACAACATTGTTGGCAGAGAAAATGAAAACGAAATTGACATTTCTGCATTGAGCAATAAAAAGATTGAATTTATTAAAGAACTTGTTGATGTTCCAGATCATATGATTGGTGAACTACAAGCATATTTGAAAGGTATGCAATATGCTGAAAAGGAAAGACAAGACATTATTAATGAAATTGCTAAATTGAGAGGCAACAAATGATAATGCACCAAGAAATAAAAAAACATTGAAATTATTGAACAAGCACTAAAAAACATTAGAGCATTTGAAAAAGGTTATGAACGAATTCATAACCAACCAATACATATAGAATTTAGTAAGAATGATTTTGCTACTGAACAAAAGGAGCAAATCATGAAATATCAAGGAAAATCAATTATACAAAATAAAAAATGCAGTACATGGACTGCAAGACCTATGATAAACGGAAAACAAGTTTATATATCTGGAAGAACACAAAAGGAATGTTATAACAAACTTAAAAAGGCACTTCAACAAGCTGATACATCAATAATAAGTTTGCCAACAATCAAAACAACTGTTTTAACACTCAATCAATGGTTTAATCAATGGTTGGAACTATATAAAATCAACCAAGTTAAAGAAACAACTATTAAGGACTATAAAAAATCACTAACCTATATCAACGAAGAAACTTTAAACAAAGATATTAAAGCAATAACAACAATTGATGTTTTAACAATATTAAACAGCATTAAAGCAGAAAGGCAAAGGCAAAAAGTTTATGAGTTATTATATATGCTGTTTGACAAAGCATTAAAGAACGATTTTATTGAAAAGAATATAATTCAAAACATAGACAAACCAAAACACGAAAAAACTAATAGTCAACCTTTAACTTTTGAACAAGAAAGAGAATTTATAAAAGTTTGTAAACAAATTAAGCATGGCGACTATTTCCTTATCTGTTTATATCAAGGTTTAAGAAAAGGCGAATGTCTAGCAATAACAAATGAAGATATAGATTTTACAAATAACACAATAACAATTAACAAAAGCATTAACGATAACAACCAAGTTGACACAACAAAAAACAAGCAATCAATAAGAACAGCACCATTATTTGAAAAATCAATTGAGATATTAAAAAGATATAAAGATATTAAAGGCAGAATTTTCAACTTTTCACCAAAGATACAAAAAACAACTTTGTATGCAATAAACAAGGAATTAAACTTTCATGTTAAAACAAAAGATTTAAGAAGCACATTCATAACAAGATGTCAAGAACTAGCAGTTCCAGAATTTATAATTCAATCATGGGTAGGTCATAGAATTGGAAGCAAGGTTACATCAAGTGTTTATACAAAATCAAACAAAGATGTTGACAACAAGTATATTAATATACTTAACAATCAAAAATTCGACTAAAATTCGACTAATAAAAAATAATCACTACAAACTAAAAACAATATTTAGTATTTTAAATAAAAAATACACCACGATATGTGGTGTAAATTGGTAGTCCCAAGGGGAATCGAACCCCTGATACCACCGTGAAAGGGTGGTGTCTTAACCGCTTGACCATGGGACCTTATTAAATTTTTTGTTTGTTAAAATAATAACTAATAAAATGGGTTGGTGGCGATGGGTAGAATCGAACTACCGATCTATCGGGTATGAACCGATTGCTTTAACCGCTGAGCCACATCGCCACGTTACGAACTAAGATTACCAAAAAAAAACACATATGTCAAGATATTTTTCAAAATTTTTCAAAAATATTTCTGTGGTAGTTGATAAGTTATTCTTAATTCACAATAAAAAGAAACAAGAACGCTTTTTGCGTTCTTGTTAAAATTAACCACGGATGCCAAGTTTAGCTTTAAGCGCACGTGCTTTTTCAATGTCTTGTTCAGTTAAGTAGTCTAACAATTTCTTTCTTGTTGAAACCATTTTGTTAAGACCACGAGTTGAGTGCTTATCTTGCTTATTGTTCTTTAAGTGAGCAGTCAAGTTCTTAATTCTTTCAGTTAACAATGCAATTTGAACTTCAACTGAACCAGTGTCGTTTTCATTCTTACCGAATTCTTTAACGATTGCCTTCTTATCGATTGTCATTTTAATCTATCTCCTTTTAAAATTCATAGTGAATTTGATTCGCCATTAACTAAGGTTGATGTTGGAGTGTCAAACAACTCTTGTTAAGGTACGATTGCATTTTAACTTATAAACTGTGAATTGTCAATAGTTTAAACACATAAATTTTAATTTTCCACGCACAATAAATTTCATAGGAGATATTCCATGAAAAAACTTTTTTGGATTAGTTTGAGCATTTGTTTTGTTATGGTTATGACAGCATTTTTATTGCCAAGCATAAAAAAGGCAAGTTCTTTGCCTGACGAAATGGTTGTGACATACTCCGACATACAGCAAGCAAACGAAAATGATGAATATTCATCATTTATTAGTTTAGAGTTACCCAAAAACATTAATGTTGCGACTAATGGTGAACTAACCGATACGGTGTTAAATGTTAAACTTTTTAATTTTTTCACCATTAAAAAAGTGCCCGTTAGATTACTTACTGACACGGATGTTTATGTTGGTGGAGAAACGGTGGGCTTCAATCTTTTCAGTGATGGCGTTATTTGCGTTGGAAGTAACGCTGTGGCAACAAGCGAAGGAACAAAAGAACCCATTAAAGAGAGCGGACTTCAAACGGGAGACGCAATTTTGAAGATTGAAGATATTGAAATTGAAAGCATTGAAGATGTTGACAGAATAATAAATCTCCCGTCTTTTGCGGGGCAAGAAATTGTTCTCACAATCAAACGTGGGGAAGGGGAAGAAAAAGTTAAAATTACACCAGTTTTTGATGTTTTAAGCCAAAAATATAAACTTGGGTTATGGGTAAGAAATAACGCAAGTGGTGTTGGAACATTAACATACATTAAACAAAGTGATTTCAGATTTGGCGCAGTTGGGCACCCAATTGTTGATAGTTCACTAGGTGAAAATTTCGAAGTTGAAAGCGGAAACATTTATAAATGCAAACTCCATGGTATTAAAAAAGGTGAAAAAAATAATCCTGGAGAAATCAAATCTTCAATAAATCTTAGTGACGACTCGATTGGTCTTGCTGATACCAATTGCAAATATGGGGTTTATGGGAATATATTAAACAAAACAATTATAGACGCAAGCAGAACAGCAACACTTGGTGGAAGATTGAGTGTTAGATTAGGTGAAGCAAAAATTTATTGTAATTTGGATAACGAAGGCGTAAGGGCATACGACATAAAAATTATTAAAGCTAATAAACAAAATTCAGCAGATGACAAAAGCATGACAATTAAAGTGACTGACAAAGAATTGCTTGCTAAAACAGGCGGAATAATTCAGGGTATGAGCGGAAGTCCAATTGTTCAAAATGGAAAAATTATTGGCGCTGTAACTCATGTTTTTGTCAACGATCCAACTCGTGGTTATGGGGTCTATATCGATTGGATGATTGATAACTAAAAAATGAGCAAGTCGCTCATTTTTTAATTGGATAAATAATAATTTAACTCGTTAAGTTTTTCTTGACTTAGTTCTTCAACATCTTCAAGGCGGTAAGGTAACTTCAAAGTTTTATATTTATGAACTCCAATGGTTTTATATGGAAGAAGTTCAATTTTTTCCACATTTTTTATTGTGCTCGCAAATTGTTTAAGTTTTAAAATATGTTCTTTGTCATCATTAATGTTTGGAACAATAACTTGGCGTAGCCACATTTTTTTGTTCATGCGTTGAGCAATTTCTAAGAACTCAAAAAACTTGTTCATTTTTTGACCTGTGATTTTTGAATATTCATCACTTTCAACTGCTTTGACATCTAAAATAACAAGGTCAACATATTTTAAAATTTCTTCGTAATTTCCAAAGCCAAAACCTGCGGTATCTAAGCAAGTGTGGATGTTTTTTTCTTTACAAAGTTTTAAGCACTCTAGCAAAAACTCGGGCTGCAAAAGTGGTTCGCCACCTGAAAATGTAACGCCACCATCTTCGCCATAATAATTTTTATATTTTTCTATTCTTTCCACAAGTTCAAGTGGAGAAATTTCAACAGCTTCATTGGAGGTTATGTTCCAAGTTTCAGGATTGTGGCAATAAAGACAACGTAGTTTGCAACCCTGGAAAAACACGACGAACCTAATTCCTGGTCCGTCAAGTGTTCCTAGTGTTTCAATTGAATTAATAAGACCTTTTATCATAATTATTCTTGTTTAACATAAGGGAAAGGAAGAAGATCCCCAACCTTAACTTTTATTAAATTTTTTCCGTTTGGAACAATAACATGAAAGTTTAAATCTAATTTCGTGAAGATATATCTACACAGTCCACACGGGGCAACAACATGCGGAACTCCATCGTTGCCCAACTGAACAGCAACAATTGTTTTAAAATCTCTTTCGCCATTGGCAAAAGCATTTCCAATTGCCACATGTTCAGAACAAACAGAGTGGGAAGTTTTTAAGTTCATTCCAACATAGATTTTATCTGACTTTGCCCTTAATGCACAACCAACATGTAGATTTTTTGTTTTATAGATATCGCAATTTTCTTTCACAAGTTTCGATGCAATTTCAATTAATTCTTCATCTTTTTTTGTTAATTTCATATTTTCCTTTTATACATTTTAAATTATCAATCTGAGATAAATTAGTTATCGATCAAATTTTTCCATACTTTTTTATTTTTATGTGCAAGCATATCGCAGTTTAGTTAAAGTCAACTGTTATACTTTCTCATGGAAAGTTCTTGCAATAACTTCTTCTTGATGAGCACGAGAGAGTTTGTTGAAGTTAACTGCATAACCAGAAACACGAATCGTTAAGTTTGGATATTTATAAGGATTATTCATCGCATCAATCAACATTTCGCGATTTAAAACATTGACGTTTATGTGTTGAGCGCCTTGTTTGAAATAGCCATCTAAAATTCCAACCAAATTTTTAATTTGAGCTTTTTCATTTTTTCCAAGAGCATTTGGAACGATTGAGAAAGTGTTAGAAACTCCATCTTGACAAACATCACAATAAGGGATTTTTGCAACACTATTTAAACTTGCAAGAGCACCACTATTATCACGTCCGTGCATTGGATTTGCACCTGGAGCAAATGGTTCACCGGCTTTTCTTCCGTCTGGAGTGGAACCTGTTTTCTTTCCATACATAACATTCGATGTGATAGTTAAAGCAGAAAGGGTGTGAATTGCATCGCGATAAAGTTTATTTTTCTTTAAGCAAGCAATGAAGTGTTTAACAATTTCAACTGCAATTGAGTCAACCCTGTCGTCATCGTTTCCGTATTTAGGGAAATCGCCTGTAACTTCAAAGTCAACAGCAATTCCTTGTTCGTTTCTTATTGGTTTTACTTTTGCATATTTAATTGCAGAAAGAGAGTCTGTTGCAACAGAAAGACCCGCCACACCAAAAGCCATCAATCTTTCAACAAAAGTGTCGTGCAAAGCCATTTGACTTGCTTCGTAAGCATATTTATCGTGCATATAGTGAATTATGTTCATTGCATCAACATAAGTTGCAGCAATACGCTCTAAAATTTCAAAATAAGCCTTTTTAACTTTGTCGTAGTTAAGAGTTTTGTCCGTGATTGGTTTAATGCCAACGACTACAAGCTTTCCGCTCTTTTCGTCAACACCGCCATTAATTGCATAGAGAAGTGATTTAACAAGATTACAACGAGCGCCAAAGAATTGCATTTGTTTCCCAACTCTCATTGCGCTAACGCAACAGGCAATTGCATAGTCGTGACCATAGAGTGGGCGCATTGCGTCATCACTTTCATATTGAATTGAATCTGTTAAGATTGAAATTTTAGCACAATATTTTTTGAAGTTTTCAGGAAGTTTGTTTGACCATAAAACTGTCAAGTTTGGTTCTGGACTTGGATTAAGATTAATTAAAGAGTGCAAGAAACGGAATGAGTTTTTTGTCACCAAACTCTTCTTGTCATTGAGCATACCGCCAATTGCTTCAGTAACCCAAGTTGGGTCTCCTGCAAACACCTCATCATAGTCTGGTGTTCTTAAGTGGCGAACAAATCGAAGTTTGATTGTGAATTGGTCAACTAACTCTTGAGCTTGTTCTTCTGTTATTAATTTTGCTTTTAAATCTCGCTCTAAATAAATATCAAGGAAAGTTGAAACTCTTCCCAAACTCATTGCGGCGCCATTGTTTTCTTTAACACCTGCAAGGTATGCAAAATATGTCCATTGGAATGCTTCACGAGCATTTTTTGCTGGATTAGAAATATCAAAGCCATAACCCTTAGCCATTTCTTTAATTGATTTAAGAGCACGAATTTGTTCGCTTGTTTCTTCACGTAGACGAATTAATTCTTCACTTGCAATAGAAAGGAGATTTGGTTTTAACATATCCGCTTTCTTTTCTTCAATAAGGCGGTCAATTCCGTATAGCGCAACTCGGCGATAGTCACCAATGATTCTTCCGCGACCGTAAGCGTCAGGTAGACCTGTTAAAAGTCCAGCACTTCTTGCTTTACGAATGTCTGGAGTGTAAACATCAAAAACACCATCATTGTGAGTTTTTCTGATACCTTGCGCGAAAACATTTTCCATGTCTTTATCCATTGTTTTGTTGTAAGCGGCAAGTGCTTGACGAGCCATTCTTAGTCCGCCATAAATATTTACTATTCTCTTTAATGGTTTGTCTGTTTGCAAACCAACAATAACTTCATTTGATTTATCAATATAACCAGGTTTAAAAGTGTTGATGCCTGAAAAAGTTTTAAGGTCAACGTCAAGAAGACCTTTTTTCATTTCTTTTTGAAGTAACTTTTCACACTTGGACCAAACCTTTTTAGTGCGTGAAGATTTGCCAACTAAAAATTTGTCGTCACCAGTGTATTCAGTGTAGTTATCATCAATAAAGGCAGAAACATTAATTTCGTTTTTCCATGCTTCACCTTTAAAATTTTTCCATTCTAAAAATTCGTTATTCATTTGTACCCCTTTTAATTTCAGTCAAACAAAGAAGATAGATTTCTTTGCCATGTTAGTATATCACAATGATAACACTTTTATTGTTGTTTTTACAACATTTTTATTAAATAATTAAAATATTTTATAAATAAAAATTAAAATAAAAAAATTGATTAGAATTTAAAAAACTATTGACAAATCAAAAATTTGAGAATAGAATAAAATTAATGAAACAATTTTCATGCGAAAATATGTTTTGTTGTTAAACACAATCAAACTAAAAGGAGGGCTCTAAACATGAGCAGATTAATGTTTAAACGTCAATTTAATAATTTAATATGCTTATGTGGAATTGCAAAATAATTTTGTAGTTAAATAGGGCTTGTTTTTGTCGATGTTATTGTCCTTTCACGTAAGCAGAATTTACATGGGAGGATTTTTTTATGAAAAAAATAAAGAATAAAATAGGCATAGGCTTATATTTAAAGAAACATAAAATTGCAGTTTTGTTTGAAATTTTATCAGCAGTTTTTGCATGTGTCTTCTCAACTGCAACAACGCTTCTTTTTGCAAACTTTTTGGCAAAGATAACAGTTGGCAATTTTGCTGAAAGCATTCGATTGTTAATTATTGCCGGAACATGTATGATCTCAGGAAGGATTTGTTGGTGGATAAATTCATATATCTACTATAAATATTCAAATATTATGTGGAAAGAAATTGCCAAAGATTTAACAAAACGCAGTTTCTGCTTGGCAACAAGCACATTCTCAGACAACAATTCGGGAACATTCATTCAAAGAATTATGGACGACCCAAAAGAAGTTCTTGGAAAGATGAGTTCGCTCATTGATATTATCGTTCAAATCATTTCGCAAACAGTGGTTATTATTTATATAATTTCACTTCACTGGATAATTGGAACTTTATATATTGTTATGTTAATTTTGAGTTTCGCTGTGGAATTATACAGAAGGAAACTCAACAAAAAGAATATTGCGAAAACTAAGAAAATCAATGATAAAACTTATTCACTAGTTAAGGAAACAATTGAAAGCGAAACGGATATTAAAGCACTGGGTTTGGAAAACGAACTTTATGCAACAATTGATAATTCGTTTGAAAAATTTCAAAAGCAAAAGTATAAAGAAGACATTCAAGATACGAGTGTTTGGAACTCAAGAAATGTTGTTTTGGAAGTGTTTGGAATTTTAGTTTTGGCACTTGGAATTTATTTAATGAAAGAAAACATTTTAACAATGGCTACATACATTTTGCTTTATTCGTATAAGAACGAATTGTATGGCTTTGTTTGGAATGTTGGCTCAATATTCAAAACATTCACTCAAATTTCAATAAGCAATTCACGTATGTTCAGTTTGTATGATGAAAATTTGTATCCTGCAGAAAAGTTTGGAGATAAAGAATTGAAAAATATCAAAGGAAAAATTGAATTTAAAAAAGTTGAATTTGCTTACGTTGAAATGAAAGAAAAAGAAGATGATGAAAAAGTTTCAAAGAAGAAAAAGAAAATTGAAAGAATAAAAAAAGAACCAATTTTCAAAGACTTATCTTTCACAATTAAGCCAAACACAACTGTTGCTTTTGTTGGAAAAAGCGGAAGTGGAAAATCAACAATTTTATCGCTTATTTCAAAACTTAATGATGTTGATAATGGTGAAGTTAAAATTGACGGAATAAACATTAAAGAAATTAGTAAATTTAGTTTGAGAGAAAATATTTCACTAATTAATCAATTTCCTTATATTTTTGATATGAGCATAAAAGAAAACTTATTGCTTATTAAAAAAGATGCAACAGAAGAAGAGTTGTGGAACGTGTTGAAACTTGCAAGTTTCGAAGAAGATGTTAAAGCAATGCCAAAAGGGATTGAAACAAAAGTTGGAGAATCTGGTGTTAAACTTAGTGGTGGCCAACGTCAACGTCTTGCAATTGCAAGAGCACTCTTAAAAGAAAGTAAAATCATTTTGTTTGATGAAAGCACAAGTTCTCTTGATAACTTTGCTCAAAGCAAAATTCAAGAAAGCATTGAAAACATGAAAGGCCAACATACAATTGTTATTGTTGCACACCGCCTTTCAACGATTAGAAATGTTGACACAATTTATTTCCTCGAAAATGGAAAAATAACAGCCAGCGGAACTTTTGATGAATTATTTAACAAAAACAAACAATTCAAAAAAATGTTCTTAATGGAAAACATTGAAACAAAAAACTAGGCGAGCGCCTAGTTTTTTTTGTGTTGATTAAGCAATTTGTGTGATTGTTAAATATCCTTCAACACCAGTGTCACTTATGAAAGTAACCGTGCCAGCAGAATTTATTTGAATGTTGAGAGTGCTTGTTGGCGTTGGAACATCTATTATTGCACTTCCACTTGTTATTGTGTTGTTTTCAAGACTTCTTTGTGTTCCAGCAACTTCTGCTCCATTTAAGAAAATTGAAACTGTGTCGGATGCTGCCGCATCAGTTGCATAAACACCATATTCAACCAAATAAGTTCCTGCATTCTCTAAGGTTACAACACCTGTTACGTTGTTTATAGTTAGATTGCTTGCGGTCGATGTTTCCGTCAAAGGAAATGATGAATTATTAATGTTTTGAGTTGTGTCTGTGTAGAATGAACCAAAACTTGCAACCGTTCCGGCAGGTCCGGTTGGGCCGGTTGGTCCTATTTCACCAGTAGCACCTGTTGGTCCAGTCGCTCCAGTAGGTCCAGTAGGTCCAATTAATCCCTGAATTCCTTGAGGACCTGTAGGACCAGTAGCGCCCGTTGCACCAACACTTCCGGCAGGTCCGGTAGGTCCAGCAACACCGTCAACACCTTGAATTCCCTGAGGACCTGTAGGACCAGTAGCGCCAGTTAATCCTGTTGGTCCTTGAATACCCTGAGGACCAGTCGGTCCTGTTGCTCCAGCAACTCCCGCAATGCCTTGAGGGCCAGTAGGGCCTATTGCGCCATTTAAACCTTGAGGTCCAGTAGGGCCGGTTGCACCTGTTAGACCAATAGGTCCCTGAACACCTTGCGGTCCTGTGGAACCAGTGGGACCGATAGGGCCTTGTGGACCCTGTGGACCCTGTGGACCTTGTGGACCGGTTGGACCTGTTATTCCCGTGAATATTATTCTGTCAGTATTATTGTTGCCATTTCGCCAAAATGGCGGAAACGGACGATTGCAACAATTGTTATTCCAGTTGTCCATTTAATACTCCTTTTTATTTTTTTCGCGTGCGAAAAGATAGTTACAACTATCTATTTCATAGTATGATGAGCAATCATATATTGTTAAATAATAACTAAAACATAAATTAAAATCATATTATTTAATATGAGTATGTTTTTGGGTGGATTGTTTGATTGCATAAAAAGGAAAAAAGGATATTTTTTCTTGATTATTGTTTTAACTATAATTTCTATCGTTTTAGGTGTTATTGCTGCAGTTAATTTTGGTGGGGGAGTTTTTTCTATTGATATTTCAAAAATTGCTTATATAAAATACTTAAAAGATGATTGTGGTTTTATGTCCATGGTGTTTGGTTTAATTTTAAGTTTATTAATTTTCTTTATGGTATGTTTAATTTTTCATAGGAAATCATGGTTTGTGCCGCTTGGATTGATGTTTTACTTGTATTTGGTTTATAGTCAGGCTGTAATTTTCATGAGTATTATTTTAATTTATGGCTTTTTCAATTGTGTGATTTTAGTCTTGTTATTATTGATTTACACGTTGTTAATTTGGTTTGTTTTTATGTTAATTTTATGCGAATTAATTTGTTTAACAAACAGAACAGATTATTTTAGATGTTGCTTTTCGCTTAAAGAAAGTAACCTTTTATGGCATGTAGTTGGAATAGTGTTGCTTACTTTTATATTCTCTTTAATTTTAATTGTGTTAAAAAATTATGTAATTCTTTTAATTTATTAAAATAAAAATATACATTATTATTAATGTTAACTTACTTGACCGAATAAATTTTGTGTGATATAATTGATGCGGTTAATTTAAGGAGAAAAAAATGAAAGAAGTAAGTTACAAAACAGAAATTGGAGGTAGAGAAGTTGTTGTGCAACTTGGCAAGTACTGTGGTCAAGCAAGCGGTCACTGTATTGTTCGCTGTGGTGACACAGTTGTTATGGTTAACGCAACAATGGCAAAAGCTCCACGTCCAGGAATGGACTTTTTCCCTCTCGGAGTAGATTACGAAGAGAAAATGTATAGTGTTGGTAAAATTCCAGGTGGCTGGAAGAAAAGAGAAGGCAGAGCAAGCGACAATGCAATTTTGAAAAGCCGTTTGATTGATAGACCTTTGCGTCCATTATTCCCTAAGGGATTTTATAATGACGTAACAATCGTTGCAACTCCACTTAGTGTGGATCCAGATATTGCTCCAGAAACATTGGCAATGTTTGGCTCATCAGTTGCACTTTCAATTAGTGACATTCCATTTGCGGGACCAACAGGTTCAGTTAAAGTTGCTTGTGTTGATGGAAAATTCATCGTTAACCCAACAGTTGAACAACTTAACAATAGTTCAATCGACTTGGTTGTTAGCGGAACAAAAGAAGCAATCTTAATGGTTGAAGCGGGCGCAAAAGAAGTTAGCGAAGAATTAATGCTCGACGCAATCATGTTTGCTCACGAAGAAATTAAAAAGCAAGTTGCTTTCATTGAAGGAATTGTTGCAGAACTTAAAGTTGAAAAAACAACAAAAATTGCTTTCGATGAAATTCCAGATGAAATTAACAATGCAGTTCGTGAATACGCTCAAGAAAAACTTGAAAAAGTATTTGAATGTTACGACAGAGATGTTCGTCAAGATTTGGAAGACGAACTTGAAGCTGACGTAAACGAACACTTTGCTGAAATTTATCCTGATAACATGAAAGCAGTTGGACAAGCTTTATACAATATGAAAAAAGAACTTGTTCGTCACAAAATTTTATATAAAAACATTCGTCCAGATGGAAGAAAAACTCATGAAATTCGTCCAATTTGGAACGAAGTAGGATTGTTGCCTAGAGTTCATGGTTCTGGTGTGTTCACTCGTGGTCAAACTCAAGTTTTAACAACTTGTACTTTAGGTATGATCAGTGAAGCTCAAGAATTAGATGGATTGGAAACTGAAGAATATAAAAGATATATGCACCAATACAATATGCCAGGTTACACAACTGGTGAAGCAAAACCTTTGCGTTCTCCAGGACGTCGTGAAATTGGTCACGGTGCATTGGCTGAAAGAGCATTGGTTGCAGTTCTTCCAACTGAAGAAGAATTCCCATATGCAATTCGTTTGGTAAGTGATGTGTTGTCATCAAATGGTTCAACTTCAATGGCATCAACTTGTGGAAGCACATTGGCTTTGATGGATGCTGGTGTTCCAATCAAAGCTCCGGTTGCAGGCATTGCAATGGGTCTTATGAAAGATAAAGATAGCGATAGAGTTGCAGTTCTTACAGATATTCAAGGTCTTGAAGATTTCTTAGGAGATATGGACTTTAAAGTTACAGGAACAACAAAAGGTATCACAGCAATTCAAATGGATATCAAAATTCACGGAATTGACAGAAATATTTTAACAACTGCTTTGGAACAAGCAAGAGTTGGTAGAATTGAAATCTTAAAGACTATGACAAAAACAATTAAGGCTCCAAGAAAAGAACTTTCTAAATACGCTCCAAAGATTGAATCATTTAAAATTGATCCAGACAAAATTCGTGAAGTTATTGGAGCAGGCGGAAAAGTTATCAATGAAATTATTGCACAAACAGGTGTTAAGATTGATATCAAAGATGAAGGTGACGTTTTCGTTGCTGGCATTGATGCTGAAATGATCAAGAAAGCAAAACAAATGATTCAAACAATTGCAACTGACCTTGAACTCAATTGTGAATATGAAGGAAAAGTTGTTAGAATTATGCCATTCGGTGCATTTGTTGAAGTGGTTCCAGGAAAAGACGGAATGGTTCACATTTCTAAACTTAGCAAAGAAAGAGTTGAAAAAGTTGAAGACGTTGTTAAAATCGGCGATAAAGTTTTGGTTAAAACAATCAAAATTGACGAAAAAGGCCGTGTTGACATGATGCTTATTAAGAAGTTATAAAAAAAGACCGATTATTTCGGTCTTTTTTTTGCCAAGCATCCCATTCTGCTTGGTCGATTTTAGTTAATTATTTAATATTAAATTTTTCAAAACTAAAAGTTTTATATTCAGTTTTTATTTTTTTTATTAGTTGCAATTATGTAAAACATACTCATAATTTTAATTTCCAATTATTAAATTAAAATTTAACCCTCTAGGAATAAACTATATTCAGAAGAAGGAAGCAAAGCATTGTTTTCAAGTTTATAAATTAAATCATAAAGTTTGCCATCGTCCTCACAAATATTAATCAAATATCTATTTTGAAAATTGTTATTAAACATATCTATTTCTTGTTTATTGTCAGTTTCTTCGCAAACTAAAAACACTATATTATTATCTTTTTCAACACAACTAATCAATTCGCCTATAAATTTTTTAAAAGAAACGCTCTTGTTGAAGTTTTCAAAATTATACACATATTTTTTACCTTTCAAACAAGGGAAGTGTGAATATGTATAATTATTTGGAAAAACTTGTTCTATGCCATATTTCTCTAAATTTAGTTCTTTTTCTGAAGTTATAAAAATTATTTTACTCATACGTTAAATGTTGCCTCCCCAAAGAATGCGTGACCAGAATTTATTTCGAAACCAAGTGCGTCATAAGCAACTGCGTTTTGATGAGTGTGATAATGGTCAAAATATATACCCTTTTTCATATTTCCATATCTATCGAGTTCATGTCTAGAATGAAATCTTGGTTCAATACCATTTCCAGCATCAAAAGCAGCTTGTCTTGCTTTTAATCCATCTTTACAATAAGTGTTTAAACCAAGTCTTAAGCCCCAAACAGCAAGTTCATACGAAATAATATCTTGTGTTACAAATGCCAATCCACCAACGATAGACATAAATCTATATTGATCTTGAGGAATTGAATCAATCACAGCCGCGGTAACTGCTATTGCAACATATTCAACTCCAGAAATTATGAATGCCAATATATTCCTACTTGTTTTGTCAATGACTTGTGAAACTCCTTCGGCTATTGGTTCGCTAATAGCTGTACCTGCTTGAATTGCTGCTGTGCCAATGGTTGCAGCGAACAATAACCCAGCAGCGGCACCAGTTGCAGCAGCTATTCCGGTGGCTGCTGAAGTTGTTATACCAACACCAGCAGCAACTAATGCCGGAGCTGCTGCTCCGGCGGTGGCAACAACCACAGCAGCAGTAACAACAGCCACAGCAGCCACCGTCACAGCAACAACTGCAACTTTAACCACTTTTTTAATTAGTTTTTTGAACCAACCACAATTTTGAATCATACCGGCATCGTTCATTTCACTTAATAAGATGCTTTCATCATCAATGTTCATAACAGCATCAATTTCATTGTTGTCATTTATAAATCCAACACCTGAAATTTCTTCAATTTCAATTTCTCCATTATCATGTGTCATTTCTGCTGAAATTGTTACAATATTGGTTTTTTCGTCGTAAGTGAAATAATATTTTACCTTTGTTCCAGCGGCTTGGTTGATATCTGTTTCACTCAACTTGTCAAATTCTTCTAAAGCGCTTGCATCGATTGTTTTGTAACCCTCAAAAGTTGTCAACGTTCCATGTGTTTCAATTTTTGCATCTTCAAACTCGTTAAGAATGCTTTCATAATCTATATTTTCTTTTTCAAGTTCGATTGTTCTTACTGCAAGATTTGTTGTTACACTTTTAACTTGCAATTTGCTAATAATTAATGAGCTTAAAGGAATTAACAACGCAAGTATAATTGCGGTAACAGTAAAAGTCAATTTCTTTGTCATAAAACCTCCCTTTATTTTATATATTCCAATACCGCATTAATGGGGATGCAGTATGCAATACCATAAATAGGATTTCCTCCTGAATCCTTAGTTCTGAATGTTGTTATACCTATTAATTCACCATTGCTATTTACTAGTGAGCCTCCGCTGTTTCCTTCGGCTATAGTTAAGTCACATTGGATTACGCTGCGAGTTATATTATTATAATGAATATTAATAAGTGGAGAACTAATAATTCCCTCTGTCATTGAAATTCCATAGTTTGCCATATTACCTATTGCATAAACCTTATCGCCTGTTTTTATTTTTGAAGAGTCTGCTATTTGCATAGGTTTAAACTTATGAATTGTTGGATTCATTTGTAGTATTGCAATATCTAATTCTGGACTATATTTTACCAGAGAAACCTCAATATATTCCTCATCTGAAGCGAATCGAATAAAGTATTTTTCAAAAGTTTGAGTTGTGTTTAGATAGGAATAAGTCACAACATGTGCATTTGTTATTAGTGACCCATCATTGTTAATAAATTCCGCAGTTCCGAAACTTTCTCCAACATTTTCAGAAAAAGCCTTAACTTCAACAATACTATCTATATTGTTGGTGAAAATCTCATTGGGTGATGGATTTTTAGGTTTTTTAAATTGAAAAAACAGCACCAAAGACAGCGCCGTTAAGATGAAAAGTGTTGAGAGGGTCAAAAATATCAAACATATCTTAACATGTTTTCTAAAATGTGCAGATTTTAAAACCATATTAGACTTTGTTTTCATAATTTATGATTATAATATTACATCAAATTTTTATTTTTGTCAATATCATTTTGAGTTTTATTTAAGATTATTTTATTAAAGACTTCTCTTAACGCTACATGTGGCATACTTTGTTGACAACACGGATAATAATAAAATATAATGAACTGATTAATTTCAGTTTTTTTTATTAGTTTTGAGCCGTTTAAGGCTCAAGTATAACAATTTGGCTCAATTGTGCCAACATTATTGCATGAAAACATCACAAGAAATTTTAAAAATTTTCATTAAAAAGATAAAAGATTATATCAAAGAAAATGGTTTTAACATTTCACAATTTGCAGAGCATGTCGGTATACCTAAAAGAACAGTAAGCGGTTGGCTTACAAATAAAAGAATGCCACGAATTGATTATTTGTGCCAGATTGCTGAATGTATGGATTGTTCAATAGATTATCTTGTTGGCAGAGAAGATATTTAATTTTGATGAAACAAAAGATAAGTAAATTTAAGGATATGGTTTTGAACTTAATGTTTCCTAGTGGCATTAAGTGTATGTTTTGCACCAATGAACTAAATCAAAATTCATACAACGCAACCTGCGAAAATTGTTTGGAAATTTTACCATTTATAAAAAACTCATGTGAAAGGTGTGGATCATCAATGGGTGAAAATCAGCAAGGAGTTTGCTTAAGATGTAAATCAAAAAATTTTAATTTCGTGCAAGCTAAATCTGTTTTTGATTACACCGACACTCCACTTAATGTTATTCATAATTTGAAATATAACGGCAAAAAATATTTGGTTGAATATATTGTTAAATATTTATTGGACACTTATTCGACATGGAATGTTTTTGCGGATATTGTGACATGTGTTCCAATGTTTGAAGAGAAAGAAAAAATTCGTGGCTATAATCAATCAAAATTGTTGGCAGAAGAATTTTCAAGCAAAGCAAATATTCCTTTTTATGATTTGACAATTAAAAGTGTTGACACGCCGAGTCAGACCGCTCTTAACACGGATGAGAGACTTAAAAATGTTGAAGATAGTTTTGCATTCAAAAAAGAGTTCAAAAAATTAGTTAAAGATAAAACAATTTTGATTATTGATGATGTTGTAACAACTGGAGCAACAACGAGTGAAATTTCAAAGGTGCTTTTAAAAGCGGGTGTAAAAGAATGTTTTGTTTTAAGTTTTGCCCACACAAAACTTAATAATGAATTAGAAAAATAGCACACGAATTATAAACAATTGCTAACAGTTGTTGGATTAAAACCACTATTTATTGCTGTTGAAATAATGTTTGTCATTGCTTCAACAGTTTTTTTTGTTGGATGCATTAAAATTAAATCACCATTTGACAAATCCTTTGTTGCACGTTTATAAATCAAATCGGAATTTTGATCGCGCCAATCGATTGTGTCGTGAGTCCACATAATTGTTTTGTAGTTAAGATTGTTTGCGGCGTCAACCGTGTTTATTGAATAAGCGCCACTTGGTGGAGCAAAAAGGGTCATTTCAATTCCTAAATTTTTGCTTATCACTTCGTGGCACATTTTTATTTCTTGAATGTTTGCATCGTAGTCTAAACTATCGTGGTCTTTATGGTAAAAACCATGATTGCCAACTTCATGCCCGCGCGAATAAATTTCTTTAACAACGTCAAGGTTTTTAACAGCCCAACTTCCCCCAATGAAAAAGGTTGTTTTAACATTGTAGATATCAAGAATGTCCATGATATTCTTAATATGTTCTTCGCCTTGATAAACATTTATCATAAAACACACATTGTTTTTGTTTTCATTGCCAGAATAAATCACTCGGCTGTCTGCTTGAACGTTTAAAGTTTGAGCATTATTTACAGCCAAAATCGATAGTGTGGCGAGCATTAAAACAATAACTACGTTTGCAATAAGTCTTGATTTTTTCATAACACATTTTATGATTAATATTTTTAAAGTATGTTATTAATTATAAAATCCCCATTGACTAAATCCAAATTTTGTGGTAGATTATAAGAGAACAGAGAGGAAAATAATGCAAGGAAGCGGAAAAAAAATATATAATGCTAGAGCTCAACAAAGAGCGTTTGAGTATAATTTAAGTTGTTGTATACGAGAAAATGCAGATATAAACAGGGCTAGGAGAAAATTTGAGGAAAAGAATTCCCCGAAAACAATATTGTTTCAAAAAAGCAGGGGGATTACGCAACAATTGGATTTAAGCAAAAGAATGGCGTCTTCAGATTTAACCGAAACAGCAAAACAGGCTTGTCAAAATTTGTTAAAACTAGTTGCAACTGAGTTAAACATAACATCAAAATCAAAAAAAGCTAATGGTTTTATTCAGCAACATGTGTCTTTTGAAGAAATTGAAGAAATTATGAACAAATGCTTGCCGGCTTTTAGAAAGTTAAGGTCAATTTGTTTTAATGAAGAGATAAAAGAATATAGCAGATATTTGTTTAATGTTTATAACTCTCTTTTTGATAAACTAATTGAACTAGATGTTAGATTTGCTAAGTTTGCGCCAATTAGTTCTTTAAAAGATAGAACGCTTGATATTGATTCAAGAATTGAATTGATGCCAAAAGATTTTCAAGATGACATAATTTCACTTAGAGAAAAATTGGAATCTGATCCAAATTTAGAATTTGTTTTGTCCAACTCACCTAAAGAAAATGATGAAAGAGTGAAATCTGTTTGTGATATGTTGGAAGATGGTGTTTTTAATGCTAAATCTGGAGTGGCAAAAGCAACGCAAGATTTAAGCTCAAATCTTTATAGATTTATAATTGAGCAACTAAATATACAAGATTTTAACGAAGAAGGGTTGAAGTATGGCGAGATTAAAAATGTTCTAACAATGTGTCAAACTGGACTTAATGCTTTAAAATCTTCAAGCTTAAGAAAAGATTTAAGAGAGATTGCCGATTGGGAAAAAATTGATCCGTACACTCAACTTTATAATAGATTAATTAACATTAACATTAAATTTGCTTTCTTTGCACCAAAGAAATCTCTAAATAGATTAGATATTAATTTTAAAAAGTTATCGGAAAAAGAAAGAAATGTTATGACGAGAATTTTAATGGACTATGGCCTTTTGGATGATGACAAATTTTATGAGAACTATAAACATATTTTTAATGCTAAACAAAATCTTAAAATATAAAAAATGAGGATTCATCCTCATTTTTTAGTTTTCTTCATGAAATTTTGATAAAATTTTTTGAATGTGATATTTTTCGCTCATGTGATGTGTGTGGTGATGATGTTTTGGTCTTGCTTTAGGTTTTAAAGTTAATGGATGATTTTGTTGAATTTTCTTAGATGTTTCATGCCAATAATTCATTAACTCTTCATGCTTTTTATGAAATTCATCTGTGGATAAATTTGCATTAAGCAATCTTTCAGTTTCATCATTTATTTTTTTTAGCATATGTGCCGTTTCTTCGTCCCAAGTTTTATGCATTGTTTCCCCTTTTTATAATTCAAGTGTTTTTAATTGTTAGTAAATTCTTCGATTAAGAAATCTTTTAGCAAAGTATATCTTTTTGCTGTATAGTTGTTGTAGATCATTCTTGCTAGCAGTTGTTTGCTTCCAACAAGAACAACTGTTTTCTTTGCTCTTGTTATTGCGGTGTATAGTAAATTTCGTGTTACAATTATTGGTGCGCCCGGAACAAGTGGGATCACAACGCAATCAAATTCACTTCCTTGACTTTTGTGAATCGTGATGGCGTAGGCAAGAGTTATTTGGAATAGATCGGTTTTGGCATATTTGCAAATTTTTCCATCATCGAATCTAACAGTCACTTCGTGAGTTTCTGGCTCAATTCTTGTGATATAGCCAATGTCACCATTGAAAACACCTGTTCCTTCCTGACTCATTCCATTTTCTTCATATTTAACAAACTGCATTTCATAGTTGTTGGTTATTTGCATTATTTTGTCACCAACGTGATATTTGGTGAAATCTGTTAAAATTTCAACGCCCGAAAAATGCGGATTAATTGTCATTTGAAGTCGCTTATTAAGATTGTCAATTCCGCAAGGTCCTGCTTTCATTGGTGCAAGAACTTGAATGTCGGTTGCTTTATATCCAAAATATTTTGGAAGGCGTTCAGTGACTAAATCAACAATAATTTCACTATTTGCAACCGTGTCTTTTCCCACTTCATAAAAGAAATCTTTGCTTGTGTTGTCAATAACAGGCATTTTGCCATTATTTATTAAGTGCGCGTTTGTGATGATTAAACTATCTTCTCCCTGACGATAGATATTCACCAAATGAGTTGTGTGGATTTTCTTGCTTTCAATTAAATCACGCAAAACATTTCCAGCACCAACACTTGGCAATTGGTCTTTATCTCCAACCAAAACCAGACGGGTTGTAGAGCGAAGAGCTTTAAGAAGATGATAGAATAGAGCACAATCAACCATGCTCATTTCATCAATGATAACAACATCTGCATCAAGCGGATTGTTTTCGTTTCGATGGAAAATGCCTTCTCCGTCGGTTGGATTCATCTCCAAGGCACGATGAATGGTTTTTGCTTCCATGCCGCTTGTTTCACTAAGTCGTTTTGCTGCACGTCCCGTTGGAGCACAAAGCAAAACTTTTCGGTTTTGTTGTTTTAACATTTCAAGAATGCAACGAACTATGGTTGTTTTACCTGTACCTGGTCCACCGGTGATTATTGAAACACCTTTATTCATGCTGGCGAGAACTGCATCTGTTTGTTCGCCGTTGAGTTGAATTTTGTGAAGTCTTTGGTAGAAATTTATGTTGTCTATAAAATTAAATTTATCGTCAAATTGATTGAATGTAAGTTTAAATAATTTTCTTGCCACATATTTTTCTTGAAAATAAAATTTGGTTAAAGTTGTTATTTCTTCACCATGATAAGTGAAGTTTTTCACCATGGCTTCAATTTGAAGATATTCAAGACATTTCAAAATAAGTGGACGCTCGTTTTCAGTGAAATTTAAAATTTCAATGCAGTTCGAAACTATATTTTCTTGAGGAAGATAAGTGTGTCCTTCTTTTTCGCTTGCTGTTCTGAGCGTGTAGATAAGACCTGCTTTAATTCGATTTTCACCATATAGGTCAACCCCAACTTTGACTGCAATTTTATCTGCGGTTGCAAATCCGATTCCGTCAATGTCTTCAACGAGTTGATATGGATTGTTTTTAACAACTTCAATTGTTTTTTCTTTGTAGATATTAAAAATTTTAATCGCCATGTTAGTTGAAATGAAGTGGCTTTGCAAAAACATAATAACATTTTGCATTTCTTTCATTTCGTTATAAGCATTAGAAATTTCAATTGCTTTTTGTTTACTTATACCACGAATTTTACTCAACTTAACAGGGTTGAATTCCAATATGGTTAAAGTGTCTTCTCCAAATTCATCAACAATTTTTTTTGCAGTTACCGGGCCAATGCCATAAATAAGACCACTTGCCAAATATTTTTCAATTGCAGGAAGTGTGGTTGGTTCAACAACCTTTGCTTGAGTGAAAGAAAATTGTTCCCCAAACTTTTTATTAACAACGAATTCTCCATCTAATTCTAGAGTTTGACCCTCGAATACTTCAGAAACAATTCCAACAGCAGTTATTTTCTTTTTGTTATATGACAAACTTAACACAGAGTATCCATTCTCTGCATTTCGAAAAACAGTATTTTCCACATTTGCCACAATTTTCATAACTAGTATATAATACAAAATTTTGAAAATTAAATCAAGCAAGATGATTGATAATATTTATGTGGGTTATTTTATTTTGAGTTTTATTTTGATTATGATAAAATCAATTTAGGAGAAAATATGAGTAGAACAGTTGAGCTTTTAAAACGATATGTTCCATATAACGAGCAAGAAAAAAATGATGTTAAAATGATTATTGATGCCGAAAAAATTTTTGGTGATATTCTCACCAGAGATAATGAATTTTGTCATTTGACCGCCTCTGCATTTATTATAAATAAACACCACACAAAAGTGCTTTGCATTTTTCATAATATTTATCAATCGTGGGGCTGGGTTGGCGGTCATGCTGATGGCGATGATGATATGCTTTATGTTGCAAAGAAAGAAACCAAAGAAGAAACATCGTTGGAAAATTTTGTGGTTTTAAGCGAGATGCCAATTTCTGTTGAAATCCTGCCTGTTAAAGGTCATGAAAAACGAGGAAAGTATGTTAGTGCGCATGTGCATTTGAATGTGACATACTTATTTGAGGCAGATGAGCATGATTCTATAAAAATTTTGGAAGAAGAAAATAGCAATGTTGGATGGCTAACTTTTGATGAACTTCTTGATAGCGCTGATGAACCGCATATGTTGCCGGTTTATAAGAAAATAATTGAAAAAATAAAAAAATTGAATTAAGGTCTATCCTTAATTCTTTTCATGTCTAAATATGTCATTTATCGAGTTCGATTAAAAATCGTTTGGAGTTTGAAATTTTTTTTGTATAATATAAAAAATAGAGTCGTGTGTTAAGTTTTACTTAAAAAGGGGTTATATGGCAATTTATAGGTCATCATTTAATCAAAAACCTGAAAAAGAAAAAAAGCAGAAGAAAGAAAAATGGGAAAAATTTAAAGAACCGAAAGAAAGAGTTAATAAAACAAAACTAAAACCAAGTATGGTTTGTTTAATTGCTTTTTTAACTTTATTTATAGTTTGCTGTTTCCCAAACAACTTCTTAAAAAACTTTTTGCTTGGAACTTTTGGGTTGCTCACATATCCTGTAACGCTGATAGGGGTTTTCTTTTCAATTGCAGCATTAAGAAAAATCAAATTTAATGCTAACAAAAAATATATAACTTACATTGCGATATCATGTTTCATTGTTTGGTTTATTTTGCATTTGATTTTAACATCAAAATTGCCAATGGATAGTTTTGGATCATATCTTGTTCAAACATATAAAGCAAAGACAACTGCTGGCGGAATGTTGTTTGGCTTGATCTCTTTCCCAATAGTTAAAGTTTTAACAGTTGTTGGGGCCTATATTGTTAGTGCAATTGCGCTTGCCGTATTTGTTGGTTTGATAACAGACTATGTTGTTGTGGAAAGAAAAATCACAAAAGTGGAACAAAAATCCAAATTAAGTTTTGAAAATATTGAAGATTTCAACATTGTTGAAAAGCCTATTGAAACAATATCTCAAGAAGAAGAAACAAAACAAAGAGCAAAACGCAAACTTGGTCTTGAAAAGGGTGAATCAACAATAATTTCAAGCAATATGCCAAAATATAATTATGAGCAGATGAGAAAAACAAAGCCGACTTTGAGCAAAAAGGATTACATTTTAACACCACTAGATCCTATTATTCCAAAAGATGAAGCTAGAGATTTATTTTCATCAATACCTAAAAAATCTTATACCTATGAAAAAATTAACAAGCCACAAAAATCAAACTTTGGTGTTAATAATCAATATGTTGAAGAAAATTCAATGATTAAAGAAATTAAACCAAATGAGGAAATAGAAAAACTTTACGAACAAAATAAATATATTCAAACTGAAAACTATCAATCATACGTTGAACCAGAAACTGAAGAAGATTATGAAGATTTGATTGTTGACGAAACTGATGATTTAAGTGAATACGAAACAGCATTTGAAACAACAGCAGAAGTTGAAGAAGATTTGCAAATAGAAAATCAAGAAGATTTCGAAGAACTTGAAGATTTGAATGAAGAATTCGAAGAAAGCGAATTTGAGCCTGAAGTTGTTGAAATTAAGCCAGATTTAAATAAGAAAGAGTTTGTGGATGAATATGTGACAAGTGTGGATAACTCATATTTAGGTTCAACTGTTGACACTCACGTTGTGCGTCCAAGCGTTGATCTAACAAAATTCAACATTCCAAAAACAATAAAAAAAGAAGTTGTTGAAGAAAAGAAAGAAGAGTTGATTCCGCAAAAATTAGATATTCCGCCATATATTGCTCCACCTGTTGAACTTTTGAATTATATGGAAAATGTTAAACGCATCAGTGATGATGAATTGCAAGACAACATAACTCGACTAGAACAAGTTCTTGAAGATTTCAAAGTTCCTGCAAAGGTTAATAATGTTCAAGTTGGCCCTGCTGTTACTCGTTACGAACTCACAATGCCAAGAGGTATTTCAGTTAATAAAATTGCTCAAATGGCAGATGATATTGCAATGACTCTTGCAAGTAACGGTTCAATCCGTGTTGAGGCTCCAATTCCTGGAAAAAATTCAGTTGGTATTGAAGTTCCAAATGCTCAAGTTAGCCCTGTTTCACTTCGTGAATTAATTGATAGTGATGTGTTCCGTCAGAGGGGAAATCCATTGTCATTTGTATTGGGTAAAGATATTAATGGTGACATTATTTTCTGTAATCTCGATAAGATGCCACACGTTTTAGTGGCTGGGTCAACTGGTAGTGGAAAATCTGTTTGCTTGAACACAATGTTGCTCAGCATGTGCTACAAAGCTGGTCCGGAAGATTTGAGACTCATTTTGGTTGATCCAAAAATGGTTGAATTTGCAACTTATAATGGACTTCCTCATCTTCTTATTCCAGAAGTGATTATTGGAAAAGATATGACAATCAATGCGCTTGATTGGGCAATCAAAGAAATGGAAAGACGTTATGCGTTGTTTGCCAAAAATCACGTTGTGAATATTAATGAATTTAATCGTCTTGAAATGGTGAAGAGTAAAAAAGAAAGCAAGTTGCCATTTATTGTTATTGTGGTTGACGAACTTGCAGACTTAATGCTTGAAGCGAAACGTGAAATTGAAGATAGAATTGCAAAACTTGCAGCAAAAGCACGTGCAGCTGGAATTCACTTGGTGCTTGCAACTCAAAGACCATCAGTTGATGTTATCACAGGAACGGTTAAAGCAAACCTTCCTTCTCGTATTGCATTTGCACTCACAAATTACATGGATAGTAAAACAGTTCTTGATGGTGGTGGTGCTGAAAAATTGCTTGGAAAAGGTGACATGTTGTTTAAACCGCAAGATAAGCCTGAACCAAGACGTATTCAAGGCGCATATGTTTCTAATCCTGAAATTGCGGCTGTTGTTGAATTTATTAAGAACAACAACAAGCCTGTTTATGATGATAATGCAGGGCGTGCAATTAAAAATCCAAATCAATCCAATTCTCAAGCCTGCGCTAATGTGGGAAATTCAAAAGAAACAGAGTTTGATCCAGTGCTTAAAGATGCTCTTAGAATGTTTATTCAAACAAAACAAGCAAGTGCAAGTATGATCACAAGAAGATATTCTGTTGGATTTAATCGCGCTGGAAGAATTATGGATCAAATGGAAATGGCTGGCTTTGTTGGTCCGCAAGATGGAGCAAAACCACGCCAAGTGTTGATCACAATGGACGAATATAATGCAATCTTCGATGAAGATAGTAATCAATAAAAAACGGACATTTTGTCCGTTTTTTGTTTTTTAATATTCCAATTCGTTGAGGCTTTCTTGCAATTCTTTGTTTTTGTTTTCTTCTTCAAACTTTAATTTTGTTACTTTTTGATATTGATTTTCTAAAACTGCCGCAATCATTTCTGGGTAAATTGTGACATTAACGCAATAACCCCTTAAT
>JAZQYA010000006.1:0-30730 GCA_045633245.1 Candidatus Onthoplasma sp.
CTTGGAAAAATATATAAAAATTATAAAAAACCGCTATAATTTAGATGAAAAAACAATAATTTTTGCATTAAATGGATTTTTTTTAAACTTAAATAATGAGCAGGTTCTTTTTATAAAATCTTTGTATTCAGACTTAATAAAGGACAGATATGAATACATAGATAATGTTCTTTTGGATTCCTTAGAATTAGATGAAAAATTTGTTTATGGGAAAAGCAAGTCGGATAAGATTCTTCTAAATCCAATAGTTGCAATTCTTGGTTTTTTATTAACTTTTTTCTTAACCTTTTATGCAATCTTTTTCTTGATTGGGCCATGGATTTCCGCTGTTGAAGAAAAGATTTTAAACATAATTTTTATAAGTCCAATCATGAATTTTTTGTATCTCACAACGGACAATATTTGGTTAATTGAGTTTGTTGGAAATGGTGTTTTAAATTCTATTGTTACGGTTATAAGTTTCATCCCACAAGTGACACTTTTATTTGTTTTTTTAACAATATTAGAAGATAGTGGGATTATTGCGCGCTTAGCATATGTTTTTGATGACTTTTTAAATTTTTTTGGTTTAAACGGAAAAGCTCTTTATATTTTATTGCTTGGGCTTGGTTGCAACACCATGAGCACTACTGCATGCAGAAACATGAATGAAAAAAATTTAAAGATAAAATCGGCAATCATAAATCCATATATGAGTTGTATGGCGCGTTTGCCTGTTTACGTTTTAATTGCTTCTACATTTTTTGGCGAATTGTCTTTTCTTGTGGTTGCTGGTTTGTATTTTCTTGGATTGGCGGTGGCTCTTATAATGTCATTAATTTTAAACAAAACAATTTTAAGAAATAAGAGTGGTGAGCTTTTGCTTGAATTTCCACCACTTAAAGGGATTGATTTAAAACATGTTGTTCAAGTTGGAAGAACAAATGCCATAGATTTCTTCAAAAGAGTGTTAACTGTGATTTTGAGCATGGGGGTTATTATTTGGATTTTAACTCACACTCAATTTAATTTGAAGTACACTGAGAATATATATGATAGTATTTTGTTTTTCTTTGCAAGCAAATTATCTTTTATCTTTGCGCCAATTGGATTAAATAATGCTGGAGTAGTGTGTGCGCTAGTGGTTGGAATTTTAGCTAAGGAACTTATTGTTTCAACTATAGCGATTTGCAACAATGTTCAAAGTCAAAAATTACTTGGTGCAAGTTTGATTATTCCAACAAGTGTTATAAATTTTAATATTGCTAGCGCTATTTCATTTTTGATTTTTAGTTTGCTTTATAGTCCGTGTGTGAGTAATTTAGCAGTATTAAAAAAAGAAACCAGCAAATTCTTTATGTGGTTTGCATTGATTAGTCAATTAACAATTGCATATATGCTAAGCTTTTTAATTTATCAATTATTGACAAAAGGAATATTATTTACAATCATGATTGCAATTGTGATCACCTTAATAATGTTTGCGATAATTTTAACAACCAAACAGTTTTCAAGAAAGTGTCAAGGAAAATGTTTTGGTTGCAGTTGCAATAAAAAAAGTTAAGTGTTTGCTTAACTTTTTTTAAATACACTAAATTGAATTGTGATTAGAATAATTATTTCTTTTTTCAATGTCATCAATGACTTTATATAATAAATCATTGGCATCGCGGAGTAAAGATGCAATCTTATCTAGATCTTCATTTGATAAGTTTGTGGTTTGTTTCATTTTTAAAAGATTTCTAATGATTGTTTGCGCTTCAATTCTTGCAACAAGCAAGTCAACTTTATCTTTTTCATAATCTTCTTTTAGTTGATTAAAATTAATTTTTAAAACTTCTAAATTTTCAATATCTGCCAACATATAGATCTCCCTAAATTTCAATTTTGATTGAGGTATAATATTCTTCTTTTGCTTGCATATCGAGCTCTTTATCTATCGCATGTATTAAATTTTTTATTTTTGAAAGTAATTTCACCAATTCTTCTTGATTAACTTTCGTAAAAATAAGGTTTTTATTAATTTTAAAATTAGAAACTTCATCAAGTAGGGTGTTGGCATGGCTTTTTATTAAATGCAAATCGTATTTTTGTTCTTCAAAATCTTTTCTAAGAGTGTTATAACACGTTTGAAATGTAATCATTTGTTCTTCAATTTCTATCATAATTAACTCCTTATAAAGAATTGGTTCTTTCAACCTCAATAATATCGTCTAAATCTAATAAATATTGTTCAGTTTCCTTAATTAAATAACTAATTTTTCTTAAATATTGTTTTTCAACCTTAATTTCTTCAAAGATGGATTTAAGTTTTTTCTCTTTTTCTAGCAAAACTTCAACGTCAGACTTTGCAAAATATGGCAACAATTTATGATTGCTAACGCTTTTTTTGGTATCTTCCAAATGATTTTGCAACTTGTTTATTTCAATCATGAATGGCATAATGACCTCCTAAAAAGTGTGTGAAATTTCTTTTTCAATTAACCCTTGAATTTCAAATAGATGTTGTTTTATTTCTTTAATTAGAGCATTTAATTGTTTGCGTTCTTCAAAATCTTTAGTTTTAATACTTAATTTAATAGCATTGGACAACAAATCTTCTGTTTCCCATTCAACATGCAAAAGAGATTCCTTATCATTACCTTTTGCTTTTATATCTTCAAATTTATTAAGTATTTCATCGATCTCTGTTTTAAACATAAAAACTCCTATTAAACGAATTATATCATAAAACATCAATTTGTCAATACGTAAAATTAATACGCTAATAAAGAATTTATCAAAAACCATTGAAAATTTTTTAATTATTTGTTATAATATAGTTATTATGAAAAAACCATTAGTGGCAATTGTTGGAAAACCAAATGTTGGCAAATCAACGTTTTTCAACAAAATTGCAGGAAGTAAAATTAGTATTGTTGAAGATATCCCAGGGGTTACAAGGGATAGGATTTTTGCCAACGCAGAGTGGTGCGGTTATCAATTCCAGATTGTTGACACAGGCGGTTTAGATTTTGGAAAAGATGATGAAATTAACAAGCGCATTATAGAACAAGCGAATTTGGCGATTGATTTGGCAGACGTTATCATTCTTTTTGTTGATGGAAAAGAGGGGATGACGCAACATGACATGGAAGTTGCAACGCACTTAAGACGCGCAAAAGCGCCAAAAGTGGTGGCGGTTAACAAGTTGGATAACTATCAAGTTGAAAAAACCTATGAATTCTATGAGTTGGGTTTAGGTGATCCAATTGCAATCAGTGCTGAACATAGTAAAGGTGTTGGTGATCTTCTTGATGAAGTGGTGAAACACTTAAAGAAAATTGATATTGATGAAGATAAAGAGACTGTTAAAATTGCTCTTGTTGGAAAGCCTAATGCGGGAAAGAGTTCAATAACCAACAGACTTTTAGGTGAAGATAGAGTGGTTGTGAGTTCGGTTGCAGGAACAACAAGAGATGCAATTGACAGCCCTTTTAGATGGAATAATAAGGATTATGTTCTCATTGATACAGCGGGACTTAGAAAGAAAGCAAGAATTGAGCCAGATAGCATTGAAAGATATAGTGTAATTAGAACGCTTAATGCAATTGAAAGATGTGATGTTGCAGTTCTTGTTATAGATGCAAGTGTTGGAATAACTGAACAAGATGTTAAAATTGCAGGTCTCATTCACGAACAAGGCAAGCCAAGCGTTATTGTTGTTAACAAGTGGGATTTGGTTGAACGCAATGAAGCAACAAGAAAGGCATTTGAAAAACAATTTGAAACTGATTTGGCGTTTATGAAATATTTTGTAACACTCTATATTTCTTGTGAAACCGGGCAAAGAATAGGTCAAATTATGGAGAAAGTTGACTATGTTCTTGGTAACGCAAAACGAGAAATTTCAATGTCGCTTTTCACAAATGTTCTTCTTAATGCAATTAGCACGACTGAACCACCAGCAAAAAACGGCAAAAAAGTGAAAATTTTATATGGACAACAAGTTACAACTTGTCCTCCTACATTTACAATTTATTGCAATCATGCCGATCTTATTGAAAATTCATATATGAGATATTTGGAAAATAGTTTCCGAAGAGCTTGGGATTTTAAGGGGACACCAATTAAAATTCAGTTTAAAAATAAAGATAGCTCGGTTAGTTGAGTTTACTAAACGCCTACGCTAAGTCGTAAACTCAATCAAACCTCGCTTAAACAAGCTACGCAACATTAGTTGCTCGCAAAGAGGGTGTTTTTAAGAAATTTAAGTTGGTTGAGTTTACTAAACGCATGCGCTAAGTCGTTCTTGAAGGTGATAAAAACAAAAAGCATAAGAGGTCTTTAATTTAGACCTCTTTTTTTGTAGGTTTTAAAATGATAAAATTATTAACTAAAATCATTTGCCAAAAGGAATAAAGTTTGCTATTATGGTTTCATATAAAAGAGAGTGGTATGAATTACTTATATTATATTATATTAGCTTTAATATCTTATTTTGTTGGAAACTTTAGTTCCGCAAGAGTAATTGCAAAAATAAATCATGACGATATAACAAAACACGGAAGTGGTAATCCTGGGACATTAAACACTTGGCGTGCTTTCGGTTTTTGGGCTGGTGTGATAACTTTTGTTTTGGATATGATTAAAGGCTTAATACCAACATTGGTGGCTTACTTTGCGTTTAAATATATCGCGGGATGTTCATCTGAGATTGCTATCTATGTGGCAGGGTTTTCAGTTGTTCTTGGTCATATTTTCCCTGTATTGTTTAATTTCAAAGGTGGGAAAGGCATTGCAACAAGTATTGGTGTCTTCTTAGTTGCCAATTGGTGGGTGAGTTTAATTGCATTTGTTGTTATGCTTATTGGAATGCTTTTCATTAAATATGCATCAATTTTCACAATCGGTTTTGTTGTTGCAGTGAGCATTGTTGAAATTTGCCTAGTAAATCCAGCAAATTGGGTGAATTACATTTTAATTTGCGGAATTTTGTTGCTTGTTCTTTATGCTCATAGAGCAAATATTGTTAGATTAATTAAAGGTAAAGAAAACAAAACTGAATTGTTGGCAATGCTCAAAGGTTTAAAGAAGAAAAAGGATAGTCAAGTAGCTATACAAGGCGAAATTGAATAAAAAAAACACCTAGTCTAGGTGTTTTTTTGTATCTAAATTCCAGCGACATCTTCACGAGATAAAATGATGGTTGTATTAAAATGGTCACGATATTCTTTAATTTTTTCTGCTAAAAATTTTCTCCAACTCTTAAGAATTAAATTGAATAAGTTGTCATCAATTTTTGACCAATCTTCTTCACTTGCTGCGATATAAATCGTGTGGTCCAAAAGTTTAATTGGAACTTGAAGATTTCTTCCTAAGTGTTTAAGTGTGATGCAAGATTTTTCATCTTTATAATTGTATTTTGAAGAAAAATAGTATCCATTAACACTAAAATCTGGATCCATATTCAATTTTTCACAAAATTCTCTTATGCTATCTTTGGATATTGATTTAGCATAGCTTCCACATTCAGTTCCAAGATTAAGTTGAGTTTCATCACCAAAAGATACAACCAAACGTTTGTTCATTTCAGTATTCATAATTTCCCCCTTTTTGAAGTTAAATTTATTCTACCACAGGTTTTAGGCCTTGTCAATACCCAATTTTTGCAAATAATGTCTAACTTTAGCAAAAAATTGCAACAAATCAAGGTTGCAAAGAAAAAATAAATGTGCTAAACTTATCCAAACAGCAAAATGATAATAAAAGGAGAGAGAATTTGTTAGATACACATTGTCATCTTAATGATCATCAATTTAATGGTGAAGTTGACCAAATTGTCAGCAATTTTTTGTCTGCTGGGGTGGAAAAGGCAATTTGCGTTGGCTGTGATAGCATTTCGAATAAAAAAGCGCATGAAATTGCGCAAAAATTTGATAGAGTTTATTATACCGTTGGTTTCCATCCCGATGATTGCGACAAATATAACGAACAAGAACTTTTTGATTATTTTAATGCAAATGACAAAAGATTGGTGGCGGTTGGCGAAATAGGATTGGATTATTTCCATAATAAAGAGAACAAAGATAATCAAAAACGAGTATTTGAGGAACAAATTAACCTTGCAAAACAACATAAATTGCCGATTGTTATTCATTGCCGCGATGCATATGGTGACACTTTAGAGATATTGAAAAAACATGCACCATTTGAATTTGGCGCAGTAATGCATTGCTATAGTGGAAGTTGGGATTTTGCAAAAGAATTGTTAAAATTAGGAGTGAAATTCTCATTTACGGGTACGGTGACATACAAAAACGCCAAAAACGTGCAGGAAGTGGCCAAAAATTTGCCAATTGGTAGTTTTTTCTTTGAAACAGATAGTCCATATCTAACTCCAACACCATATCGTGGCAAGCGAAATGAGCCAAAATATGTGGTTGAAGTGGCAAAATTTGTGGCAGAACTAAGAAATATTGATCATAAAGAACTGGAAAAAATCACGGATCAAACCGCTAAAAAGTTCTTTAAAATAGATTAAACAAGGGTTTTCTCATCCTTGTTTTTTATTCTTTGTCAAAAAAATCCAAAAAAATTTTCTTTTGGGTATTGACAAACTCAAAATTCATGTTAGAATATAATCGTCAGCTTGGTCAGATGGTCGCAAGTTAAACGTAAGGTTTAATTTGAGGAAAGTCCGAGCTTCACAGAGCAAGGTGCTTGCTAACGGCAAGTCGAGGCGACTCGAAGGAAAGTGCAACAGAAAATAACCGCTATACCCCTGAGCAGGTTTTTAGTAAGGATGAAAAGGCGAGGCAAGAGCTCACCGCAGTGTTGGCGACAACACTGGTCCATGCAAACCCCACCTGAAGCAAGGTTAAAATGTCCGTTAAGGTTGCTCGCTAGGACATTAAAAACACCGCTAGAGATGCGTAGCAATACGTAAACTAGATAGATGACCATCAAAAACAGAACTCGGCTTATAGGCCAAACTGCCACCTAAATGCTTTCATCCTTTTGGATGGTGGAGAATGAGTAGTCATTCTCCATTTTTTATGCGAAAAGTGCGCCCGTTGTTATCGTTTGCGTAAATTTACGCAAACTTTATTGGTGGGCGACTTTTCGCATTGCTATTAGGGGGCAAACTTCTTTCCCCCTAATAATCCCCCTTTCTTTTTCTAAGAGGTTTTTAATTTAAGGAATATAAGCGTATAGATTAAGTGTGTCCGTTGTTATCGTTTGCGTAAATTTTACCTAACCTTTATTCATGGGTTTGTGTTTGTCTCAAACGTGCTGATTTTTGAGCAAGCATCATTTTTTAATTGAAAATTCTTGGCGAATAATTTCTAGTGCTTTGGTTTCAATTCTCGAGATGTAGCTTCTGCTAATTTGAAGAATGTCAGCAACTTCTTGCTGTGTACGTTCAATTTGATCAAGAAAACCATATCGCAAGCAAATAATTTGAAATTCGCGTTTGTTTAGATGTGTTTTCATAATATTTGAAATCTCTTCAATCATAACTTTGCGTTCAACAATATAGTCCGGATCAAGTTCTTGTTTTTGTGGTATTATATCATAAAGGCTCATTTCCTGACCATCTTTATCAACCCCAATTGGTTCTTCAATGCTAATGCACAATTTATGTTTTTTATTTGCTCTAAGAAGCATTAAAATTTCATTTTCAATACATCTTGAAACGTAGGTGGATAGTTGACTTCCTTTATCTTTTTTAAAACTATCAATCCCTTTAATTAGGCCCAAAGATCCCACAGAGAGTAGCTCATCGGCTTCAGCGGCGCCATTATATTTTTTGCAAACATGTGCAACAAGGCGCATATTATGATTTATCAATTTTTCTCTTGCAGAACTGTCTCCTGAACACATGGCTTCAATTAATTTGTCTTCTTCTGACTTGCTGAGAGGTTTAGGAAATCCATTATATTCATTCACGTATCCATGAAAAAACATTAATTTTGATAAGAATTGCCCCAAACTTTCAAATACCATAATTCACCTCTTAAGTGAATGTATGTCGAAATATATAAAAATTTGCTTGTACTCAAAAATTATTTGATTTTTTGGGGATAATATGCTATAAATTATAGGGAGGTATATATATGAAAAATAAATTTTTAACATTCGCTTTAACTTTAATGTTGTGTTTGTCTTCTGTGTTCGTTTTGGGAGCATGTAAGGAAAAACCTGTAGAAATTGGAGAAGCTGAAGCAATGCAACAAGTTCAAGCAGCATTACAACATTTAAATGAAGTTGAAAGCTGTAAAATTTCGTTAAATACAATATTGGGGTCAGGATATATTATTGCGAATGCTGAAATGCAATATTCAAACATGGAATTTATTTCAATTCCAAAAGAATCATGGGTTATTAAAGAAGGAGATGCTTCATATAGATATGAAAAAGCGAAATATTTAGTTGATGAAGGAGAAACAGAATACGAACAGTATGAATACACGAAAACTTTTGTTCCTGTGATAGATGGTGAAACAAGTGATGAGTCTTTGGGTGTAATTGAAATGTTAAATGAAGCAGTATTTTCAAGTGCATCAAAGTTAAATGGCGAATTCTCAATCAGTTTTAGTGTTGAAGAAGAAGGACAGATGATCTTGTTAACATGTGTGATTAAAGATGGTATGTTTGAGTCAATTACTTCAGGTGTGGGATTTTCTGCCTTATCGATGATTTTCGAATATGGAGATATTGTTGTTCCAGAATTGCCAACAGTTGATGAAAATAGTCAGCCAATTGTTTGGGAAGAAAAAACACCAAAAATAGAAGTGGTTGGAATCCCAACAGAATATGAAATTGGCGAAAGATTAGAAGGTTTAAATGTTGATGAAATCGTTTTGGAGTTCTATGAAGATTGTGAAGATTGGTTCTCCACTGAGGACTATGAATTTAGTATTGATATGATTTCAGGTTTTGACACAACAACTGCAACTGAAGAGGGTCAACCAAGAACAATGACGATCACATTCTGTGGTTTAACTTGCGAAATTGAATACACAGTAACAGAACCAGCAGTCGCTGAATAATAGAAAGACCTTTCAAAAGGTCTTTTTTCTTTAAAAAATTGTAAATCTAAAGCAAAGATTAATAAACCAAATTGGATTTCTGTGATAGCTGCGCAAGCGGTGTCGGTTATTTTATGGCGCTTTTTTGTGCGTTGAAGAAATATTTTATTTTTAATATTGACTATGCATGTTTTTCATGTTATAATTCCAGCATAAAGGAAATGATTTATGAAATTTGAAACTGCTTTAAGTCTTATATTGGACATAAACGAGAAATATGAAAGGTCGGATAGAGATAAATTTTCCGAAAATTATTATGAAATGTTGCACGCAACATTATTTGAAATCATAAGCGGTTACACGGAGGAAACATTCAATTCAATTCCTGCATCATATCGTGTAACAATTGAAAAATTAGAAAATGAAATTTTGGATTGTTGTTCTAAAACATACGTTGATAATTATTATGAATATATAAAAGAAAATGGCAAATTCATGAAAAATAATGGATTGTTTGAATATGAAATAAACCACAATGATATTAATTTTGATGAATATGTCGATGACGATGATGACGAAGACCATTATGAAGAAGAAGACGAAATTTATGAGCCGAAATGGATAGACAATCCACCTTATAATTCAAATTTAATATTATAATTAATTTAAATTTAAAATCTTTTATAAAAAATAAGGAGAATCATTATGAATGATAACAATTCAAAATTAAGTTGCGAACAGAAAAAAATCTTAAAATCAAATTCAGATAAAATTTATCATGCAAACTTTGCTTTTGAAGATTATTTGGATAATAGTTCATCAATAAATAATGATGCTATTAATAGCATATTTAAAAAGATAGGAGAATTTTGGAAACTAAAACAAACAGCTCCCGAATGCGAGTTAATGATTTTATCTAATGATTTGGTAAATGAAATAGAAAAGATTTACGATTTATTAGGTAGAGAAAACTTTAAATTTTATAATGATGGTGTGGTTGAATATAAATGGAATAAGTAGGAGGCGATTGTGAGTTACGATGATGAAGATGATAACACAGAAGAAGTTGAAGATACTTCTACCAATGGCGGTAGCGACGACTATTGGGGTTTTGTTAGTTACGATATAGATTCAGATGAAGATGATCCAAAAATAATTTACACTCGACATGAGCGCAGTGGTAGAGTTAATCAATATCCAGATAATGGTGATGGAGGGCATGGTCATTTTTCTTGGGAAAATGAAGATGCTTATGAAGATGGAAATGCGCCAGATTTTGGTAGAAGAGAAAGTAATTCCAGTCCAAACCCCGATCAGAGCGAAGTTCAAGAAAGAAGTGGATGCTATTTAACTTCTGCATGTATGCAACATTTCAAATCAGAATTTGATGACAATTGTTATGAATTAACAGTATTGAGATGGTTTAGAGATAATTATGTAACAAAAGATGATATTAAATTGTACTATATACTAGCACCAAAAATAGTTGAAGGTATTAATAGGGATAAAAGAAAATATGAAATATATGACTATATTTATGATACAATTGTTGATGCATGCGTAACAGCAATAGAAAACGGCGATTATGAATTCGCTTATAGAAGATATAAGGATAGTATTTTATCTTTGAAACAAAATTTTATAGATAATAACATCAAAGATTTAACAATGTAAAAGACTAGCAATAGTCTTTTTTTGTATATCTTTTGACAAAATGCGGAAGTTTTGTTATACTATCAAACATGAGTAGACAAGATAAAATCAGAAATTTCTGCATTGTGGCACATATTGACCACGGCAAAAGCACCCTTGCAGATAGATTAATGGAATTCACACAAACTGTTGCAAAGCGTGATATGGCGGAACAACTTCTTGATAGTATGGATATTGAACGTGAACGTGGAATAACCATTAAATTAACACCTGCAACAATGAAATATATCTATAATGGTGAAGAATACACCTTAAATCTTATTGACACTCCAGGTCATGTGGATTTTTCATATGAAGTTAGCCGTTCGCTTGCTGCTTGTGAAGGCGCAATATTGGTAGTTGATGCTTCTCAAGGCGTGCAAGCACAAACTTTAGCAAACGTTTATTTGGCACTTGATGCCAACCTTGAAATTTTACCTGTTTTAAATAAAATTGATCTTCCAAGTGCAGATGTTCCTGCAACTAAGAAAGAAATTGAAGATATTATTGGCATTCCTTGTGATGAAGCATGTGAAATTAGTGCTAAAACAGGTCTTAATATCCAAAGTGTTCTTGACGCAGTTGTTAAATATGTTCCTGCTCCAAAGGGAGAGGAAAATGCACCACTTAAAGCGCATATTTTTGATAGTTATTACGATAGTTACAAAGGTGCGGTCAGCATGGTTCGTATCGTGGACGGCGAAGTGAAAGTTGGCGATGAAATTTTATTTATGCAAACCAAAAAATCTTTCACTGTAACTGAAGTTGGTGTTTACAAACCACAAGCAGTTCCGGTTGATAGTTTGAAAGCTGGTGATGTTGGTTACATTGCGGCGTCTATTAAGACTGTTAGGGATACGAAAGTTGGTGACACAATAACGCTAAAAAACAACCCAATTGAAAAAGCTTTGGATGGATATAAAGAAGCAACAAGCGTTGTTTTCTGTGGAATTTTCCCCCTTGACGGTGATAAATATCAAGAACTCAACGACGCTCTTGAAAAACTAAAACTTAATGATGCTAGCATTAATTTCCAAAAGGAAACATCTTTGGCTTTAGGTCATGGCTTTAGATGTGGTTTCTTAGGTTTGCTTCACATGGAAATCATAACAGAAAGATTAGAACGTGAATTTGGGCTTGACATTATCACAACAGCGCCTAGTGTTGAATATAAAATTTGGGATAAAAAAGGGAAAGTTTATGACGTTACAAATCCAACCGAAATGCCTGCAATTAACAATATCGAAAAAATGGAAGAACCAATTGTTAAAATGGAAATTATAACGCCAAAAGAATATTTAGGTGGAATAATGGATTTGTGTGCCGATCGCCGCGGTGTTTATCATGACATGCAATACATTGACGCAAACCGAACAAAATTAATATACACAATGCCACTAAATGAAATTGTTTATGATTTCTTTGACAAAATCAAATCAATAAGCAAAGGCTATGCAAGTATGGATTATGAACTTAGTGGCTATCAAGAAAGTGATCTTGTTAAACTTGATATTTTACTAAATGGAGATATTTGTGATGCGCTTTCTATTATTGTTCATAAAGATAAAGCATATCCAAGAGGAAGAGCTCTTTGTGAAAGATTAAAAACATTCATTCCACGTCATTTGTTTGAAATTCCAATTCAAGCTGTTATTGGCGGAAAAGTTATTGCAAGAGAAACAATTTCAGCAATGAGAAAAGATGTTTTGGCTAAATGCTATGGTGGAGATGTGACAAGAAAACGTAAACTTCTTGAAAAACAAAAAGAAGGGAAAAAACGTATGAGAAGATTGGGATCAGTTGAACTTCCAAGTGAAGCATTTGTTACAATTCTTAAACTTGATGATTAATGAAACACACGAAACTAAAAGAAATTCCTAATAATACGCAAAAATATTAGGAATTTTTTATTATTTGAGTTATAATAGAATTAAAATTAGGGGTAATTATGGAAGAAAATCAAAAACCAATGGGATTATATATCCATATTCCGTTTTGTAATAAAAAGTGTGATTATTGCGACTTTGTTTCTTTTTCAATGTCAAGAAAGGCACAACAACTTTATCTTGAAGGTCTTTTCAGCGAAATAGATTTGGTCAAACGTAAATTTGAAGACAGAACTTTTAATTCAATTTTTATTGGTGGCGGGACACCAAGCATTGTTTATGAAGGGTTTATTGCAAGTTTGGCTAGAAAGTTGTTTTCAAGTTTCCATTTTGAGAAAAAAACTGAATTTACCATCGAAGTAAATCCAAGCAGTTTCACTAAAGAAAAGTTTTTTGAATATGTTGAATCTGGCGTAAATAGGATTAGCGTTGGTGTTCAATGTTTGGATTCAAAATTATTGAGTAAACATGGCAGAATTCAAAGTGTTTCAAACATAAAAGAAACATTTAAGATATTAAGTAAAAGCAGATTCTTAAACGTCAATGGTGATGTTATGATAGGACTTCCAAACCAATCTGCAAGGAGTGTTGCTGCCACAATTAAGTTCTTAATAAAACACAACGTTAAGCACATTTCAACTTATGGCTTGCAAATTGAAAAGCACACGTTGTTATATGATAAATTAAGACAAGGCAAAATAAAACCGATTAGCGAAGACGAAATCGCTCAAACATACACAAAAATCAACAAACTTCTCAAGAAAGAAGGTTTTAAAAGGTATGAAGTTTCAAACTATGCAAGACAAGGTTTTGAGTGTGTTCACAACAAGAAATATTGGGATGGAACAGATTATTTAGGACTCGGCGTTTCTGCTTATAGTTATATTGATGGCTACAGATATTATAACACAAAACGTTTAGACACCTATATTGATGCAATGCAACAAGGTAAATCTGCAGTTTACAATAAAGAGTATATACCTATCAAAGATAAGAGAACAGAAAGAATAATGTTATCTTTAAGAACTTCTCAAGGTTTGGATCTCAAAGAATTCAAAAAAGAATTCAATGAAGATTTGCTACACAGCAAGTCTGTTGAGATTGCAGAATTAAAGAGTTTAAAAATGATAGAAATTGAAAATGACCATTTAAAAATTACAGATAAGTATTTCTATATATCTAATAGCATTATTGTTAAATTAATATAATTTATTTTAAAACAAAAGGAGATAATTTGATTTATCTCCTTTTTTTATTCTTAACAAAATTTGACAAAAAAATTTAAAAAATTTGACAGTTTTTACTTGACAATTGTTAGCAATCTAAATAAAATAGAGTTAGCAGTCGCACAATAAGAGTGCTAAAGGTGAAGGCAAAGGGGAAATAAAAGTGAACATGGATGAAAAAAACAAAAGAAAGCGAGATATTGTTCTAACAGCTGTTGATGATTATATTCGTTCAGCCCAACCAATAACAAGCGGTGGTCTTAACGTTCATTTTAAAGATATAAGCTCAGCAACTATTAGGAATGAATTAAACGCGCTTGAAAGTATGGGGTATTTTAAGCAATTACACACAAGCGGTGGAAGAGTGCCAACCAGCCTTGCTTACAAGGAATATGTGAATTCTTTGTTGGAAGGGGATAAGTTGGATTATCACTCTATCAAAAAAGTCTTAAGTGAATATGAAGATAAATCTGTAAGTTTAATTAGCACGCTAACAACATTAGCCAAAAGATTGAGCAGAGCAACAAATTGTCCAACAGTTTTGGTTCAGCACGGACTTCAAAATTTAACAATTCAAAATATTCAAATTGTACCACTTATTCAAAAAGATGCGTTATTATTAGTTGAAACAAATGCAGGTATAATAGATGACAATATTGCTCTTGATCCAAGCATTGATCGTCCTGCGTGTTTAGAGGCAAGCGATTATCTAACAAAACATTTCAAAGGTCAAACAATAAAGTATATGATTGAAAACATGAATGATGTTTGTTTGAAAGCGGGCGCTCAAATCATACAATTTAAGGAATTAATTGAAAGCGTTGCAAATTCGTTAATTAGCGTAATAAAAACTCGCTGTGATGTTACCAATGAAAATCCAACAAAAATGTTAGACACAATGAACAAAACCGAGTATGATGAAGCAAAAAGTGTGTTTGAATTTTTGGAAGATCAAGATAATGTTATTGATGTTGTGAAGTCGGATTCAAATGAACTTAATTTCACAATAGGTGATGATGCTTCAAAACTTAAAGGCGGAATGTTGATGAGCGCACCAATTGTTATTAATGGTATTTCAATTGCAAGCTTGGCTCTTTTGGGTCCAAAGCGAATTGATTATGCAAATGTTGCCGCCGCACTTAAATTTATTGTTAGCCAAATAGATAACTCAAAAGGAGATAATAATGAATAAAGAAGAAAACTATTCTTTCGAATGTGATGAAGAGTTGGATGATAATTCTTGCGCATGCTCATGTGAGTGTGAATGTGATGGTGATTGTCAGTGTTCAGAAGATAATAAATGCAATCAAGAATGTGTTTGTGATGAACATTGTGAAAATAGGTGTGAAGATGAATGCAATTGTGAAGAATGTAATTGCGATAAAGAATGTGAAGCAAATGAAGAGATAAATCGCAACGAAGAATGTGAGTGTGATGAAAATTGTGGATGTGACCATGCGTGTCATTGCGAAGAAAACAAAGAATATCTTAAAGATATGCTTAGAATTCAAGCAGAATTTGACAACTATCGCAAACGCATGACAACAGCTTTGGGTGATGCTAGAAACGATGGCTTTATGGATGCAATTGAACAATTCCTTCCAGCACTCGATAGTTTTAAAATGGCAACAGATATGATTACTGATAAAAACACATTAATTGGTATTAAATTTATTGAAAAAGGAATACTAGACACCTTGTCAAAAATGGGAGTGAACGAAATTGACACAACAGGCAAATTTAATCCTGAATTTCATCAAGCTATTGACACAGAAGATAGTGAGGAACATGAAAGTGGAGACATAATCAAGGTTGCAAGTAAAGGTTTCACATATAAAGATAGGGTTATCAGATATAGCCAAGTAATAGTTAAAAAGTAGGGAATATGAATAAGAAGAATTTTACATTAGAAGAAGTTGAACAAATGATTGAAGATTTAGGATTTAAATGGAATGAAAGACAAATCTTTGATCCTAAAACTGAGAAATATAAAAAACTTGAACACAATAGCTTTAATTCAAAAAAACAATTCTTTATTAGTTTAATAAATGCAAAAGGTCTCTTGGCTTTGCCTTTAGCAGAAATTGATAATTCCACTTTTGTTTTGAAATTTGGTGGTGCAACAAAAATAATTGCGAGCGATCAATGGAAAAAACTTCTCTCATCGAAAGAGGAATTAATTGATGAGTGTTAAAATTAATTATATTGAAAATGAATTTAGTCAAAACACATATATTATTGAGTTTGAAAATGAATGCATTGTGGTTGATGCTGGTTGTGGTGTAAACAAAGTTCAGGCCAAAACAAACAAACCAATTAAAGCAGTGTTAATAACGCATGGTCATTTTGATCACATAAAAAACATTGAAGAATATAACAAGTTAAATATTTCTATATACGCGCATAAAAATATATTGGAATTGCTAGGAGATGAAATTAAAAATGCGAGCAGATTATTTAATCAATTTCATAAATATAGTGTTAAAACCATAAATATTCAAGATGGTGAAGAAATTAAAGTAGATAATCATATAATTAAATGTTTACACACTCCAGGGCATAGCATAGATAGTACGTGTTATTTGTTAGACAATGAAACATTGTTTTCAGGAGATATATTATTTGCAGACTCGTTTGGGAGATATGACTTACCAACGGGTAACAAAAAAGAGTTAATCAAAAGTTTAAATAAGATTTTAAACTTAGATTATAAATTGCTTTTGGCAGGGCATGGGATACCGAGCAAAAAGCAAGAACAACAAAGAAACATCCCAAAATGGACAGATTATTTAAGTTAAAAAGGAGAACAAATATGAGTAAAATAATCGGAATCGACTTAGGAACAACAAATAGCTGTGTGGCAGTTATGGAAGGTGGTCAACCAACTGTAATCCCAAACAGCGAAGGGGGAAGAACAACTCCATCAGTGGTTGGCTTTAAAGAAACAGATCGTCTTGTTGGTCAAGTTGCAAAGCGTCAAGCAGTTGCTAACCCAGACAAAACAATCATTTCTATTAAACGTGAAATGGGAACAGACTATAAAGTTAACATTGATGAAAAGGAATATAGTCCAGAAGAAATTTCTGCAATGATTTTATCTAAACTTAAAGCAGATGCTGAAAGCTATCTTGGTCAACCTGTAACACAAGCGGTTATCACAGTTCCAGCTTACTTTAATGACTCTCAACGTCAAGCAACAAAAAATGCTGGTAAAATTGCAGGTCTTGAAGTTTTAAGAATTATCAATGAACCAACTGCGGCAGCTTTGGCTTATGGTCTTGACAAGGCGGATAGAAAAAATCACAAACTCTTAGTATTCGACCTTGGCGGCGGAACATTCGACGTTTCAATTCTTGAAATTGGTGACGGGGTGTTTGAAGTTCTTTCAACAAATGGTAACACTCGCCTTGGCGGTGACGATTTTGACGATAGAATTATGAATCTTTTGGTTGAAGAATTTAAAAACGAAAATGGCATTGATTTAAGCCAAGATAAACTTGCAAAACAACGTCTTAAAGAAGCTGCTGAAAAAGCAAAAATCGAACTTTCAACTTTAACACAAACAACAATTAGTTTGCCATTCATCACAGCAGATGCAACAGGTCCAAAACATTTGGAATATACACTTACTCGAGCTAAATTTGAAAGCATGATTTCTGACCTTGTTGAAGAAACATTAGTTTGCACAAGAAATGCACTTAAAGATGCAGGTCTCACAACATCTGAAATCTCAAATGTTGTTTTAGTTGGTGGATCAACTCGTGTTCCATGCGTTGTTGAAGCACTATCAAAAGAAATTGCAGTTCAACCATTTAAGGGAATCAACCCAGATGAATGTGTTGCAATAGGTGCTGCAATTCAAGCTGGAGTTCTTGGTGGAGAAGTTAAAGACGTATTGTTGCTTGATGTAACTCCGCTCTCACTTGGAATTGAAACTTTGGGTGGAGTTTGCACAAGACTCATTGAAAGAAACACAACAATCCCAACAAAGAAATCTCAAATCTTTAGTACAGCTCAAGATAATCAACCAGGCGTTGAAATTAACGTGCTTCAAGGTGAAAGAGAATTTGCCGCTCAAAATAAATCACTCGGAAGATTCCAATTAACAGGTATTCCGCCAGCTCCAAGAGGAATTCCACAAATCGAAGTAACATTTGATATTGACGCAAACGGTATTGTAAACGTAAGCGCTAAAGACCTTGGAACAAACAAGGAACAAAAAATCACAATCACAGCTTCAACTAATTTAAGCGAAGATGAAATCAATAAGGCAGTTAAAGAAGCTGAACAATTCGCGGAAGAAGATAAGAAAAAACGTGAAGTGATCGACACGAGAAATAATCTTGATGCTAGTATCTTAAACATTGACAAAACAGTTAAAGACAATGGCGACAAGTTGAGTGAAGAAGATAAAACTCAATTAACAACAGCTTGTGAAGAAGCAAGAAAACATTTAGAAAGTGAAGATATTGAAGAACTTAAAAAAGCAAGCGAAGACCTTATGAGCGTTGCAAACACAGTTTTCAGCAAAATGTATCAAAATATGCAACAAAACCCACAAGGTGATCCAAACGCCAACAATGGCGGAACACCAAACAATGATGGCGACGACAACGTAATTGTTGAATAAGGATGTTCGGTTTGTTGACGGTTCGCTAAGAGAATTTTCTGAGCACTTAACAAGAGTGCTCATTAAATTCAAAATCGCTCAGCCAATCAAACCTCGCATAACCAAAACCTTCGGGTGATTAGCTATAATGTGTGAAAACAGTTTTTCTGTCATATTAGATATATTCAAGGATTTTATAAATTAGCAAAAGAAGAACAAGGCAAAACCGCCTTGTTCAACTTTTCAATATTGACAAATATTAAAATGATGATATAATACTGCCACAACAGTAAAGGAGAATAATTATGTCAAATAATAAAAAATTTGAATTTAAAATAGAAAAAGGACATTTAATTGTTGGAGATGACGAAATCTATCTCAATTGGGTAAACAACATTGGAATAAGAGAAAGCGCGATGCGACAAGGAGAATACGCAATTCACATTGAAACTGCTGGGTCATTATTTAGTATTATAGAATTATATTACACTGGTGAGAGTGAAGATGTGTATGCAGCGTTTGAAGAGCTGACTAAGGCGATAATAGAAGAATATCCAGTGTTCCGTCCAATATTTCACACAGAATTGATTAATTTCCGCAATGTTCAGGATGTTTCGTACAATCCTGGATTGTTGCAAAATTCTAAAGTTAAAATCTCATTTAAAAGAGGTGAAGATCTAGTTCGTGTGGCAAGTAAAGTTGAATATAAAAACTTAAAATCTGATTTTGAAGAATATAGAGAAAACAGAAAGAAAGGTTTAACAATTTAATTCATAAATAAGGAAGGTGATTATGGAAACAAAAGAATATTTAGGTAAAAAGGTTAAAGTGGTTATGGATAGGCCTTTAGGCTGCGCTCACCCAAAACATGGATTTATTTATCCTGTGAATTATGGTTATATTCCAAACACAATTTCTGGAGATGGTGAAGAATTAGATGCTTATGTTTTAGGTGTTCATAAACCAATGGAAGAATTTGAGGGGGTTGTTAAAGCATATATTCACAGAACTAATGATGATGACGACAAGTTAATAGTTATGCCAGAAAATAAAGATTATTCAGATGAACAAATTCGCGCTTTAACAGAATTCCAAGAACAATACTTTGAGAGTGTTATTATAAGAGAAGAATACGTTAAGACTTTATAGTATTAGCGCATAATTAAAAGGTAAATATGGCAAATAAAGATTATTATGCCACTCTGGGGGTAAACAAAAACGCAACTGATGATGAATTGAAGTCTGCATATAGGCAGATGGCAAAAAAATATCATCCAGATTTAAACAAAACCCCTGAAGCGGCTGAAAAGTTTAAAGAAATTAACGAAGCTTATTCTGTTTTAAGCGATAAGCAAAAACGAGCAAATTACGATCAATTTGGCTCAGCAGATGGTCCACAAGGCTTTGGTGGGCAAGGTTTTTCAGGCTTTGAAGGTGGCTTCGGTGGGTTTGAAGATATATTTAATATCTTCTCAAATTTTGGTGGACGTGCGGGAAGTAGACAAGCAAGAGAGGAAGGAGAAGATATCAATACAAATATTACAATTACTTTCCAAGAAGCAGCATTTGGTTGCGAAAAAGAAATTACTATCAACAGAAAAGAGAGATGTAATGACTGTCGTGGTACCGGAGCAAAATCAAGTAGTGACTATGTGACATGTTCAGAGTGTAATGGAACAGGTCGTGTAACCTACACTCAACAAACTTTATTTGGTATGACCAGAACAACTGGAGTGTGTCGTAATTGTGGTGGAAAGGGTAAAGTTATTAAAGATAAATGCCCTAACTGCAAGGGAAGTGGGTTAAAAACAGTAACAACTAAAATAAAAGTTAAAATACCAGCAGGAATTGATAATGATCAAACAATTCGTTTGAATGGCGAAGGTCACCAAACTGCAAGTGAAAATGGAGTTGCTGGAGATTTAAGAATTACGGTAAAGGTTAAAGAACATGCATTGTTGGTTCGTAAAGGATTTGATCTTTATGTTGATGTTTATGTTCCGATCACAACATTAATGCTTGGTGGGAAAGTTCCTGTTCCAACCCTAAAAGGTTTGCAAAATATTGAAGTTGCGCCTTTAACTCAATCTAACACCAAATACACCCTTAAAGGCAAAGGAATTAAGTATTTAAAGGGGTTGGGTAATGGTGATATCATTGTAACTCTTAAGGGCGAAATGCCAAAAGATTTAGATAAATCTCAAATTAAACTTATTAAGGAATTGGAAAATAGCGTAAATGAAAAGGCTTATCCAAAAACAAGAAGATATAAAGAGAAGTTAGAAGACTAGCCAGCAAATTTAACCAATATTGAAGTTTGCACAATTCGTGCAAACTTTTTTCTTGTTAACTCCTCGCTTCATGCAAACAAATGTAAAAAATGTTTCCTTCATAGCATCTTTTTATTTTCTTATAGTTTAGTTTTATCTCTTATTGAGTCCTTGTTAGGCCAAATGAAATATATTTTATTTACCCATATATTCAACTTTATTTTTAAAGATAAATTTCAAAATTGCACCAATGATTTTTGGGGCTTTCCACACATAAATTTTCATATTAAAATATATGTAACAATTAAATTTAATGTGTAAATATTTATCTTAAACTTATAGGATAAAATTTAAAAAAATTGTTATAAAGTTTGACATGGGTTAATATTATCGATATAATTATGTATTATAGGAGTGTTAAATGGGAAGAGGAAGAATGGGACCAGGTGGTGGAAGTAGTAGGGGTAGAATGGGCCCTAGCACTTCAAGCCGAAGCAGGTCTAGTGTAGGATTAGGATGGAGAAGAGGCGGAATTCATAGTCACACAACAGTTTTTGTTGGAGGACATCATCATGGATATCATTATAGTTCTGGAAGTCCTGTGGTTGGAATTATAGTTGGTGGAATATTTGCTTTAATTGGACTCTTTACTTTGCTTGGAGGAGTTGCATCTCTATTAATATCACCAGATTATTTACCTGTTAACGCAAAGTATGTTAGTTATGACAAAGGAAGAGAAGATTGGTATTATAGAACATATGACTATACAGTAGATGGTGTTGATTACACCAATAGAAGTATGCAATCTTGGGAATTTGCAGATGAACAAAGTGTTGGTAAATATTTCACAATTTATTATTTAGAATCTGATCCAAATGAAATATATGAAGTAGTTCCTAAAACTGATGTGGGCGGCGATCTTATTATGATTTTTGTGGGATTAATATTCGCTGCTGTTGGTTCTGTAGTATTCATTGCGTGCATTAAAGGTTTAAAAAAAGGTAAGAATTCATCAGATTCAAACGGAGACGATAGTGGTGATTCTTCATCGGGTGAAGTTCAGCACACAAGATGTCAATATTGTGGAACAAGATACAGCAAAAATTCAAACAATTGCCCTCAATGCGGAGCGAGCAAGAGTGATTAAAAAAAGAGGCTAAACCGCCTCTTTTTTCGTTAATTTTAAATTAAACAGCTAATCAAATTATAGACAAAAAAAGAAAACTAATTACTTAGTTTCTTTCTTCATGGTTTTAAGGCATTTAGCACAGATGTTCTTTTTACCTTTTTTCCATCTATTTAACAAAGCTTACGCAATGTGAAATAGACAAAAAAAAGAAAACTAATTACTTAGTTTCTTTCTTCATAGTTTTAAGGCATTTAGCGCAGATGTTCTTTTTACCTTTTTTTCCATCTATTTCCACATCAACTTTTTGGATGTTGGCATCAAATGTTCTTTTAGTGTGACGCATGCTGTGACTTACATTATTACCAGTTGTGCGACCTTTTCCACAAATTTCACATACCTTCATAGAATTAACCTCCGTAATATTTTCTTTTCAAAACTAGTTTATATTATCATACAATTGTTAAAATTGCAAGTGTTTTTATGAAATTGATAAAAATTGTTTTTATTCATTTTAGCAAGTTGTTTGAATGGAAAGGAATAATTTGAGTTTAATTTAGGAGGAAAATAACTTTTTTTGATAAAACATACTAAAAAAGATTGATTTATTTAATATAATATTATATAATAAACGCGGAGAGAATAATGAAATTAGCCACTTTCAATTCATTTGGTAAAATCAGCATTAGCAAAATAGCAATCAGCAAGGTTGCTGCTGTTTCTGTGTTGGAGTGTGTTGGAGTTGTGGGGTTAGTTTCGCAAAGAACTTTTTTTAAAGGTAATAAAATAACAACAAATCACAAAGGGGTTGTGGTAACTTCTCTTCAAAATGATAGTATGAAGATAGATGTCTATGTTATCATGCGTCACTGTGGCGTTTCGGCTTCTGCTGTTGCTGAAAGTGTCAGACAAAGCGTGAAATACTCTGTTGAGCGTTTCTCTGGAATGCTTGTTCGTGATGTTGTTGTGCATATCGTAGATGTTAGAATATAGGAGAATTTAATATTATGGGAAAGACTATTAACGGTGCTACGTTAAGAAAGATGTTTGCTAACGCTTTTTCTTTGGTTGAGGAAAAGAAAAAAGATATTGATGCTTTGAATGTTTTCCCTGTGCCAGATGGTGACACAGGTACTAATATGAGTTTAACACTTAAAAGTGCAGTTGCAGAAATGAATGCTTGTGAATCTAACACAATTGAAGCTATTTGTGTTTCTTTCAATCGTGGAGCATTAAAAGGTGCAAGAGGTAATAGCGGTGTTATCACTTCTCAAATCATAAAAGGTATTTGTTCTGTTTTAATGAGTGTTGAAAATGAAATTCAAATCAAGGATTTCACAAAAGCAATTCAACTTGGTGCTGAAATGGCTTATAAGGCTGTAACAATTCCTAAGGAAGGAACAATATTAACAATCATTAAAGCTATGGCAGAAAAGAGTAAGTCTGCAAAAAATGCAAAATCTTTTGAGGATTTTTTCACAGAAGTGCTTGGTCATGGTGAAGCAACATTGCAAATGACCCCAGAAATGTTGCCTGTTTTGAAAAAGGCAGGAGTTGTTGATGCTGGTGGTCGTGGCTTAATGTACATTTTTAGTGGTTTCTACAAGGCTTTAACTGGTGAAATGTCAGAAATAGAATTTGTTGACAATGTTGAAAAAGATCTTACAAGCGAAGAATTACACGTTAACTATGAATCTTTGGCTGACATTAAATTTGCATATTGCACAGAATTCTTTGTAATAAATATTTTTGAAAAAACAACCGAAGCAGATATTAACACTTTGCGCTCTCGCTTAATGGAAATTGGTGACTGTGTAATTTGTGTGGGAGATCTTCAATTAATTAAGGTTCACGTTCACACAAATGAACCTAACAGGGCTTTAGGCTATGCATTGCAGCTCGGTGAATTAAATGGTCTCAAAATTGAAAACATGTTGGAGCAAAATCGTCAATTAAGAAAGAAGCAAGAAAAGGTGCCAATGAAAGAATATGGCATGATTGCTGTTGCTGCTGGTGAAGGTTTAAGTAACGTGTTTAAGGATATTGATGTTGACTACGTTATTAGTGGTGGACAAACAATGAACCCTAGTGCCAATGATATTGCAACTGCTGCCGATAAGGTGAATGCTAAAAATATTTTTGTGTTCCCTAATAATAAAAATATTATTATGTCAGCTGAACAGGCTAATGATATCACAGACAAAAATTTAATTGTTATACCAACTAAAAGTATTCCTCAAGGTGTTAGTGCTGTGCTTGCATTTGATGCTAATAGCTCAATTGAAGAGAATAAGGATAATATGAATGAAGTGATTTCTTCTGTTCGTTCAGGTTCGGTTACATATGCCGTTAGAACAACGAATGTTGATGGAATTGATGTTACAATCGGTGACATTATGGGTCTTGATGAGCATTCAGTTTTAACAACTGGAAAGGACGTAACAGAAACAACAGTTTCATTAATTGAAAAACTTGTTAGTGAGGATTCAAGCAATATCACATTATTCTATGGAGAAGGTGTTACTGAAGATGATTCAGCAAAACTTCAAATAATTTTGGAAGAAAAATTCCCAAATCTAGATGTTTCTATTATATTTGGGGGACAACCTGTTTACTATTACATTATTTCAATTGAATAATAAATATTGAGTATTAGAAATATAAACCACACAAAATAATGTGTGGTTTTATTTTTTAACGTAAATTTAACTTTAAGTTAAAGATCTTGATATTTTTTAAATTTACCATATTTTACCTAATGAATTTTTTAATGAAATTTGCACATAATACGAATGTAGAGATCTACAAAAAGGAGATTAAAGATGTTTGGTAAAAACAAAAAATCGTCAAATGCAAATGCTCAAAATGTTTCAAATTCATCTAATAAAAATGTAAGCAGTAGCAATATGACAAGTGGTAGCAGAAGTACTAAAAGTGCAAGCGATGCAGCAAATACTTCAGGAAAAGCGACAAGTTCAAAAGCAACTTCAGCAAGATCATCAAATGCTAAGGCTTGCGGTACTAAATGTAAAACCACAAATAAATCGAGCAATGCAACAAAATCTTGCTCATAGTTGCAAAAAAGCACCATTAGGTGCTTTTTTGGTTAACTGAATTTTGTTGTTTCTCAATTTCAATTTTCTTTTCTATTGTCAAAATTTTAACTATAGTTTTCACATCAAATAATTTTTCTTGATTTACCTTACTATCAAAATATGGTTTAATTTCGTCAACATAAAAATCTCCAGCGTTTCTAGGAGAAGTTTTCCATCTTCTGGCAGCACCAAAACAAATTAATGACAAGGTTGGGAATGAATCAAGTTCGCCTATCTCAATAAGGTAACCGTTTTTTTCACGAATAAAAATAACGTTTTTTTCAAGATTTTCACCCTTAAATTCATCACTTTCAAAGAAACAGTCACCAAATCCTCCGTGGATTTTAGAAGTATATTCTACACAAATTTTTTTTGTTCCAACAACAACATTTTTTCCTAAAATTTTCATAATTTATCCTAACAAGAAATAATTATATCATCAAAAAGTATAAAGTCAACAGATCATATAAAAAAAGACCACAAAATGTGGTCGTCTGGAGCGGAAGACGAGATTCGAACTCGCGACATTTGCCTTGGCAAGGCAACGCTCTACCACTGAGCCACTCCCGCATATCCCATTCGAAGCAATTGCCTCTTATGGAACTTTAAGATTAATAATGTATTAATCTTATCCAATAAGGAAGGTATTATATTGGAATTTTCAATCTTGGCACTTTAAAAAGTGCAATCGATTGAGTGGTGGGAGATACAGGACTCGAACCTGTGACCCTCTGCTTGTAAGGCAGGTACTCTACCAACTGAGCTAATCTCCCATACGCGATTGCAACAATACAAATATAACATATATAAAAAACAATGTCAACAAATTTTCAAAACTTTTTTAAAATTTTTTAAAATTATTATTTTTTGTTTAAATAAAGAAAAAAATATAAATTTCGTATTTACAAGAATAAAAATAAAAAACACCTATAAGGGTGTTTTATGGAGAAAATGGATTATGTATTAGGTAGTCAGTTGACTACCTTTTTTATTATAGGATTACCAACGACGGAAATTGCCGAATAAGTTGCAGCATAAACAAAATTTATTTCTACAACAACATCTATTGTTGTTTTCTTGTTTATCACAATTTTTATGCTCATTCTTTATATCTTCATATTTCTCTTCTTTGCAATCTACTTTTTTATGGCAATCTTTTTTATAGTCGCAATAAGAAGGATATAGTTTAAATGTTCCTTCGTAATAAGGGATTTGTTTTTCTTCTATTTTCTCTTCCTTGCAGTCATCTTTCTTTTCTTCGTTGTAGTAAGAAGGATAGCAATAATAAGTTTCAACTTTTTTTATGCAACAAGTTTCCTCTTGGTTGTGTCTTTGGTTTTTATCTTCTTTTCTGTCTTCGTCAATATTTCTTTCGAAACAACATCTTTTGTGGAAGTCGTAATTGTCAGTATAGTATTTTTTTTCGAAATCCATTTTTTATCTCCTTAATTGAAAGAGAATAGTATATCTCTCTTTTGGTAATAACAACAATTTGCTTGAGCTCTAAGTAATTTTATTGTGTTATTAAAGAACATAATTGCATGCAGGGTGTTCTTATAACATATTATTCTGAGTTATAAAAAAGGTGAAACTTTGGTTAAGGATAAAAGCTAAGGATTTTTTTAATAAAAAACAACCCGATATTAAATCGAGTTGTGGCGTGGTGTCAGTGGGGAGTAGTGTAAAAAGTTGCCACAATTGGTAAGTTTTAGCGTTAAGCGAGTGAGAAAGCTATGCTCGAACTGGACGGCGCTGGGCGACGACCTAAAAACGAGTGCATAAAGAACAAAAAAAAGAAGTTGTATAAGAACAACTCTTTGAACTAGTGGTGCCGGTGGTCGGGGTCGAACCGACACGTCCTTTTACGGACCCGGGATTTTAAGTCCCGTGCGTCTGCCATTTCGCCACACCGGCGCGTCACAAACTGTGCCATTGCTTGTTCGCTCAACGCAAACTTAAGTCTTTTGCCTATTTGTCCCTTTTCCTCATGCGAAGTACTTTGTTTACTTCTTAGGGATCTCTTTATTAAATTCTTGAAACTCAATAATATCACCAACACTCAAGTGTTGGCAATATAATCTGGAGGCACCAACCAGATTCGAACTGGTGATGAGGGTTTTGCAGACCCGAGCCTTACCACTTGGCGATGGTGCCATGCGTTACAAACTGCACTATTGTTGGTTTGCAAATGCAAACGTTAGCTTTTTGCTTGTTTGTTCTTTTTTTCCACTGCGTCATTCGACTTGTGGGAGCCATTTGAGTATTCAAATAACTTGCGACTTTAATATTATATATGAAAAGAAAAAAAATTGCAACACTTTTTAATGAATTTTTTAATCTTTTCTTAATATTTAGAAATTTTTGTATTATTGCACCATGTTTTGCGCTCAATATCAACTAGATTGATTAGAGAGTTTTAAAAATTGGTAAAATAAAAAACACCTTCATGGTGTTTCTAATTTTCGAAGCATTCTTCAAGACTTAAATATGCCACTCTTGCTTTTTTGTTTGATTTTGAGAAATAATCCAAACCAATCATAAGAGAATATACTAGCTTTTTATCGTTCTTTTCGCTTGCCCAATAGAGTGAGTTGAGCAACATAGTGAATTCTTCTTTTTGGTTCATATTTAGTTTGTACAAGTCTAGATTTTTTAAAATAAGTTTTATTGATGACATAATCTTGTTATATATATTATTTTGATAATCATCAGTTTTAACTAAGATATGTCGCTTTGAATAAATATTGTTCATTGCGTTTTTAAATGGAATTATAATTAACTTTGAGAACTCAGTAAATTCTTTATTGTTTGTGATTTCATTGCCAAAATATTGTTTTAAAAAATCATAAAATTTGATTTTTCCTGATTTGAATTTATATAAAAGACTATAAACAAAAGCAACAATTTCTTTTTCGTTTGAAGGGATAGAGAGTTGAGTTTCTTCTTCGTTTATAAAAACGTGTTTATCAAACTCAATTGTAAAATCATAATTATCCAAACAGCTAGAAACAATATTTTTAAGTTTTTCATCTTCGGAAATTAATTGTAAAATTGATGCCAGTTTGATGTCTGCCAACAAATATTTTCCTGAAATAAACTCATCACAAGCGTTATTAAATAGTTTTAATTCTTGAATATTGCTCATAACACCTCCATTTTTTATAGTATAACATAGCAAAAATATTTTTGGCAAGAAAAACAAAAAAGTTTTAAAGCAAAAACAAAAGGAAAAACACATATTTATAAATCATTTTTAACTATAATGCGATATTAAGTTGTGTTTTTTTAAATTTTATTGTAGAATAAATGCATTTAGTATGGGAGAGTATTTTAACTATGGATTTTGTGCCAGATAACACCGTGAATAAGCTAATTCTTTTATATGTTCTTGACAAGATGGAGATTCCGCTCACAGAAAATTCAATTTTGGAAATATGTTCAAGTCAAAACAATTGGGTTAATTGGATGGACTGTAAAGATCTTTTGGGTCAATTAATCGAATCTAAATTTGTCTACAAACCCAACACAGATAGTGATGAAAACAGATATAATATTACAGTTGCAGGAAGAGAATGTCTATCTCAGTTTTACACACGTATTCCAGCAAGCTTGCGTGATAATATTGCTCAATTCGCTCAGGAAAACAAATTGCAATTTAAACGTAATCAAGAATATATTGCAAAATCTTTTAAAAATGAAGATGGTAGTTATACGGTTGATTTAAAAATTCTTGAGCCGCTAACAACTGAAAGCATTTTCACTTTATCGCTTAAAACAGACACGCGTCATGCGGCAACTGTTGCATGTAAAAAATGGAGAGAATTGGCTGCAAGTATATACGAACATGTTTATAATAAAATTATAGATGATTAATAGTAAATTAAAAAAATTTGCGCAAGTTGTGCAAATTTTTTTGTGACCCGTTTTAGAATAATTTCTTTTAAATATAACTAAAAATCCAATCATAGATAGCATTAAAAAAACCGAATCAATCGGTTTTTAATATAACAATTGTTGCTCTTGAACTATATTTTGTGTTCTAATTTCGTCTTTAATGTGGTAAATGGAATTATATCCAGAAACACAAATTGTTAATAAAAGTGGCATATAGAAAGAAATTGTTGATAAAACTGCCACTTCAAGAATTGAGTAGGTTATGCTAGCAATTAATATCAAAGTTACAGCTAAAGTTAATAATTGTATTAACAAACTATATAATTTTACAAAACCTGTTCTTTTTGTTGAAAATAGAATTAACGCAGAACTGACACATTTGCCATTCATTTTAATTGCAGCAATAATTCTAAAATCTTTAAAAGCATAAGAGAATGTTACAAAAAATAACACAATTGACATAAAAAGAACAATAGCGGCAGATATGCTTTCCATTAATGATAGAGAACCTTTAATGGAAACAACTATCATGGAAACCATTTGCCATAAGAAGCAAGCCAAAAACATAACTGAAAATATCATTCTAAAAACTATATCAATTTTTAACTGTTTAATGTCTTTATTGTAATACACAAAACTTTTTTTATTCATTTTATCCCCTTGCTATATATAATAGTACAAAATTAACCAAGGTATTGTCAACACATTTTAATTATTATAACATGAATTTATAACTCTAAAGAAAAATTACACATAAAGCGATGGTAACGATTAAGCAAAAAATAAATTGAGTCGTTTTTTGTTTTACTATTGTTTTAATTGGGATATTAAGTTTGTTTAAGAAATTGACATTTTGCAACATAACACTTAAACCACCAAAACCAATTAAAGAACTAGAGATAATAGTTTTAGCACTTAATGAAAGTTTGGTTGAAGATAGATCCAAAATTCCTCGAGTGATTTCTATTGAGCCATTTATTATAGACGCCACAACATCATGGTGGTTTTGAATGTTAAACACACAGCATATAACATTGGATAAAAAATGGGTTATATGCAAGTTGTTGAGCAAATCTATTATTATAAAACTAAGAACAATGTATCCGCCAATCATAAGAATAGATATTAATGAATCGTAAACACTATCTGAAAGAATGTTTGCAGAGTTTTGTGAATTGTATTTAAAATGTGGGGTAGTGGGTGTTGTTTTTCCTCGATAAATTAACCCATTAAGTAAGCTTGCAATGATGTTGGAGATTAATATAATAGCACCGGCTTTAAAACTATTTAAAATGGCAATTCCAACAGTGCCAAGCATAAACATAGGCCCGCTAACAGAACAAAAGGAAAGCATTTTTTTTGCATCTTCCTTTGTTATTTGATTATTTTCGAACTTTGTGCAAATAAGTTTTGCACCCATGGGATATCCGGAAAGTGTAGATAAAAAAAAGGTTGAAAAGCTGCCACTTGGTGTGTGATATGCTTTTTTAAAAAACTTGTCCATAAAATTTTCTTTTGTTGAACTTAAGTTTACAATTAGTCTTGTGAAAATAAAAAATGGAAACATAAGTGGTAAAATTTTAAATGCCCAAACTGAAATTGCATTTAAACATGATTTTGCATAAATAGATGGATTAAACATTATATTTACGCACATAATAATAAGTAGTAGTGATATAAATTTGTTTGATTTAAATTTTCTTATCATATATAATAATATTAATTTTATGGGGTGATTATGAAAAAACTTGCATTGGTTTTAGGCGGAGGTGCAGCAAAAGGTTATGCGCATATTGGGGTAATCAAGATGCTTGAAAAGCACGGAATTAAGCCGGATTTAATTGTTGGAACAAGCATGGGTGCGTTGGTTGGTGGTGTGTATGCCAGCGGAAAAGATATTTCGCATATAGAAAAATTGGTTTCTAATTTTAATAGCATT
>JAZQYA010000007.1:0-4177 GCA_045633245.1 Candidatus Onthoplasma sp.
AATGATTGTCCAATATAACGGATTAAACTATAACGGATTTCAAAAACAAAAAAATGGAAACACAATTCAAAACCTTTTGGAAGACGCTTTGAAAACCATTTTAAAAGCTGATATTAACACAGTTGGAAGCGGAAGAACAGATGCCAAAGTTTCGGCATATATGCAACCTGTTCATTTTGACACTGAAAAAGAAATTGACACACAAAAAGTTTTAAATTCACTAAATGGAATATTGCCAGAAGATGTTAAAATTTTATCTTTGATCGAAAGCAACATCCACGCAAGATTTGATGCAAAACAAAAAACCTATTGTTATAAAATGTATGTTTCCAATGTTGATTTGCCTCTATACAATAACGCTCTAAAAATAAGCCCAAATCTAAACTTTAAAGCTATGAGAAAATTTTTAAAAATGATTGTTGGAACGCACGATTTTTCAGGCTTTCAAGCAAGCGGAAGCGCAACAGAAACAACTATTAGAACAATTTTCAGTGCCAAACTAAAAAAAGAAAATCAATATTTAAATTTCTATGTTACAGGCAACGGATTTCTTTATAAAATGGTGAGAAATATTGTTGGAACAATGCTAAAAGTTGGCGAAGGAAAAATCAATTTAAAAGACCTCAAACAAACACTATTTTCAACTTTTAAGGCCACCAACACCGCAAAACCAGAGTTTTTATATTTGATGAATGTTGAATACTAAAAAAAAAGACATCGAGCGATGTCTTTTTTATTATCTTTAACAAAACATTTTTTCGTTAGAAAGTTGTTTTATTCTTCTTGAAATTCTTCGTTGCAAAAATCTGCAACTTCCATGCCTAACTTAACGCCTAAATAAAACATATTGAAACATTCGATATCTCTAACGTTAATCATATGTGAAATTAAATTTTGTTCATAATGATAGACCTCTTTCATTTGACTTTTATTTAACATTTCTTTAAGTTTATTTTCTTGTATTTTAATATCTTCAGTAAAAATAGTTTCACGTTCATCCTTATCAATACTCAAAAAACCACTATCTATTAAAAGTTTATACAATATGCTTTCTTTCATATCACTCTCCTTGATTATATTATAGTGCAACCATATGGTTGTTGTCAAGACTTTTTGCAACCATTTGGTTATTATTTTAATAGGAGATAATTAAATGGATGTTTTTGCGTGTAGATTAAAAGATTTAAGAACTGACAACAAGTTAAGTTTAAAGCAGTTAGCAAAAGAACTGAATGTAAGCGACGTCGCCATAGGAAGATGGGAAAAACAACTAAGAGTTCCAAACATAATTGAATTAAAGAAAATCGCTGAATTTTTCAATGTTTCAGCAGACTATTTGTTGGGTTTACAAGATTTTTAATGTGATTAAACACACGGCTACGTTTTTATTAAAAATTTTATTAAAAACCATTGACAATTTGTTCATTTTACTTTATAATTGATTCGTATTGCTCGTTAGAGCGGTTTTTTCTGCCACACGGAAAAGACTTATCTAACAAAAAAGCCTGAACGCGAAATAGGGCTTAATAAATTAAAATTAAATAAACACATTGATAAGGGAGAAATTATGAAAACTTTAATGCTTAACAAAGCTACAGTTGAAAAGAAATGGTACATTATCGATGCTGAAGGTAAAGCTTTAGGTAGAGTTGCAGCTGAAGCAGCTACTCTTCTTCGTGGTAAACACAAAGCAACTTTCACTCCAAATGTAGACTGTGGTGATTATGTTATTATTTTAAATAGTGATAAACTTGTTTTAACAGGTAAAAAAGAAGAACAAAAATACTTCAAACGTTATTCTGGTTATCAATCAGGATTGCACTTAACTCAATATAAGAAAATGATGGCTGAACACAGCGACGTTGCTCTTATGAGAGCTATCAAAGGCATGCTTCCAAAGAACACTTTAGGAAGAACTATGGCAACTCACTGCCACATCTATAAGGGTGCAACTCACAACAATCAAGCTCAAAAACCAGAAGTTTGGAACGGAGGTAAAATCTAATGGAAGAAATCGTAGAAAAGAAAGTTAGAAAAACTGCTGCTAAGAAAACAACAAAAGCCGCTAAAGCTCAAGAATTCTTAGGAACAGGAAGAAGAAAATGCTCAGTTGCTCGCGTTCGCATTACAACAGGTAGCGGTAAAATCGAAATCAACGGAAAAGACATTAACGAATATTTCGAATTAGAAACTCTTAAAACTATCGTTCGCCAACCATTGGTTTTAACTGAAACTTTAAACAATGTTGATGTTGTTGTTAACATCTATGGTGGTGGAAAAACTGGTCAAGCTGGTGCAATTCGTCACGGAATCACTCGTGCATTAATCGAATTCAGACCTGAACTTAGACCTGAACTTAAGAAAGCTGGTTTTGTAACTCGTGACGCTAGAAAGAAAGAACGTAAGAAATACGGCCTTAAGAAAGCTCGTCGTGCTCCACAATTCAGCAAGAGATAATATGAATTTAAAAATGGAACTTTTATGTTCCATTTTTTATTTAAACACACTTTTTATTTTCAGGGTTACCAATGAAGCAAACATATATCTTTTAATTAAAATCATATTAGAAAAAAAAAGGTGAGCAATGAGGAGAAAAGAAGTTTGCCCCCTTATAAAATATGCAGAAACTTGTCATCAATGAAATTTGCATAAAAACCTTATGCAAATAATTATAAAGGCAATGTTTACGCAAAAAAGAGATGTTGACTCTCTTTTCTTGCTTGCGCAATAAAAAAGAGACGTTGTAAACGTTCGAAATTGCACATAAGTCGCTCATAAATTCGCCAGACTTGGTAAAACAATTTCTCATTCTAAACGCTCTTGATATTTCTAGGGTTCCCGAAGAAGCAAACAAAGTGCTTCGCGCGGGATAGCGCAGAAGTTGCCTAAAAAAGAAGTTTGAGCACTCCTGATCAAACGATTAAAAATGGCATACTTCAAGCAAAAAAGAGACGTTGTAAACGTTCGAAATTGCACATCATCTAAGTTTTCGAATTTAAACCAACTTTATTTCGTTAATTTGAAAATATTCTTTAATCAAGAACATTAAATTCAAAAACAAATAGCACAATTTTTATAGAACATAAAACTGTCTCTTTCATCTTGTAAGGTCACACCTTACATTCTTATATTATGAGAAATTTTAAATATTATTCATAAAATTTAAATAAAAAGCAGGAACTTCCTGCTTTTATTTTTTTATTTCTTTTTTAATTTTATTAATCAATGTTTTTTCATCATATCCAAAATGTTTCTTCAAGCTTGAAGAATCTCCAGAGACACCAAATTCTGTAACATTGAAAATTTTCTTTTCGTCAGCATACTTGAGATATTTCACACAAACACCAGATTCCACAACAAACAATGGTTTATTTAAAAATTTGTTTTTGATTTTTGACGGTTGTTTTTCAAACACTTCCAAACTTAGCATTGAAATTACATTTGCAACAATTCCGTCCTTTTTCAATTCTTCTTGAAGATGCAATGCCATTTCAACTTCTGTTCCACTCGCCATAATATTTAAACTTGCCTTTTCATTTGTTATAAAATATGCTCCACAACTTTTATCTTCTTTAGACAATATAGGAGCTGTTGCAGTTTTTGAAACACACAAACACATTGGCTTTTTATTTTCATAGAACCAGTCGTAACTAGATTTTAATTCTTCAGTGTCACATGGACGGAAGGTTGTAATATTTGGAATCAATCTCAGTTGATCAAGTTGCTCTACCGAAACATGCGTTATTCCATCTGCAACATCGTAGAAACTTGAATGACTAAATGTGAATATCACAGGCAAGTTCATAATTCCTGCCATTCTAACCGCTGGGAACATGTAGTTGCTAAACACTAAGAATGTTGAAACAATTGGAGTTAATCCACCATATAAAGCAATACCATTGGCTATTGCCCCCATTGCATGCTCTCGAATTCCAAGAGAAATATTTTTACCCAATCTATTTTCAGTTGAGTAATTTCCGCCATCGTTTATTTTAACTTTGGTGCTAGAGCTTAAATCCGCAGACAACACAACAATGTTATCATTTGTTTTTGCAATGTCATTTAAAACACAATTGTTTGCATCACGCATTGACATTTTTTCTTTAATATTTTTTATTTTATATTTGTAATTATTATTTAAAAAATAATTATATTTTTTTAATTTTTCTTGATTTTT
>JAZQYA010000008.1:0-4378 GCA_045633245.1 Candidatus Onthoplasma sp.
GTCTTGGTTATGTAAATATCAACGCGATTGAAGAATATAAAACTGAAGGTGCTCGTTTTGAAGAAATGAATTCTCAAATTCAAGATCTTAAAACAGCAGAAGAAGATGCAGTTAAAATCATTAAAGATTTATCAAAAGAAATGCTTGAGAGGTTTGATGCGGAATTTGTTAAGATTCAAGAAAACTTCACAAAAGTATTTAAAGAATTATTTGGTGGTGGTAATGCTCGTCTTGAGTTATTGCCAAGTGATGATCCACTCACTCGTGGTGTTGAAATTATTGCTCAACCACCAGGAAAAGTTCTTCAAAACATAACTCTTATGAGTGGTGGAGAGAAGACAATGACAGCTATTGCAATTTTGTTTGCAATCTTAAAATTAAAACCAATGCCATTCTGTTTCTTGGACGAAATTGAAGCAGCGTTGGACGACGCAAATATTGACCGTTACGCGAACTACCTAAAGCGTTTCAGTCAAGATACTCAATTCATTGTTATCACACATAGAAAGCCAACAATGGAAGTTGTTGACAGTCTTTACGGTGTTACTATGGAAGAAAAAGGTGTTAGTAAAATCGTGTCTGTTAAACTTGCAGACGCAGTTAAGGTTGTGGATGGCGAGTAATATACATAGCGTATATTGCCGCTTTTCTATGCTAAATATTGTATAATTAAGGAGAACAACTTCGTGGGAATATTTAAGAAATTTTTTGACAAATTAAAATACACTTTCAAACGAACTGAACTTGATGATGATTTCTATGATGAATTGGAGTCAATTTTAGTTAGTAGTGATATGGGCGCGGAAACTGCAATGGACATAATGGATGAACTTCGTGATATATGCAAACAAAAGCTCATTAAAGATGTTGAGTCAGCACAAATTGAACTTAAGAACTTGCTAATTGAAAAACTTAATGCGAACAAGGTTGAGTTTGCTTATCCATTAATCATCACAGTTGTTGGTGTTAATGGAGTTGGAAAAACAACAAGTATTGCTAAGATGACTAAATATTTCCAAAAAGAGAAAAAGTCAGTTCTTCTTGCTGCAGGAGACACTTTCCGTGCAGCTGCAACTGAACAACTTAACATGTGGGCTGATAGATTAAAGGTTAAAATTGTAAAGCAAGGCGAAGGAGCAGATTCAGCCGCTGTTGTGTTTGATGCAGTGCACTCTATGAAAGCAAAAGAAACGGATGTGTTGATTGTAGATACAGCTGGTCGTCTTCACACAAAAACTAACCTTATGAAAGAGCTCGAGAAAATCAACAATGTTGCAACAAGAGAATTTCCTGAAGCAAAAAGACTCAATTTAATTGTTCTTGATGCATCAATTGGTCAAAACTCAATTGCTCAAGTTAAAGCATTTAAAGATAGTGTTAACATTGATGGAATTATCTTAACAAAACTCGACGGAACAGCAAAAGGTGGAGTGGTTTATCCAATCATAAACGAACTTAAAGTGCCAATCATTTTCACAGGATTTGGCGAAACAGTTGACGACCTTGCAGTTTTCGATCCTGTTAGTTTCGTTGAAAAAATTCTTTTATAAAAGGAAAAAATGGAATACAAAAAAATAGTTGAAATAGTTTACACAAATTGGAAGGGTGTTACTGCAACAAGGCATATAATACCTAAAGACATTTTCTTTGGCTCAACAGAATGGCACAAAGAAGAACAATGGCTGTTAAATGCTTTTGATATTGATAAACAAGCAGATAGAGCTTTTGCGTTAAAAGATATAAAATCTTGGAAGGAAATTTAAATGAACATAGAAGAAAGGGTGCAGATTGCAATTTTATCTAAATATTATGGAAAGATGTTAACAGATAGGCAACAAGATATTTTGAAAATGTATGTTGACAACAATCTTTCACTTTCTGAAGTTAGTGAGGAACTAGGTATTTCTAGGCAAGCAGTGAAAGATGCATTAGACAATGCAATGGCAACATTAAAAAACTTTGAAGAAAAGTTGCGTTTTATCTCAAGAGATGATAATATCAAGAAACAAATTGAAGAAAACAAAAATATAGATGCAACAACAAAAATTGAATTAATCGCATTATTGGAGGACTAAAATGGCATTATTTTCTAATCTCGGCGAAAGATTAAATCACATATTTTCAAAGCTCACTAAGCACGGAAAACTCACATCTCTTGAAATTAAAGAGGCAATGCGTGAAATCCGTGTGGCGCTACTTGAGGCGGACGTAAACTTTAAAGTTGCAAAAGATTTTTGTGCCCAAGTGAGTGAAAAAGCGCTTGGTGAAGAAATTTTAAAAAGTTTAACACCAGGTCAACAAGTTATCAAAATTGTTCGTGATGAATTAACAGCCCTCATGGGTGGCGAGAACCAAAAATTAAACGTTTCTCCAAAACCGCCAACAGTAATCATGATGTGTGGTTTGCAGGGTAGTGGTAAAACAACTCTTAGTGGTAAGCTTGCTTTGAAACTAAAGAAAGAAGGAAAGAAACCACTTCTTGTTGCATGTGACGTTTATCGTCCTGCGGCTATTGACCAACTTAAAGTTCTTGGCAAATCAATTCAAATTGATGTTTTTGAACGAGGAAACCAAAACCCAACAAAAACAGTTAAAGAAGCAATTGAATATGCAAACAAATTTGCGTTAGACACAGTGATTGTTGATACCGCTGGTCGTCTTCAAATTGATGAAAAGTTGATGGAAGAACTTAAAGACATCAAAAAACATATTGATCCAACTGAAATTTTACTTGTAATTGACTCAATGATTGGTCAAGAAGCAGTTTCAGTTTCAACTGCTTTTAACGATGCTCTTGATGTTACAGGTGTGGTGCTCACAAAAATTGATGGTGACACTCGTGGTGGTGCAGCGTTATCAATCAGAAGTGTTATCGGAAAACCAATTAAATTCGTTGGTGTGGGTGAAAAATTAACAGATTTAGAACCTTTCTATCCTGATAGAATGGCAAGCCGAATTTTGGGGATGGGTGACGTTTTAACTCTCATTGATAAAGCGCAAGAAGCTGTAGACGAAGAAACTGCAAAGAAAATGGAAAAGAAGTTTAGAGAAAATAGTTTTGACTTCGATGACTATATTGAACAACTAAATTCTTTAAAGAAAATGGGTGGTCTTAAATCTGTTCTTGGAATGATTCCAGGTCTTGGTGGAAAACTTAGAGAAATTGAAAATCAAATTGATGAAAAACAACTTGAAAAAAATAAAGCAATCATTCAATCAATGACTGCCAAAGAGCGAGCTAATCCTGATATTATTAACGGCTCTAGACGTCAACGTATTGCAAAAGGAGCAGGCGTACAAGTGAGCGATGTTAACCAACTTATCAAACAATTTAATCAATCTAAAGAAATGATGCGCATGATGAAAAACCCTAAAGGTAAAATGGGTTTAATGAAGAAATTAATGGGAAATTAAATTTATCATGCCGCACATCGAACTTGTTTCGATATGACATGATGAAGAACCCAAAGGCCTATGGTGGTAAGATGGGAATGATAAGGAAGATGATGGGCGGTTAAGTGTGCTTAAAGTTGCACATCACTCGCACCTTATATGAATACATTCATATAAAAAATTTACGGGTGGCGGATTTTAGTTCTTGACAAAATTGATAATTATGGTATAATGCACTCAAGGAGTGAATTTTATGATTAAAAAAATGATAAATAAAATGTTTAAAAAGTATGATATAAATGAATATGTTTTGATTGAGTATACTTCAAATGGTGGAGCTGGTTGTATGACATTGGCTCGTGAAGTTCTAAATGGAGTTTACAAAAGTGTTTATAGTGGGTCAACTATTGATGAAAACGAAATTACATTTTATAAACCTTTAACAGACTATATTGATAATAACAATGGACGTGTCACTGATTATCAGGCCAGCCAATTAGCAGACAGATCAGTTTTTGATAAATTTTTTGAAGATTGGATAGCATTTTACTGCACTAAAGATAAGAAAAAAGAAGAAAAAGAATTAAAGGTTTTACCTATTTGTGTTCAATAAAAAAACACGCTTAAGGCGTGTTTTTTTTATTAATTAATTATTTGTGCACTCTTCTGATTTGAGATATTTTCATTACCAAACTTAATTTCATCTATATGTGTTTTAATTCTTTTGAGTTGTTTAAGTCCTGCAACTAAAATATCAAAATCTTTATAATTTTTTAATTCCAAAATATCGCCCATTAAAGAAACAATATCGAAATAAAGATAATCAATATCTTTAATAGTTTCATTGTATAATCTTGCAAATTTTTTAGATTTTGGGAATGTTTCCCTAAGTTCATATGACAAAGAAGTTGTTAAATGATCTAATTGGTTTATATACATATCAAGTTTATGCAATGAGGAAGACACATATTCAGGTGAGAAACAA
>JAZQYA010000009.1:0-15231 GCA_045633245.1 Candidatus Onthoplasma sp.
ACACCAAATCCTCGATATGGATTATATACTGTTGTGAAAATATATCTAGCATTAGGATTAATCGAATATAATTTTTCCAAAAGTTGAGGAAATTGTTCTTTTGCTTCAACCAACCCTTCTTCTAAACCGCTAAACATTTCCCCTGGTGTCATACTGCTATTCGCAGCGATAAAACCCATTATGTTATTCATTGCAGGTTGAAGAACATTGTTTGCCCCAATGCTAATCGTTACCAAATCAGCATCTGCCACTGCGTTTTTAACTTTTGTATGATTAAGTTTATTTAATAAATCACTAATTTTATCACCAGTTTTAGCAAAGCTAATAGCATTAACATTTTCTTGCCCATAGGTATTCCAAATCTTTGCAGTGTAGCTATTATCAACAATTACAGTTGGATCTGTACGACCATTATAACTATATTCTTTTTCATAATCATAGATTTCTTCATTTGGATGATATCCCGCTGCTATACTATCACCTAAAGAAACATAATTAACTTTACCCACAGTTGAATCTCTTGTTTGAACGCTACCCGCTGCCGAAGCTTGGGATAATTTCGTTTCATCATCAAAACCTTCAATAATCTGATTATTTGATGCATTTAGCGAAGAACCAAATTGATTTCCAGATTTGTTGTTAAAAAATATTCCAACGCCTGATAAAACAAAAATTATTGCGATCACAAAAGAAATGGTCGCGCTAATAATTAATTTTGCTGTTTTCTTAGTTAAGGTTCTCATAACTCCCCCTAGAGCAAATTTATATTATAAATTTATTATAACAATTTTCGACTAAAAAAACAAACAAATTAAATTTAAATTTTCAATATATCAAAATTAATAATTAATTGAAATTTGTAATTCTTTTTAAAATAAAAATAAAAATTAATTATTTTATAGCAAAATATCAATAAAAGTATTATTTTTTTCTATTTTTATTGTTTTTTTATTTAATTTTAAGCGTTTTTTAATATTTTTTTAAATTTTTTCTTGCAATAATGAAAAATTGTAAAATTTTTTTGACAAGCTTTAAAAATCTAAAAGAAGAATAAAATAAAAAAGAACATGCAAATGCACATTCTTTTAATCCAACATTAAAGTCTTAGATTCTTTCATCACTGTCTTTTCTTCAAGTTCAACCTTTTTAATTTGTTTTTGTTTTATTTGGTTTGCATTTTCAGCAATGCGTTGTTTATTTTTAGGCGCCTCAGCTTTTATTTTGAATGCTCTGCCTTTCATCATGTTTGCCATTAAACTTTTCACTATCAACTCCTTTTAGTGTTTGTAATATATCAAGAAATTTAAATCTTGTCAAATTACTTATGCTAAAATTTTGAAAAATTTGTTAGAATTAATGAAATTTGATAGATTTGTTTATTATAATCTTCTGTCCAAATCTTTTTTCTTTAAACTTTCACGCTTGTCATAGAGTTTCTTACCCCTCGCAATTGCGATTTCAACTTTAACATTGCTCCCTGAAAAATATGCTTTGGTTGGAACAATTGTTAAGCCGTCTTGCTCTATTCTCTTTTTCATTTTCAAAATTTCATTTTTATGCAACAACAATTTTCTATCACGCCTAGTTTGATTTCCATTTCTTCCAGCATCAAATGAGTTTGAATATTCTTTAATATATGAATTTCTTAAAAAGCATTCCCCGTCTTTAATAAAACCATATGTGTCAACAATTGAAAAATGACCAAGGCGGATAGACTTTATTTCGTCCCCCGTTAAAACAATTCCAGCCTCGTAAGTTTCCAAAAGCTCATATTCAAATCTTGCACGTCTGTTTTCCGCAATTAATTTCATATTGCTATTATATATCAAATAACAAAAAAAAGCAAGTTTAACTTGCCTTTTAAATTAAACAGAATAATAAATAAACAAAAATTAATATTTTTTTCGTTTCTTTGAAGATTTTTTGCTATTTTTTGTTGTTTTTGATGCTTTTTTGTTGTTTTTTGCAATTTTTTTATCTTTTTTGTCATTTTTCTTTGTTACATAATTGTGTGATTTTTCAACCCCAAACAACTCAAAATCTATTTGACGAAGACGAGTGTTTGCATTGGCCACCACAACTTCAACACTATCGCCGATTGTGAAATGATTGTTAGCACCATGAAGTGTTAACTTCATATCGTCATAAATATATTCATCTTGTGGAAGGTAGTCAAGTTTAACAAGACCTTCAATTCCATTTTCGAGTTCAACAAAAACACCAAATTCCTGCACTCCAGAAATTGTTCCAACAAATTTTTCACCCAAAAACTTTGTCATATAGACTGCCTTTTTGTAATCATCAACTTCTCGCTCCGCTTCATCGGCATTACGCTCCGTAACACTTGATTGTTCGCTCGCTCTTTCCACGATTGACGGATATTTCATTTTTAATTCATCTTTTGGAACACCATTAATGTATTGTTTAATAATTCTATGAATCAACAAATCAGGATAACGCCTGATGGGACTTGTGAAATGACAATAAAACTCACTCGCCAAACCAAAGTGACCAAGACATGCTGGAGCATATCTGGCTTTCATCATTGAACGAAGAATGAGTTTTGTTAAGGTTTTCTCTTTTGGCGTTCCTTCAATTTTTTCAATTACTTTTTGGAAGCTTATTGGTTTGTCCCCATCAACTCTAAGATTATTTGCAACACCCATGTTCTTCAACAATTCTGAAATTTGAGAAACCTTTTGTTCATCAGGCTTTTCATGAACACGATAAACAAAAGGAAGAGCCAAATCAAAGAATGTTTTCGCAACAACCTCATTGGTTAAAACCATTAAACATTCTATAATTTCATGAGATTCATCTTGAACACGATTTTCAATGCTAATAATTTCGCCCTGACTATTTTCCAAAATGAAAGGTTCAGGAAGATTAAATCTAATTTCTCCTTGTTTTTTTCTTTTTTCTCTTAATTTATTTCTAATTTCTTGATAACACAAAATATCATCATAAACATCTGAATATTTTTCAATTAAAAATTCATCTCCGTTAAGCATATTTTGAACTTCAGTGTATGTCATTCTATGCTTACTGTTGATAACACCTTCAACTATCTTTGACGATTTAACATTGCAATTTGCATCAAGTTCCATGATAACAGACAAAACCAATCTGTTCACTCCTTCACTAAGCGAACATATTCCATTTGAAATTTCTTTTGGAAGCATTGGAATAACCATATTAGGAAAGTAAACACTTGTGCCACGTTTATATGCAGACTTGTCAAGCGGAGAATTTTCCACAACATAATTTGAAACATCTGCAATATGAACATACAATTTATATCCACCATTTTCTAATCTTTCTATTGCTATTGCATCATCAAAATCTCTGGCATCTTCTCCATCAATTGTGATAACCCTTTGATTTGTGAAATTTGTTCTTTTCTTAAAGTTTCTCAAATCAACCTTTTGACTTATTGCTCTTGCACAAGCAAGAACATCTGGTTCAAATTCTTCAACAAGATTAAATGAGCGTATGATAGAAATCTGTTCAGCCTTTGGAGTGTTTGCTCTGCCCAACACCTCAATAATCTTACCACGCATAGTGTTTGTTTCAATTGAAGATAAATCAATTTCAACCCAAACCTTATCATTATTTCTTGCGTTTGCACAATCATTTTTAAAAATACGAATTTGTGGCAATTTTTCATCATCAGGGAAAACGACATTCTTGTTTTTTCCTTCAACAAATGTTCCAACCACATGAGTTGTGTTTCTAGTTAAAATTCTTACAACCCTTCCTTCAATTTCCTCATCTGATTTCCTGTTGGTTATTTCAACCAAACAGTCATCATTGTCAAAAGCTCCATTGATGGCAAATGCCGGAATGAAAAAGTCGGGATAATCTTGAACTTGCGCAAAACCATATCCCTTTTTGTTTAAAACGATCTTAGCTTTAAACAATCCCCTATCTGCCGATATTGAAACCTTTTTATTGTCATCTAAAAACAATGTTCCGTCTTTGATCAAATCGGTAATATTGTTTTTTAAGTCAACAGGAGACTCTTTTGTAAAGGCTGAAAGTTTTTTACATAAATTGTCAACATTTAAATAAATCAATTTGTTTTTTCTTATAATTTCAACTAAATTCATAACAATATAATATCATTTTCACAAACAAAAGAAAACAAATTTATTATAAAAAATATGTTCTTTTAACTATTGTATACCTCAATTAATAAAAAAAACAGCCAAAGCTGTTAATTTTTACTTGTTTTTTTATTTTTTAAAATAATGTTGGTATCTTCATAAATACAAAATACAACACACTGAAGAAAGCAATAAGACCTAAACAAATATAAATTAGTCTTGTTATTCTGCCTTCACGTGAGCCTGATTTGTTTTGTGAATAGTAACTATCTTGATTCCCTGTGATTGCATTGCTTGTTTCACCGCCACCATTAATTTGCATAAATACCAAAACAATCATTGCAACACACAAAATTGCCAAAATAACCAAACAAATTTTTTCAAAAACTGGAAAACTTTTTGTTATCCAAGTTGGAACTGTTCCTAAAATAAAACTCATATTTCCTCCAAATCTAAATGTAATTATATCATATGAATCAACTATTGACAAGTGTTTTTTATATTTTCGTATTTAAAATTATCTTATGTTCGTTAAATATATCAACAATGCAAAAAATAATATTGCCAAAATGATTAGACTCGGTTTTTCAATCTTTTTTTGCGTTCCATTGTATATTTTAAAAAACTTCATAACACAAATAAGCGAACTTGCAAACAACAAAAGCCAAATTATCGCAAACCAAACCGGCGACATTGTTTGAACATAATTAACGAACTGATAATAAATTGATTTCATATTTTTTCCTACGAACGAATTATAACAAACATTTCCACTTTTGTCAAGATTAAAATTTTAAGCCCAATTTCCTACTTAACAACTAGACTTTTACCCTCAAAATATTTGTTTGCTTTTAAACCAAGCAGTTCAACAAAGGTTGGCGCAACATCTTGAAGCCCACCGCTTTCTTTCATGTCAAGACCACTATTTGCAATAACGCAAAAAACAGGATTTATTGTGTGTGCAGTGTTTAGCTCGCCGTTGTTCATTTTCATTTCATCCGCATTTCCATGATCAGCCGTTATCATAACGAAATATTTGTTTTTCTTTGCATGTTTCAACAAACTTGTTAAACATTTATCCACACATTCAATCGCCTTGACAGTTGCTTTATAATCACCAGTATGTCCAACCATGTCAGCATTTGAATAGTTAACTATGATTGCATCATAATTATTTTTCATTGACCTTATCGCATGTTGCGTAATCTCTTTTGCTCTCATTTTTGGAGTTTTTGCAAAATCCGACACCGCTAATGACGGAACATGAATTCTGTCTTCATTTTCAAATGGTTCTTCCTTTCCACCATTTAAAAAGTAAGTTACATGCGCATATTTCGTGCTCTCTCCAATTTTTATCTGTCTTAAATTGTTTTTGCTTAAATATTCACTTAAAGTGTTTTTTGTTATTTTATTTGGATATAAACTTTTTGCCTTCACACCACCAACATCAGACATTGTTATTAGACCACAATTTAATTCTTCGCATTTTTTAACAATTTGACGTAATCTATCTTCACGGAAATTAAAGAAAAGCACACAATCGTTTTTATTTATCCCTTCATAAGTTTTTGATTTAACACCAACAGGTTCAATAAATTGATCGTTTTTCCCAGCATCATGTTGTTGTTGAATATATTCTTCAGCATCAGCAATGGTGTTTTCCGGCGAAAAACACGCATTAAACGCCATGTTTGTCCTTTCCTCGTGATTTTCCCTATCCATGGCATAAAAACGCCCAGAAACGCTCAAAATTGCGCAATTTTTAATGTTTTTTATACTGCTTTGTAAAATTTTTAAATATTTTAAGCTATCATGAACCCCAGAATCTCTTCCATCTGTCACAAAATGCACATAAATATTTTTTGCTTTTTCTTTTGAAAGTTTTATGATTTCCACACAATGTTCGATATTGCTGTGGATATTTTTATCACTCATTAGCCCAAACAAATGCAAATTTGAGTTGTTCTTTTTTAAACCTTCAAGCATTTTATTTAATTCTTTATTTTTTGCAAATTCACCAGACAGAATATCGTCTCTGATTTTCTTTGCTGTTGAAGGAACAACTCTACCCGCACCGATTGTCAAATGCCCAACTTCACTGCCACCCATCTCTTCTTCGAAAAGACCAACAGCTTCTCCGTGAGTTTTTAACAACGAATGAGGTTGTTTTTTTAATTCATCTAAAGTTGGTGTTTTTGCATTTTTAACTGCATTATATTCAAAATCTTTCCCCTCACCGTAACCATCAAGAATTACAAGAATTCCTTTCATTATTCCCCCTTAACAATTTTAACAAACTCGTCTATTTTAAGTGACACACCACCCATTAAAAACCCATCAGCAATTGATTTTTTAACTTCATCATAAATGCTTAAATTAACACTGCCACCATATAAAACCTTAATCTCAACACCGCATTCTTTTCCTGTTGCTTTAATTAAATTCAATGCCTTATCAATCTTTTTAACGCTTGGTAGTTCCCCTGTTCCTATTGCCCAAACTGGTTCATAAGCAAAAATTATATCTTCATTTATCACTTCTGAAAGCGCAACCTTAACTTGCTGAGTTATAATATCCAATTTTGAAGTCTTCGTTTTTTCACCAACACAAACAATTGGTGTTATATTGTTTTCTTGCAAAATTTTTACTTTTTTAGCCACCATCTCATCTGTTTCGCCAAGTTCACGTCTTTCACTATGACCAACCAAACAATATCGAACATTAAATTCACCTAGCATTTTAGCATTAATTTGTCCAGTTGATTTTTTATTTTCAATCCCCGCAACATCTTGAGCACCCAAATAAACATTTTTATTTTTAATTTTTAAGAGTGGCATATAAACAAAAGGGGGACACAAAACAATTGTGTCCTTATCTTTTAATTTATTAAAAACTTTATTTGCTTTTTCGTAAAAGCATTTGTCGCCATTCATTTTATAGTTTGCAACAAATATCATAAATCCCCTAATTATTTTCAATTAATTCCACACAAGGAAGAGTTTGTCCTTGCAACAACATGAGTGACGCTCCGCCACCTGTTGAAATGTGGCCCACTTTTTTTGAGAAGCCCAATGAATGAATCGCAGCAATACTATCACCACCACCTATAACCGAAACAGCTTTACTTCTTGCAACATATTTTGCAATTTTGTTTGTTCCACGTTTAAATGGCTCATATTCATAAACACCAACTGGACCATTCCAAACTATTGTGCGTGCTTTTTTGATTTCCTTTTTAAATGCTTTGATTGTTTTAGGTCCAATATCCATTCCTTGATAATCATCAGCAAAGAAAGCACTATTAAACAACTTAGTTTCAGCATCTTCTCTAAAGTCTTTTGCACCAACATTATCTATTGGTAAAACTATTTTAACACCCTTTTCTTTTGCTTTATCCAGCAACTCTCTTGCAAGTTTAATTTTTGAATTATCCACTAAAGACATACCAATACTACCACCGATTGCTTTAATGAATGTATATGCCATGCCTCCACCAATTAATATTGTGTCAACCTTGTCTAATAAATTCTCAATAACCGGCAACTTGTCTGAAACTTTTGCCCCACCCAAAATTGCAACAAATGGACGTTCTGGCTTGTTTAAAACTTTATCAAACATTCTAAGTTCTTGTTCAACCAAAAAACCACAGACTGCAGGTATAAGTTTTGCAATCCCATAAGTTGATGCGTGCTTTCTATGTGCAGTTCCGAATGCTTCTAAAACAAAAACGTCTGCCAATTTTGCTAGTTTTTTTGCAAAGGCATCGTCATTCGCCTCTTCTTGCGGATAAAATCTAATGTTTTCCAACATCAAAATATCTCCATTTTGCATTGCATCAACTAATTGTTTTGTTGACTTATCCAACAAATCTTCAGCAAAAGAAACAGGCTTTTCCAAAAGCTGTGATAATCTAGCCAAAACAGGACGTAAAGAAAGCTTAGTGTCAACCTGACCATTTGGGCGGCCTAAATGTGAGCACAAAATAACTTTTGCACCATGCTCAGTTAAATAACGGATTGTTGGGAGTGTTGCAACAATTCTTGTGTCATCAACAATTTTTAATTCATTGTTGATTGGAACATTGTAATCAACTCTTACAAGGACTCTTTTCCCTGCAACGTCAATATCTCTAATAGTTTTTTTCATTACTATCTCCAAAAATATATTTTCAACCTAGTATTATTCGCAAACATTATACCACATTAAAAATTATTTTCAAAATAAATTTGAATATATTTTTTTATTTTATTAAAATTTTCATCATTTCATAATTGAATTTAAAAACATTCAACTGATGCATTAAGAAAATTTTCAATACTTGAATTTTTTATGTAATATATAATGTTTTTACCCGCCCTATCGCAAGAAACAATATTAAGTGATTTCAAAATTTTTAATTGATGACTAATTGTTGTTTGATTTAAATCTAAAACGTTTGTTATTTCACCAACACAAAGCGGTTTTATTGTTAAAAGAATAATTATTTTTAATCTTGTGTCATCGCTAAAAGCATAGAAAAAATTGGTCATGCTTTTTAAACTATTTTTGCTTGGCATATATTTTTTTAAATTATATTCATCTCTAACATCAAAATTCATATGATTATCTTAAATTAAACACGAATTTTTATAAATTAATCACAAGCATAAGTTTTGTCGAATAAATAATAAAAACCATTTAATTTATATTAGGAGTGAGAAAATGAATATGAACGCGTTGTATATTTTACTTGCAATATTGATTGCAATAATTGCTCAAGCCACAAACACCAATTTGGTTAGCAACACCACATTCTTGCTTTTGTTGCTGCTCGCTTTAGGAGCTTACAGTCAAAACAACAATAACAATTGCAGTAACAATAGTTGCTGTTGTGGTTCCCAAAACAATCAACGCAGTTTCTTTTAATTTAAAAAAATATCAATATATTTTATTTTCAAGGCAAAAATAAAACAATTTTCCAACGACAATGAATTTTATTAGGCAATTAAAAAAAGAGAGTTCAAAACTCTCTTTTTTCTTGATTAACACATGTGTTATCGTCAACTAAATTATTTTCGTTACGGAATAACAATAGTTATCACATCATCAGTTTGTTTAACGGTGTAGTTTTTGAATATAGCCTTAACATTTTCAATAGTATAACCTTCTGGCATAGAAACCACAGTCCATGTGCCACTATATAATACTATTGAAGCTGTGTTAGAATCAATAACTTTATTAAATCCGTATTCTGAACAAATTGTTACAGTTCCAGATGTAATAACAGTGTTAGTGATTGATACTTCTTTAGTTACTACTGCCAAAACTTTAATTGAACTAATTTTTGCTCCAGCTGTAACAGTATATTCATAAGTTCCAACGTCTGTAACATCAGCATAATCTCCATCGTGTGTGAAAGATACAAACTTAATGTCTGATCCTCCGCTCACACCAGCAGATAATGTTTCACCATCTTTAGTGTAGTTGAATCCAATAAATGTGTATAAACTTGCATCTGTTGGAGTTGTGTCAACTGAGAATGAAACTGTTGTTGTGTTAGCTACAAGATATCCTGTTGAATATTTGATAACAATTTCATCACCTTCATTAATAGTTACAACATTAACACCTGTGATTTGAGTTGTTAAACTATCAAATGAAATCATGTGTGCATCGTATGATTCAAACTTAATGGTTGTTTTACTATCAAGAACTTTTGAACTCATATCTTTAAGTTCGCCAGTTGTCTTGAATGAGTGGAAAGTGTTTTGCAATGCATCATTTAAGTAAACTCTTACGATTTGATAATCGTTAGTGTTTGCATTTGAAGTTAAAGTCATCTTCACTTCAAATGTGTATGTTTCACCTTTTGGCAATTGGAAAGATTCGGTGTGTGTTCCAATTTTGGTGTTAGATTCATTGTAAACCACAACACTATAAGCAGTCTTATCATTTTCAGCAATTTCAAGAACAATGTCAACCAACCAATTTGCAGTATATTCTCTGTTTCCTGTTGAGCCTTTTGTAATTATCACATTCTTGCTCATGTCATCGATTTCTGTTCCGCTCCAACCTGCGAATGTAAATCCTTCATATGTTGGATTTTTAAGAACGATATCAGCAGTTTCCACAGAATATTCTGTTGGATTTTCTGGAGTTACTGTTCCACCATTTAAGTTATATTTAATTGTGTAAATTATAACTTTTGCTTGTGCTGTTAATTCGAATGATCTGTCTCCCATATTAAATGTTTGATTTTGTTGATTTGCAACAAATCCTTCTGGAGTTGGTTCAGTTGTTACTAACCATGATGACCACTCGTAACCATTTGCTAATTCTGCACTGATTGTAACGCTTTCATTGTAATCATATGTTCCAGCACCACTAACTGCACTAATTCCATTTCCTTTGCCTAATATTAATTGATAACTATTTCTTGTGTAGTAATAGTTAACAACAGTTGTTCCATTAACATCAATCGTTGTTGTTTGAGCACTTGGAGAAGTGAAACCTGTGTATGATTTCACAACAGGTGTAACTTCGCTTTCTGCAACTCCAGACAACTTGTCTGTTTCAAACAAAGTCCAATCATTGATATTTATTTCTGCATCAGGATCTAGATCTACTCCAATGTTTTCTTGATAGTGGTTTACTTTATATTCAATACCATCAAGAGCATTCCATTGAGCATAGAGTGTTATTGTGTCATTATCAACTGCAGTTAAATTAGAAATTTCTGCTTCATCCAAATAGGTTGTTCCGCTTCCGTTTGAAGCTGTGTTCCAACCAATAAATTCATAACCTTTTCTCTCAAATTTGTTTTGAGACAATTTCTTAGTTTCATCATAAGAGTAAGTCATGTCAGACATAACTCCCGTTACACCATCAGCATTTGCTTCAAAGTGAATTGTGTATTGATGAACTTTTTCTGTGAAGGTTGCTGTGTATGTAACATCACCTGTTACATCTTCAACAGCTGGATCCCATCCCGAGAATGTGTATGTGTATCCTGTTGCAACCTTGGTTGGATCTGCACTATCGTAACTTGGCATTGTTCCGTATGGCACGTTTTCATCTTTTTCAAGTTGTGTACCATCTTCGTTGAGCCATGTTACTGTGTATGTGTTAGTTGTTTCTCTAAATATTGCCTTATATGTTGCATCTCCTGTTACATCTTTAACCGCTGGATCCCAACCTGCAAATGTATAAGTATATTGCGCATCTGCTGGTTTGATTGGAGTTCCAACGTAATTTGGTGTTTCACCATATTCTAATGTTTCAGTTTTTAACACTGCATCATTATAGTTAACCCATGTGATTGTGTATGTGTTAATTGTTTTTGAGTATGTTGCTGTGTATGTAACATTTTCTGTTACCACTGCCAACTCTTTATCCCAACCTGCAAATGTGTATGTATATTGCGCATCTGCTTGTTTTGTTGGGGTTGTTCCACCGTAACTTGGTGTTGTTCCGTATGGCACATTTTCATCTTTTTCTAATTCAGTGCCATCTTCGTTGAGCCATGTAACTGTGTAGGTGTTAAGTGTTACTTTTTGATATAAATCGAATGAATCGCAAACATTTATTTCAAACAATTCGTCTATACATGCTAATTGAGTGAAATCGGCATCATAATACCAACCCTCAAATGTATAACCTACGGTGATGTTAGATGCTTCAAATGTTGAAGAAGCATTATTATTGAATACGTATAACATGTGAGTGGTTTTATTTGTTGAACTTGAACTTCCTGTAACATTAAATGTTGAATTTTCGTTATTATAGACATTAACATCAAATGTTTCTGTTACTGAAATATGAATTTCAGCATTACCATGTGCTTTCCACTCAATAATATCTTGAGAGAAATATGTTATCGCTTCACCAACAAGTGTGGTAGACATTATATATCCACCTTTTTCTTTTGTTGTTGCAAATTGAATCCAGACCGCATTTCTTTCATCATATTTACCTGTAAATGTTACAGTTTCACCAAAAGAAATTGTTGTATCTGATAAAATTCCCATGATTTGACTTAATGTTAAATCTATGGCATTTGTAACATTAGCTGTGTCATAATAAATTGTTGCAACATAAGATCTTGTTGTGAAATGGAATTTAGATACTTTATTACCTGTTACTGTGTCAATATTGAAATTATGTGTTAAATCGTATTTATCTGTATTGTAATTTACTTTAGCAATAGAAACATCAGTTCCATATGGTAAAGTTATTGAAGATGGTAATACAAGATCTGTTTCTTCACCATCAACCAATAATGTTAATGAAATATCATCCTTAGGAGTTCCGTGCAGACTGTCGTCGATTTGTAATTCAAATCTTAACACGTATTGTTTAACAGTTCTACTATAGATAGCCGTGTAGATTTGATCTCCAGTTACGCTTGCAATTGCTGGATCCCAACCTGCAAATGTGTATGTATATTGCGCATCTGCTTGTTTTGTTGGGGTTGTTCCACCGTAACTTGGTGTTGTTCCGTATGGTACATTTTCATCAATTTCTAATTCAGTGCCATCATCATTAACCCAAGTAATTGTGTAATTTCTTGTTGTTTTGCTGAACGCAGCATAGTAAACTACATTTCCTTTAACTACTTCTAAATCAGCTTCTACTGTTCCACTTTCTTGGTTAGGACTTGTGCTCCAACCCGCAAATGTAAAGTCAAATTCAGCATTTGATTCTTTTGTTGGATCGTTTTGATCGAAGCTTGGTTTTGTTCCATAGTTAACAGTTTCTGTTTCATATGTTGTGGTTCCATCTTGACTCATCCATGTAACCGTGTGTCTTATAATATTCCAACGAGCGTAGATTGTTGTATCTTTGCTAATAGATGAAGTTGCTGTGATTTTAGAACCAGATGTTTTTGCTGTATACCAACCCGAGAATGTGTAGCCTTCACGTTCTTGTACTGCTGGAAGGTGTGCAATGTTGCTTGCATCATATTCAACATATCTTGTTGCTGTTTTATTTTCATTAACTTTCCAGCCTTCAGCAGTATCAACCGCACCACCATTTGCATCAGCGGTAACTGTGTAAGCTTTAACCAAAACTTGATTTTCATATTCTGAAGAAACAGTTGATGCTGTTCCACCAGTTACAAGTTTTGTTTGAGTTCCATCGAGAATCATTGTTGAAGCTGTTGAAATTGTCAATGAATTTGAACCAAATTCTTTTGGAAGATGAATTTTATTAACGTGACTATATTCTTCATCCCAGCCTGGTCCTGTTAAATTTAACATATCGGTTGTATTTGTAACATTTGTCAAATCAAAGCACGAAATGTCAAGTTCTTCAAGAGAAATTGCTGCATAGAACATTTCTTTCATATTTGTAACATTTGAGGTGTTGAAATTACCAAATCTAATTGATTTTAATTTATCCATTTCACATCCCATGCTAAAAGAACCATCAAAAAGAACTGTAAAGTTACCAAATAAATTATTGGAATCTTTCGGAGCATAAATTGTTTCTCCTGTTGTTGAAACAATTGCTAGGTGATAGTATATTGTATTGCCAATACTCTCAGTGCGATAATATGCACGAACTTTATCTGTAACAGTCATATCTGTTGGAGTTGTTGCGCCAACAGAAGCATACTGCTCTGTTCCATTGAAACCTTCTGCGTCGTTAATATTATAAACAAACTGAATTGTTATTGTGTGCATACATAACTCATCATCGATATCATTTAGGATATCTTTCCAATTTGAGTTCAAAGTTGTTTGTTCCCATTTAGCATTCAAAGTGTGGCTATAAGGAACTTCAACAATGCTTTCGGAAGTTATTTTTCCACCTGGAACGTAAACTTGGAAGTCGGTTGTTGTTGAACCATATTCCATTTGAAGATTTGTGATTGTAACTTGTGCTGTTTCATTATCTCTAATCCTGTTGCCGTAAAGAACAAATGTTGAGTCCAAATCAGTTTGAGTGATGATCCTTGTTCCATTTTTATACCACAAGAAATCGGATTTGGTTAGATAAACATAAGTGTTATAAGCACTAGTTGTGTTAAAACTTAATCTTATCTCGTCGCCAACTTTCAATGAAGGAGCGAGTTGTGCTAATGTTTTATTTGTTGAATAATAACCATTAGAACCGGCATCTGTAATGATCGGCATAACAATTGTTGCACCATTATCTTGAACTTGAATTTTTTCATCTGTTATCAAATTTGCATTGAACAAGTTCTTTCCATACCAACCACCGAACGCATAGCCTTCACGAGTTGGAACTGGAAGATCTCCATAACTATCACCAAATGTAACAGTTTTGCTTGTTTCATCACAAGTTCCAAAGTTAGCGTTGAATGTTACAGTATAACTAGCGCCAACTGTTTTTATATATAAATCAAATGAAGATGTAACAACTAATTCAAATGTTTCATCCGCACACGCCAATTGTGTGAAGTCAGCATCATAATACCAACCTTCAAATTTATATCCAGGTTCAACCTCTGTGATTTTAAACAAAACTGTCGCATTGTTAGATGCAGTAAATCCAACATAGTCACCATAATCACATATGTCAGCAAAATCACATTCTGGCTCATAGTATGCTTTATCGTTATAATATACATTAATATAAAAGTATTCGATAATACTTAAAGAAACCTCAATATTTCCATTTGGCACCCAACCATAATCACACGTGTTTTCATCTAAGTTGTAAATTTTAAACTCATATTCAAAAGAGTCGATTGAATAATGATATTCAGAATCTATTGAAACAGTGATTATCACTTCAGTTCCATATGGAGCGGTCCAAGTGAGAGATTCTCCCAAAGAGAGTGTTGTTGCTGACAATGTTCCACCATTAGCTGTAACCGAGATAACAGCAGGATTTGTCACATTTGCAGAGCTAAAGTTGAAAGTTGCCGTGTAAGATTTAATATTCCAACGAGCATAGATTATTGTGTCTGTATCAATGCTTGACGTTGTTGTGATTTCATTTCCGCCAACAGCAGAATCAAACCAACCTAAGAAATCATAGTGTTGTCTTGACACGGTTGGAAGACATTCAATTGTTTCAGCACCAAATTCAATATATCTTACTGCTGAATCTCCATAACCAGTCCATCCTTCAGTTTCTGAGATTGTTCCACCGTTTGCATTTGCGGTTAAAGTTT
>JAZQYA010000010.1:0-39400 GCA_045633245.1 Candidatus Onthoplasma sp.
TTTTATAACTTTCTTTGCTTCTTTTTCTTTTAAAATCTTACCATAATATTTAAATTGATAAAGTTTTCCTGTTAATTTTTTAAGTCTTACTTCTTTTATTGCTTCTCCAAATTCATAAAGCCTTTTTGCTTTGTCGAGTTGGGCTTGGGTGAAACCGTTCTGTGCAACATCTTTTAAGTAATCAGCCAGAGTTTTTATAATCTCGTTAACATTTTCTTTGTCGCACTCTGTTGAAAAACCACAAACTGCATTTTCTTCATAATAAGAGTCTCTTAATCCTGCGCCATATACCAAACTTTTCTTTAGTCTCAATGCATTCAACATCCCTTCTGAATAATCATTAAGGACATCCAAAACAAGACCAAACTTACGTTTAAAATCAAAATCCCAACGATTGCGATTCATTGCAAAATTGATATAAATATAGCATTTGCCTATATTTTTATGTTCAATTTTATAGAAATTGTTATTTGTTACATTGTGATAAAAGTATGGCATTTTTTCAAAGTTATTGTCTGTTGGAAGTTTGTTTATCAAATTTTTAGTTACCAATTTTTTAACTTTGCCCATTGAATAAGGCGAAGAAACAAAAACTTCCAAATTATTTGTTATAAAATACTTTGAAACAAACTTTTTAACATCTTCACTTTTAATTGATGCAACACTTTTTTGATTTCCTAATGTTGTGTTTTTATATTCAGGTGTTTCAAAAGTTAAGTAATCAGCAAGCCAAGCCGACATTGTTTTAAACTTATCTTTTTGCCTAGCAATTTCTTGCTGAACAACCGGAATTTCTTTTTCAATGCTTTCTTCGCTAAATGTGCTTTCAGTTATCATTGTTGTAACGGTCTTTAAGTAATCGGCAAATTCCTTAGTGAACACTTGACCATTGAAATTTATGTATCTTGTGCTTGTTCCAGCATTAACATCGATAAAATCAAAATATTTTTTCGCTATGTCTTCTTTGCTTAAATCTTTCGTTCCCGTAAAAAACATATGCTCAGTGAAATGGGCAAGACCTGGAATCCAATCACAACGAGAACCGCAGTCAAAATTTAAATCAACCGCTGTGCTTTCATTAATTCTATTTTTAACATAATATAATTTTGCGCCGTTTGGCAAATTTGTTTGTTTATATTTCATAGTTTCATGATAACACTATCTAAATATCAAAGTCAATATAAAAATTTAAATTATTAAAATCTTACAAAAAAAGTGAGAAAATTCTCACTTTTTAAATCAATTTTATTCGCTACGCAAAGCCAAAACAGGGTCTTTCTTAGCAGCAATGTTTGCTGGAATCAAACTTGCAATCAAGTTCAAACCAATGCTTAAAACCGCCATTCCAAGAGCAGTTTCCCAACTTAGTTTTGCAATGGTAGTTACCCCAACAAGATTTCCCAAAACAATATTAATTATCAAATTTATAATAAGAGTCATTGTAAGAGCAATAACAACTGAAACGCCACCAATAATGCACGCTTCCATTCTGAACATGTTTGCAACATCTTTCTTTCTGCCACCAAGGGATCTAATTGTTCCAATTTCTTTTATTCTCTCTATTACTGATGCGTATGTAATTATTGCAATCATAATGCTTGAAACAACTAGTGAAACGCTTGAGAATGCAACTAAAGTGTATGTTGAAATATCAATCAAATCTCCAAGCATTCCAGTTAATAATTTACTAATATCGGTATAATTAATTTTATATTTATCTGCTTTGTATTCACCTGTTACACCATCAATTTCATTTCCATATAGTTGATAAATCTTTGTGTTATTCCAAAATTCTATAACTTCAATAATTTTTTCTTTAGAGTCGAAATCCTCAGGATAAATTATTAAAGATTCAATTGAAACCGAATTTGGATTTTCTGCTTGAACGCTATCTGCAAGAGCTTTTGTGAATCCAACTTCTGAAGACATTAAGCTTGTTTTTATCCAACTAGTTGACGCTTCTTCTTTTAATCTTATAACTGAAATGATATTAAATTCAAAAGCTTTCCACAATCCTAAATCATTAACACAAGTTAATGTTGCAGATTTACCAACTATATCTTGAAAATTTAAAGGTTGATCTTTTAAATACGCTATACCCAACGCATCTAGTGTTGAAGTTTGAATTCTATTATATTTATCAACAATTAAACAAATTTCGTTTATTTCTGTTGGAATTGCCTTATCACTTGAAGATGCTAGCAAGGTATATTCACCTGCTAAGAACTCTGGACTTTCCGGAATTTCACCACTGAAAATTAACGGTTCCATCTGATCATTAATAAAAGAAATATTACGAGTATAACCAATGCTAGTAACTAAACTTGTTTCATCGGTATTACCATTTATGTTTTCTTCAAGAAATTCGACAAACTTGTCATCAATAATTGTTTCTTTTGTTAAATCTTGTTCGTATGGATAAATCACATCAACATTTGGATATTCTGGCAATGTGACCTTATCCATTGCTGTTGTTTCTAAATTAATTGATGTTTTGCTGATTGAAATATAATTAACACTCATGCTATCTTTTTCAATTTGTTTAACATAGGCATGCATACCTGTTGAAACAGACAAAATTACCGCAATTCCAATAATACCAATTGAACAAGCAAGAGCTGTAATGAATGTTCTTTTTTTCTTTGTGAGAAGATTACTGCCCGAAAGAGCAAATGTAGACCACAAACTCATTGATGATTTTTTTGCTTTTTGTTTCTTTTCCTTTTCAGTTAAACCTGCATTTCGCTTTTCATATTCTTTAATAAGTTTTTTCCTTTCCTTTTCTTGAACAGGATTTGTATCATTTAACACTTCGCCATCTTTCATAGAGATTATTCTTGTTGAATATTGTTCGGCAAGTTCTGGATTGTGGGTTACCATGATAACAAGACGATCTTTTGCAATTTCTTTTAAGATGTCCATAACCTGAACGCTTGTTTTGCTATCTAACGCCCCTGTTGGTTCATCTGCCAAAATTATTTCAGGATCATTAACAAGCGCTCTTGCAATTGCAACACGTTGGCATTGTCCACCACTCATTTGATTTGGTTTTTTGTTTATTTGATCCAAAAGTCCCACTTTTTTTAATGCTTCTATTGCGCGGGCTTTTCTTTCTTTTTTTGAAACACCGCCAATTGATAACGCTAGTTCAACATTTTTAAGCGCCGTTTGATGCGGAATTAAATTATAACTTTGAAAAACAAAACCTATTGAATGGTTTCTATATGTATCCCAATCTCTATCATTAAATTCTTTGGTTGATTTTCCATCTATAACAAGGTCCCCAGATGTATAGCGATCAAGTCCACCAATTATATTTAAAAGAGTTGTTTTCCCACAACCTGATGGACCTAAAATCGAAACAAATTCACTACGACGAAAACAAATGTTAACACCTTTTAGAGCATTAACTGTTTCATCTTTCATAACATAATCTTTTTTTATATCAATAATTTCTAACATACTTACCCCAGTATAATATATATGTTATAGATTTGAAAATATAATGTCAAATAGATAAAAATAAAACATTTAAATTCTACAAATTTTCGCATTAAAAAAATAGGCACAATGCCTATTTAAAACTATCAACTTGTTTTCTTATTGCTTCTTCCAATGCAATAGTTATCTTTCTTTCTATTTTGAAGTTCTTTAATTGGGTTTTGTTTATCTTGATAGCGATAATCTTGACCTAGTTTTTCAATTGCTTTGTTAATAACCATATGACTTGGAACTGTTATTTCATTACTAATAACTTCTTGTTGATATAAGAAGAAATCTGCATTATCTTTGAGTCTCATAACGTCAATATAACTTTGTCTATCAGCAGTGAGAAGAATTGTACGTTCTAGCACATCACGAACATATTCTTTGTTTGTTCCAAGAGTGAGTAATTTAGGAAATTCACCATTTCCAATAACTCCAACATAATTTCTTTTTTCATATTTTTCGAGTAAAGAAATTGCAAGTTTTAAGTGAGCACATTCCATTTCAAAATGGTCAAACCAAATATCTTTAATATACTTATCCTTTTCTTCAGAATATGCACTATAATACAAATATGCTTCAGTATATTCATGCAACACCCATTGCTCTAACCATGTGCATGTTGGGTCTTTTAAGCTTTCATATTGAGTTACATGTTGCTCTTCAACCATACCAATTTCGGCATAAAGTTTTCTTCCCAAATCATTTTTATACCATTGCGAAATGTTCATATAATAGTTCATTGTTTGTTGTTCAGCCGCAGTGATAATTCCCGCCACCAATTTTGAATATAAGTCTGCCTTCTTTGCGTTCATTGGTTTTTTAACGTCATCTTTTGGATATCTGTGGTGCGCAATTGTAGGTCTTGCTGGCATAATTTCAGTGAACCCACCAACACAAAATTTAGGGTCTGCATCTTTAACATCAATCATCATAAGATTAGAAAATCTATAAAGGTGGTCAAAGTCTTCTAATAATGCAAAATCTAGTGCTTTTCTTGAGTTTTCGTCTGGCTCATTTTGAGCAAGTGTTGCAGTTAGGTCAATCGCAAGTTGCTCGTAAGCTATTGTTGTTTCCAAAATGCTTTCATTGAGCGGTTTTAAACACGCAATTCTTTTTTGTTGCATTTGTTCTTGCTTTCTAACTTGTGCAATTGCCTGTTTAATTTCATCAATCTCACAATTTCTTGCAAATTGGTGCAAAAACCACACGCTTTCATACTCTGTTCCGTTCATCAATATCACCCTTGTTTTTGTGTATGGATTTGTGGTTTTCTTGTTGTATGCCTTTGGATACATCTTCTCAAAAGACATATAGTAATCATCAACTTCTTTTGTTTGATACTCTAATGGATTCATAATCACTCCTTTAAATTAGATTGTGTTGTGCTTGCACATAAGCAAGCGAATTTTGAGAGTGCAAAATATCGCTAGATATATTTCCCTCCACTAGAATTTGTAACCAACATTTAAGTTTTTAAACAAAAAAAACGAAGAATTATCTCCGTTCTTATTGTATTAATTCTATTTATTCAAAAACAAAATTCCAAGTGTGTTTTCTCCGCAATGGCTTGTGATTGTGGCTCCCGCTGTTGTTTCATAAATTGTTTCAAAACCTGCTTCTTTTAAAGCATTTTTTGCAATGTTAACCATTTCATCACTTGCTGTTGTATATGTAACAAATGCGTATTTCTTATCTGGATTTTGGTTTTCAGCAATAACATTTTTGCAGTATTTTTCGATAACCTTTTCCATTTTACCCATATATTTCTTTGCTGAACCCATTTTGCCGTCTTTTAATACAATTTCAGGGCGAATTTGAAGAAGGTTTGCACCAAGAAGTGCAATTGAAGAACATCTTCCGCCTTTATGAAGATAATCCAACTTTTTAACAACAAAACTTGCTTGAACATCTTTTGTTCTTGCATTACATAATTCATAAATTTCTTCTGCTGATTTTCCACTCTCTGCAAGTTCTCTAGCATAGATTGCAAGCAATGCAATTCCTGTTGAAAGAGAACGTGTGTCCACCACGAAAACATTTTTCATATTCTCAGCCGCCGCTTTTGCGTGAGAACACGCAGAAGAAATTTCAGCCGACAAATTAAAGTGAATTAATGCATCATAACCCTTTAACTGTTCTTCAAAAAACTCAGCATATTGCGCTTCATTGATTGCAGAAGTTTTTGGTAAAATCTTATTCTCTTCCACGAATTTAAAAATATCGCTTGATGTTATTTCTCCATCTTTATATTCATTATCCCCTAAAATAACACTAAATGGGATTGTTTTAATTTCATATTTTTCTAATAATTCTTGCGGTAAATCTATTGTACTTTCCGCAGTTATTGCAATTTTCATTATATTTTTCACTCCAATATTTAATATATTTATATTATAACATAAAACCTTTTTAAAGCATACTAATTTTGAGCATATTAAGAAAAATGTTGATTATTTCTCTAAAATTCTCAAATGGAAAATTAAAAATTTAAGGTTGATTCCTAGTTTAAATATCACATGTGAATTTGTTCAACCCTGTTTTTTGAAAGAAAAAAGATGATTATAATCATCTTTAAAACATATTTGTTAAGTCTTCATAAATTTCATTAATCTCGTTTAATGGAATTTCAAGGCCTGGTTTAACAGCTTTTGGTTTATCAAGATCTTGAATTACTATCAAAAGTGAATCTTCAACAATACTGGCTATATAATTAATAACTTTTTTTGCCTCATATTTTTTTTCGTCTTTTTTCTTTAATGTTGATATTCTTAACATTAGTGCAAGTTTATTTTCTTCAACAAAGTCTAAGGTTGTTGGAAAAATTTCACAAAAAGTTTTACTGTTTCCCAATGCAGAATCTTTTTCATACATCATACCAAAAGTATAACCCTCATTTGGTAAGTAATTTATTGAAATCGTTTCTTTAAACACCGCAAAATCAAATGAAGCGATTAGAGGAGAACCTGAATCTTTTTCATCATGTTCATTAATAAAATCAACTCTCAACTCTCTTATAAAATCGTTAAAATTATCACCACGTTTCTCAAATAATTTTTTTGTTGCCATAATTTTATTATAAAAATTTGGTTTCAAACGTTTAAGAATTGAAAAACTCAAACTATAACCTTGAATTAATTTATTGTAATCTTCTGTTGTTCTCATGCTAATATAATAACATATGTTATTTGTTTTGACAATACTAATTTTTGTTTTTTATTCTTTCAATTTCTACTGCAACAATTTTCTTTGTTGCTTCTTTGTCTATTTCTATGCTTTGTTCTCCAACAACTGAGGTGTTTGCAAAATTCTCAAATATTGTTGATTTTTCATTTAGTATTTCAACAATTCGTTCATCAACACTATCCGCGCAAAGCAATCTAAACACTTGAACATTTCTTGTTTGTCCCATTCTGTAAGTTCTTGAAATTGCTTGATTTTCAGTTGATGGTTTAAGTTGAGGTTCACACAAAATCACACAACTTGCCGATTGAATGTTAACACCCGTTCCACCAGCTTGGACTTGCGCAAGAAGAACACTTCCATCTTCTGCTTTAGAAAATTCATCGATGATTTTTTGTCTATCACTAGGATCAACCGAACCGTTTATTGGTCCATAGCATCTGTCTTTTAATAAAGATTTAACTTTGTTGATAGTCTTTAAGAAGAATGAGAAAACAATAATTTTTCGCTTGTCCTCTTTGGCTTGTTCACAAATTTCAACTAAACGTTTTGCCTTGCTTGAATTTTCAAGTTTTGCAATATCCCAAGAAAGTTGACGCATAGCCATAAAATTCTCGCTGTTGACGCTTGCGTAATACGAATTCCTTTCTTCTTCGTTCATCTCGCACCATTCGTCTGTTTGAATGAGGTCTGGAAGTTCTTGCAGCACATCTTCTCTTGTTCTTCGAAGATAAACAGGCGCAACCTTTTCTCTAAACATTTGAGCTTGACTTAAATATTCAATGTCTTGAACATCCTTTGCCACCTCTGGATTTAATAAGCTAATTAAATGACGCATTTCACCGAGCCTATTCTCTAAGGCAGTTCCTGTCATAAATAACACCCGTTCAGCCTTGTCACAAGCATTGGTTAGATTAATAGTTCTGTTTGCCTTAGGATTTTTAACATAATGTGCCTCATCCGCCACCAAAAGAGAAATATTAAAAACATTTGTTAAATCCAAACTATCAAGAGTTTCATAGGTGGTCACTGCAACTCCGCCAAGTTTAATCCATTCCAACAATTCAGAATCTCTATAAGCACCATGAAGTTTGAAAACATTTAAGTCACTATGATGAACAATTTCTCTACACCAATTTATTAGAACACTGGCAGGACACACTACTAAAAAACGATTTTCACCAAAATTTCTTATAGCAACCATACTTGCAATTGCTTGAACAGTTTTACCAAGACCCATTTCATCACCAAGCAACACATACCCTTGATGAAGTATATATTTAGTTCCAAAATCTTGATAACTTCTTAATGTGCATCTAAGCCCAGTGAAATCTGGCTCTAAATCTTGAATACTTTGAACTAGTGATTTTGAAAGCCCATTTTTACTGCTTATGTTTTCAAAATTCAAGCCGGATAACTTTTCTAAAACAGCATAATATTGAGCTGATTTATCTATGAAGTCTTGCCATATTTTACTCATTGAAGTTTCACGAACCAATGAAAGATTTTCTAACATGAATTTAGCATCAATTACATAATTTTCTTTTTCAATTTTTTGCAATTCAGCATGAGCATTGATTGCTGTAATTTTATCACTCTTTGAAGCAAAAAACCATTTAAACTTATTAGTTAAAATAGCAGATTCTTTACATGATTTTTCCACAGTTAAATGATATTTATCTTTTAAGTTTTGTAACGATTCTACCATTGGTTTGCTTTGAATATAAACATAAATTGCTTTAAGCAAGTTATTTGAAAATTTGGTTTTATTAGCTTCATTAAACTTAGGAATTGTGCTTTCTTTAAGTTTTTTTACATCATTGAACACTATGTTTCGAATTTTGTGTGCAGTTTCATGACTAACACCATCAATTCGTGACAATTTGTTAATGTCGGTTATTTTGTAAATTTTATAAAAATTATCATAGCCATGATTTTTTAATGATGCAACCCTAACCTTTAAATCTCCCCTATTAAGTTCTGAAATATCAATTCCTTTTAATATTTCCACAACTTCGTTTTCTATATATTCTTTTGTGTGTTTAACAACTTCTTCAATATATTTTTGAGAATTTAAAATTGTTTCATTAATTTCCTTGTTAACTTTTATAAAATTTTCAATATAAATTTTAACTTCGGAACTATCTAGTTTATTTTTTAAAATTTCTTTCATAATGCAATTATTATATCACATAACAATAAATTTTGTTTCATTTTTAAACAAAAAAAATCACACTTAAGCAGTGTGAAATTTATATAGGGTAGACAACAAGGGCGACACGTTAAAAACAACAGTAGTTTGTTGTTTTTAGCCAAAGCCGAGAGCACGCCAGTGCGGTCCGACCGACAGGACTAACCTTGGTTCGAGTACACATCTTTCTTCTAACTTAAATAAAAAATTACTCTTTTATCAATAGGACTCCCAAAGAAGCAAACGCAGTGCTTCGCATGGGAAAAAGGAGCATTAACTAAAAAGTTAATTTGCGATAAAAAAATCGCAAATAACTAAAAAGTTAAATGCGACGTATGGGGTGGATAACAGGACTCGAACCTGCGACAACCAGATCCACAATCTGGCGCTCTACCGACTGAACTATATCCACCATATTGGCTGGGGTAGATAGATTCGAACTATCGCGTGCAAGAGTCAAAGTCTTGTGCCTTACCGCTTGGCGATACCCCATCGTGCCGAATCTTCGGCTAGTAAATTATGTGGTTTTATTCAGCGTCAAGAACATTTAGATTTTGGTGCGTCAAAAGGGATTCGAACCCCTGACCCCCGCCTTAGAAGGGCGATGCTCTATCCAGCTGAGCTATTGACGCAAATGGAGCGGGTGAAGGGAATCGAACCCTCGTAACTAGCTTGGAAGGCTAGCGCTCTACCATTGAGCTACACCCGCAAACAGTTTACAATAATCTCTACCGATATTATTATTAAACTTAAAAAGCGCATTTTGCGCTTGGTGGCTCATCCGGGACTTGAACCCGGGACACCATGATTAAAAGTCATGTGCTCTACCAACTGAGCTAATGAACCATAAATTTCGCTCACTTTTTATCAGCGACTTTTTCATTATACAACATAAAACATAAAAAAACAAGTGTTTTTATAAAAAAAATCAAAAATTTTAAAATTATTTTATTTGAATTATCTTGACAATAAATTTAAAAATGTGTTAATATCTCATTGTTTCATCTGAAATTTTGTTTGCAAAATGATTAAAGCGGGCAAATTTAGGGTTTCCAAAGAAGCAAACTCAGTTCTTCGCATGGGAATGAGAAGCAATTTAGCATAAGTCAGACTTACGACGGGCGGATGTGGCGAAATGGCAGACGCGCTAGACTTAGGATCTAGTGGGAGACCGTGGGGGTTCAAGTCCCTTCATCCGCACCATAAAACATAAGTGTTTACTTATGTTTTTTTATTTTAACTTGGGACTTAACCTAAAGGTTCACCCTGTCGGGCCGGACCGCGCTGTTGCGCTCCCGTTCATTTGCTAAAAACTTGCCACTGGCAACTTTTCTTAACGCATTCACCCCTTCATCCGCACCAAAAAGCACATAAGTGCTTTTTTTATTAATCTTAAATTAAGTTAAAGGTCAGATTAAAGATTTGATTTTTTGTTAAATTTTTATTATTATTAAGTTATGAATATAAAAAAATGGATAAACGAAAACACTCATGATTTAACCGGCAAAACAATTGCAATAACCGGATCAACTGGAGATATTGCAAATGAGTTGGTTAAAGAAATTGGAAAACTGAATGCGAATTTTATTTTTATAAATAGAAATACGAAAAAAACACAAGAACAAATAAACTATCTACTTTCACTCCACCCTAATTTAAAATGCGAATTTATTAAATGTGATTTATCTGATTTTGAAAGTGTTAAATCTACCACTAAGATTTTACAAGAGAAACATATCGATACTTTATTCTTCTGTGCTGGAGCATATAATATTCCAAGATATAAAACCGATTTGGGATATGATAATGTATTTCAAATTAACTTTATTTCACAATATTACATAGCAAAAACCTTATCGAGCAATATTAAATCAGTTGGTGGAAAAATTATTGCTGTCAGTTCAATTGCTCACAACTATTCAAAAATTAAAGAAAATGATATTGATTTTTCTAATCAAAAAAAACATAGTAAAGTTTATGGCAACGCAAAGAGATTTCTAACTTACGCATTGATGGAACTTTGCAAAAAAGAAAATGTTAATTTGTCTATTGTTCATCCCGGATTAACTTTAACCGAGATGACAAACCACTACCCTAAAGCAATCAATTGGTTAGTTAAATTGGCTATTGGAATATTTTGCCCAAGTATTAAAAAGGCAAGCTTAAGTTTAATCAAAGGTATTTTTACCACAACTTCTTATCACGAATGGATAGGTCCATCAATATTGCAAATTTATGGCAAACCTAAAAAAATTAAACTTAAAACATGCTCAGAAATTGAAAGCAAAAAAATTTTTGAGATCGCTGAATATATTTACTTGAAAATAAAAAAAGAAGATATCTAGTCTTCTTTTTTATTTGCATAAATGTTGATTAGTTCAACAACTTTTTCTTTTCCATTGGCGTGGTTTAACAAGTTGTATTTTAATTTGAATTTGTTAAGATTTTGTACAAAATCATTTGTTTGATTTAACAATACTGTTGGCGTTAAATCCTCCTCTCTGATAATTTTTGCAACACCTAAACTTTCATAGTATTTTGCGTTTAGCAATTGATCTCCCCTTGTTGCTTTGTTTTCAAGTGGAATAAGAATCATTGGAATTTGTTTAAAGAAACATTCCGCCGTTACCCCTGCCCCACTTCTACCAATAACAAAATCCACAATATTATACAAATTAACCATATTCTCAACAATCTCAAACGCATTATAATTTTCAAATGATTTAATTTTGTTATTTCCCTTCCCTGTGATATGAATAATATTAAAATTTTTTAATAAATCTTTTAAAATTGCAAAAACATTATCGTTAACTTTTTGACTTCCTAGTGAGCCACAAACAATTAGAATTGTTTGTTTACTTTTATCAATATTTAACATTGTGTAATCTTTTGTGTTTTTTTCATACTGCTTACTAAATATAGGACCTGTGTATACAATCTTGTTATTCTTTCCTTCCAAATTCTTAAAGTTAACACACATCTTATTGCATAGTTTTAATATCACTTTGTTTGCCAAACCAAAAGACGAATCACTTTCGTGCGATATAATCGGAATTTTTAGCATTTTAGCTGCAATACAAACAGGAAGCGAAACATATCCCCCTTTGCTGAAAACAACATCGGGTTTTATTTCTTTTAAAATTTTTTTTGATTTAATTATAGCGTTTGTTAAAACAAAAGGGATTTTTAGATTTTTCCAAAATTTTCCACGAAAAAGTTTAATTGCTGGAATCTCACGGAATTCTGCCACACTTTTTAATTTATCTTTTTCAATTCCATTTGAGCCAATATAAAAACATTCAAACTTGTTTTGTAGTTCATCCATGAGGTATAAATTCGGCATAACATGACCAAGCGTTCCGCCACCCGTAAACACAATTTTCTTCATACTCGTATTTTATGTTAAATTTTACTTAATTATGTTTTTAAACAAAAAACGAACACAACAAAGTGTTCGGTTTTGCCAATGGTGGAGTTTCATCAGTCTAAAAAGAACTCTAAGTTAGAGTTGTTTTTAAAATACCAGTGGTGGAAGAAAAAACTTAACTTGAATTTTATTTTTAATAATAAATTATTTTGTTTTACAACACAATCTATTGTTTTTTCCGTTGTTATCAATAAGTTTAATTAGTTTAAAACCAATTTTTTCATAAAAACCAACAAGTTCAGTTGTAAGATATATTTCAGAAAAGTTTTTTTCAATTGTATTGTTGATGTGATTTAATAAGATATTTCCATAACCTTTACCACGATATTTTTTTTTAACAACAACACATGCAAGCCATGGAGATAAATCACTACCTTTAAGTTCGTGTTCTAATATCAAAAATGAACCAATGTTATCGTTGTTTTCATTTTTTAATAAATACGCATGAGGAAAATTTTCACCTTTTAATATGGGTCCTTTTAATTTATTTAATTTTTCTTCTTTTGAACAAGAAAAACTTTCTCCCCATTCGTCATAAATTAAATCCATAACATCATCAAGCAATTCAATATTTGAATTAGTGATTTTAATAAGTTGCATAAATAACCTCTAATAAATTGTAACCAACAATAATATAAAAGTCAAATAAAAAACTCGAACACACAAAGTATTCGAGTTGAGTTGCTTGTGGTGGAGTTTCAGCCGCCTAAAAAGAACTTTTGATTAACTAATTTTTAGTTTTAATTGTTTAATCACAAAACATAGATTTTCTAGCAGTGCGATTGTTTTTAAACAATCACATTTATTAACATCTCGCTTAAGCATTCCATGAGCAAGAAAGTTTCTATTTATAATTTGCGGTTGTTTTTTGAAGTTGTCTCCATGTTTATATATTATTTGTAAACTATTTGTAAATGCACAAAGCTGACATTTATAAAATAGATATTCGGAATTATAAGATTCTATATTTGAGTTTGTTTGTTTAATAATTTTATTTAAAGTATTCAAGGGTTCAGAGTAATTTTTTCCAATACTAAAAAGCAAACTATCAATTATTGAAAACAATAACAAGGCACAAGATTTGAACTTTTTAGCTCTTAAATTGCTAATTGCCTCATTCAAATCTGTTTCATTGATAAAGTTTGTTTTAATAATGTATTTAAAAGATTTGTTTAAAATTTTTGTATTTATAGTTTTTATCAAATAAATGTCTGCATCTTTTAATGTTTCGGGATTTTTTTGTATAAACAATGGAGCGTTTAATGGTATGCACCAACCGTATTTACCAAATAAAGAATAACGTTTAGTATATTCTTGTAGAACTTCTTTATCTACATTTCTTAAGTCCATTGAAGAATAAAAAGAAGCAATAGGCTTTAAAAATATAGAAACATATTCGCTCAACGCAGTCATTGCTGGTTTTAAAGAATCAAATATTTGATTACTTGTTGATGATAAAACTTTAATTGCGCTATTAATTTTATCGCTTATTTCAAAATTTTCCATATTTTTCCTTTCGTATTGTTTAATATTATAACATAAAAATTGAGAAATTTAAACATTTATATACAAATTTTCTAAACTTTATGCTATACTCTAATCAAGAGGTTAATATGAAAGAAATTTTTGTTGTTGCTGCAATTATTGAACATGATAATAAAATACTTTGTATGCAACGTGGTAAAGATAAGCACGATTATACTTCTTTTAAATGGGAATTTCCAGGCGGAAAAATTGAAGAAGGCGAAACAAAAGAAGAAGCATTAAAGCGCGAAATAATTGAAGAAATGAATTTGAACGTTGATATTAAAAATCATTTTTGTGATATTAGACACGTTTATCCTGACTTTATTTTAAATATGTTTTGTTTTAAATGTTTTTGTAACACACAAGAATTTGAATTGAATGTTCACAATGACTTTAAATGGCTTAGCAAATCTCAACTAAATATATTAGATTGGGCGCCAGCAGATAAACCAATAATAAATAAACTTATGGAGCAAAAATAATGAGGTCTTTTTATAGTGATAGCATTGAAAAGTTTTTAAAAGATAGTGAACCTGAAATTTTAGGAATCATTGCAACAAACAATGGTTTTGATTTAAACGATTTACAAAAGAACACATGGTTATATGAGATTAGAATATTAAAAGATATTTTAACTATCTTTAATAAAGATAGCAAAATTATATTCGAATACACTATTCCAAGAATTGGTAAACGCATAGACAACGTATTACTAATAAACAATATTATTTTCTTGTTGGAATTTAAAGTTGGCGAATCAGCTTATAATAGACATGAAATAGACCAGGTATTAGATTATGCGTTAGATTTGAAGAATTTTCATAAAGAAAGTCATGATAAGTTGATTGTTCCTATATTAGTATGCAGTGAAGCAAAAACAAAAGAAAATATAATTTATTCATATGAAGATAAAATAATTAAACCTTTATTATGTAATGCGCAAAATTTACAACAGACTATTCTTTCGATATTGGAAAATTATAACGAAAAAAGTTTTGATTATCAAGATTGGGAAAATTCGATCTATCTTCCAACTCCAACAATTATAGAGGCTGCACAAGCATTATACTCAAAGCATAATGTAGAAGAAATTTCTCGTTCTGATGCGGGAGCATATAATCTAAGCATTACAACAAACAAAATAAATGAAATTATTGAATATTCAAAGGCAAACAATAAAAAATCAATATGTTTTATAACAGGCGTTCCTGGTGCTGGAAAAACTTTAGCTGGCATAAATATAGCCAATGAAAGACATAAATTTGAAGAAAATGAACATGCTGTATTTTTATCAGGTAATTTCCCTCTTGTTGATGTTTTGCAAGAAGCATTGGCTAGAGATGAAAAAGAAAGAAGCAATATTAGAAAAACTGAAGCTCTCAGCCAAGTAAAATCATTTATACAAATTATTCACCATTACAGAGATACCTATGTTGGAAATAAAGATATTCCAACTGAAAAAGTAGCCATATTTGACGAAGCGCAAAGAGCTTGGACAAAAGACCAAATTGCAAATTTCATGGCAAAGAAGAAAGGTGTTTTGAATTTTGAATATAGTGAGCCTGAATTTTTAATAAGCACATTAGATAGGCATAAAGATTGGGCTGTTATAATTTGTTTAATTGGCGGCGGTCAAGAAATAAATACTGGTGAAGCCGGTTTAATTGAGTGGTTTGACTCGTTAAAACGTTCTTTTGCTCATTGGGACGTATATGTTTCAAATATGATAACAGACAATGAATATACAAGAGGTCATAATGTTGCAGAATTAACAGAAGGACTTAATGTTAATATTGAAAAGAACTTACATTTAGCAACTTCAATACGTTCATTTAGAAGCGAAAATGTTTCTGCATTGGTAAAACAGATTTTAGATAACAACCCTACAAAAGCAAATGAAATTTTGTTAAACTTAAACCAATACCCTATTAAATTGACAAGAAATTTAGAAACTGCTAAAAAATGGGTAAAAAATAAAGCAAGAGGAACTGAAAGATATGGCCTTTTAGCAAGTAGTGGAGCTTTAAGATTAAAACCTGTTGGTATTTTTGTTAAAAATGAATTGTCTGCTCCAAATTACTTTTTAGACGATAAAGATAATGTTAGGTCTTCTTATTATTTAGAAGATTGCGCAACTGAGTTTGACGTTCAAGGTTTAGAACTTGATTGGTCTATTGTTGCGTGGGACGCAGATTTTAGATATGACGGGAATGAATGGTCTTATAATAGATTTAATGGGTCTAAGTGGAATAAAGTAAATAATGATAATAACAAACTTTATTTAAAGAATGCGTATCGTGTTTTATTAACAAGAGCAAGACAAGGTATGATTATTTATATTCCAGAAGGAAACCCAGAAGATAAAACTAGACCATTAGAATTTTACGATAAAACATATAATTATTTAAAAGAAATTGGAATTGAAGAAATATAGGTAAAATAAATGGAAGATTTGGAAATTTTAATTAAAAAGATATTAAGGGAGTCTAAAACAATAGAAGAAGTTGAAAATAAGCTTACAAGTTTAAAGAGCAAGATATTTCCTGATTTAGATAAATTAAAAACTATTATGTTTAATATTGTTCCGTCTTTAAAAGATTCTCTCTTTAAAAGTTATCAAAACTATTGTATGAATTATTTGGTAATGTGTTCAGTCGCAATTAAAAATATTAAAACAGACAAAAGAAACCTCATACTTTATCCTATAATTTTCAATATACATCAAGCGCTTGAATTATTTTTTAAAGCCTATAAAGTTTTTTATCATAATTTATACGGATATGACACTGAGCCTTTTAGAGCAATAAGAACATCTACTCCTAAAGAAATAGATATTATAGGTCATGATGTTGAAAAATTTTTTACAGATAAAGACATTTTGTTTGTTTTTGATTTGTTTGGTATAGATAACACCATAGCTAAAACAATAGAAGAAAAATATTATAGAATGAAATCTTTAGTTGGATTTGAGTGTCTATCAGAAAATGCAAGGTATCCCCAAGGTAATAAAGAATTTTTACCTATGGATGCAACAAGTTTACAAAACGAAGATATTAATGAGATTTTTACTATTATAGAAGAATTAATAAGAATTCTTAACAATTCTTTATTAACTCAATATGAAAAGAAAAACATTGACAAATCATCAATAGAAAAATTATTAAACAGAAGAAAAAGTAAAAATTAATGTTTATTTGGTTGCACCGCGTGTGCTTGTCTTGAACAAGTGGAGTCGCTTCGCTCCGCCAGACAAGCACACGCGGAAAAGCAAACTAAACTGCTTGAATGAAAAAATATTAAGGCAAAAACGGTCGCGTGCTAAAGCAATCGCGGACCGTTTTTTCTTTGCCATACAATACATATTTTTTGTTATCATTCAAGCATTGTTTTATATTTTAGATAAAATTTGACAATACTTGTCATAACTTTACATTTTATGATTTTGCAAATAGTTGTTTTTATATGCTCACATATAATAAAATTTTTGTGTAATTAAAAATTGACACGCAAAATGACAAGCCGAGATAGTTTGTGAGGTGTGCTCCGGCCGAAATATAATTAAGTAGCGTATAGTGAAATAAATAAAGTTCAGGAGCCAGTGGTTGCATTTAAGGGCGTAGTTAAAAAGATTTATCTTTTTCTATGTCTTTTTTAATTGCTAAAAGGCAACCACATGAAAGAATTAGAAGTTATTTTTAAAAATGAGTTGTCTTTATCTGTTTTAGATAAAGATTTTTTTACTTTGCTTTTAAGGAAGATTATTGACCTTAAAAATTTAAAATGAGAGCAAGACGTGCGCTTGTCTTGAACAAGTAAACAATAAAATTGACGACAGGGCGTGTGCTTGTCTTGATACAAGTGATTTGTCTTTCTAAGCGAAAGCATAAACGAAAACTCTTTTAAATCAAGGGTAAAATGCATTGATTCTCAACCCTTGATTTAAAACTAAATATTTTCAAAGTTCTATATTAAAATCCGTTTCCGTTTGTTTCGCTTGTGTCGAAAGACAAAATAAAAGTTAAATAAAGGAGTTAATATGAAAACAGCAGTTATATATGCTAGATACTCTAGCGATAACCAAACTGAACAAAGTATTGATGGGCAACTTAGAGTTTGCCAAGATTTTGCACAACGAAATGATATGTTAATACTTAACACCTATATTGACCGAGCAATGACAGGCACAAACGATAACAGACCAGCTTTTCAGCAAATGATTAAAGATAGCGAAAATAAAGATTTTCAATACATTATTGTTTATAGGTTAGATAGATTTTCACGAAACAAATATGAAACAGCAAAATATAAGAAAATACTTAAAGACAATGGTGTTAAGTTGTTGTCAGCTATGGAAAACATACCCGACACACCAGAAGGTATTATATTAGAAAGTTTACTTGAAGGTATGGCTGAGTATTATTCCGCAGAATTAGCACAAAAAGTAAAACGTGGTATGAAAGAAACGCGACTTAAAGGCAATTATGCTGGTGGTGTTATACCTTATGGCTACAAAGTTGAAAATCGCAAGTTTATAATAAATGAAGAAGAAGCAGAAGTTATTAAATATATCTATAAGCAATATTCAATGGGTGTTAATGCAAATCAAATAGTTAAATCACTAACCGAAAAAGGAATTTTGTATAAAGGCAAACCATTTCTAAAAAATACAATTTATAAGTTCCTTAAAAATGAGAAATATACGGGTGTATATAAACACGATAATATTATATACGATAAAATGTATCCGCAAATTATAGATAAAGAAACTTTTAATAAAGTAAATGAAAAAGCAAAAACTTTACAATATGGTAAACAAAGTTTAAAAAGCACATATTTATTAAAGAACAAACTTGTTTGTGGCTATTGTGGCAAAACAATAAGTGCTGAAAGTGGCACATCAAAATATGGAAATAGATTTACTTATTACAAATGTATTGGTATTAAAAAATATCATAATGGTTGCATTAAAGAAACCATAAGACAAGATTTACTTGAAGAATTTGTTGTAAACACACTTCTAAAAGAACTAGAAAAACCAAAGTTTGTAAAAACAATAGTTCAAAACTTGCTAGAACTTCAAAATAACGATGATTTAAACGAGTTTATTGAAAGGTTAAATAAAAATAAGCAACAAGCAAGAAAGTCGTTAGACAACCTATTAAATGCAGTAGAAAATGGCATTATCAATAAAACAACAAATGATCGAATGCGAGAACTTGAAAATCAAATTGAAGAATTAGAAAGTCAAATTTTAATAGAAAAATCAAAACTTAATTTTAGAATAACCGAACAAGATATAAAAGATTATTACTTACAAGCATTAAAAAAAGACCCAATGGATCTTGTAAATTATCTTGTTAAAGAAATTAAACTATATAATGACAAAATAGAAATAACTTTTAATACACCATTAAGAACGAGTCCTGATAAGCAGGGCTCTTCTTTTTTATCTACAAATAGAATAATGACAAGAGTTATACCAAGACAAAGACCAATTATTATCAATATGCAAATTCAATTTTACATATAAAAAAGTGGCTATTTATTCCATGGTGTTCTTGACATGAGCCTCGCCGAAATGGTTATTTAAGGGCATGCGGTCAAGGGAAAGACGTTGCAAGCAACTATCTTCCTTGCCCTTGGCTACAAGCCTAAACCATTTCTGCTCATATCAAGAACCTTTCACGGCATAAAACGCCACTAAAATCATATTATGTTAATGAAATAATTTGTTAGCATAGTTGACTAATGAATTAAATAGCGCATTTATAAAATCTAAATCTGCACGTTGGTCATTCTCGTAGTAATAACGCCAATTTTCAAAAATATTAGCATTTTCGTTTAATTTTTCAAAAAAAGCATCTTGTGTTAATATTATATTTGCCTTTTTAATCTCTTCAATAGTTGATTCTTTAATGGTTTTTTGAGTTATACCATTTAGCATTAAAAACAATTTTTCAAGAGAGTGGGTGCCTTTTGTAGAATGATTTTCAAAAGTAATAATAGATTTTAAAATCAATTCACAAGTAAAACCTTTGCACACGGGTTCAACAACTATTAAATCAGGGTGTTTTTCTAAATTTAGTTCTAGTATATGGTTTAATTTAGACCATATACATGCAGCATTATATATTTTTTTATCATTTATAATTTTCATTTCACACTCCTTATAAAAAAAATCTAAAGCGTAGTGTTCGCTTTAGAATGCCAATGGTGGACCCTCGGGGACTCGAACCCCGGACCCACTGATTAAGAGTCAGTTGCTCTACCAACTGAGCTAAGGGTCCATAAACTTAAACATATTTATTTTATCAAATTTGTTTTTTTATGTCAATAGTTTTCTAAAAGTTTTTAAAAAAAGCAAATTTTTAACTATCATGTAATTCAGTCAATAAAAAAAGAACTCAACAACTGAGTTCTTTTTTTAATTTATTAAAAACCAATTTGAATGCCAAAGAATAACACTCCAAGTGAAAGCATCAAAACTGCAAGTTGAATTTTCCATGTCCACTTCACCCACTTTCCATATGAAACATTAGCCATAGATAAACTTATAAGCAACACTGGATTTGTTGGCAAGAACACATCTGAGAAGCCATCAGCCATACAATAAGTTAAGATTAATAATGTTGGTGAAATTCCAACAACCGAACAAATTGGGATTAAAATTGGCATAACTAAGAAAATCTTTGCTGAAGCCGAGCCAATAAAGATTTGTAATATCAAAATTAATGCGTAAATAAATATTAAACTCAAAAACACACTTTTCCCGTCAAGCAGATTAATCACCGCATTCATTATTGTGTCTAGAATTCCGCTCTCTTGCATGATTAAATTAACAGAAGATGCAAGCGCAATCAACAACACCGCCGGTAACATTGATGTTGCTCCTTGCAACAAATACTTAAAAGTTTCTTTTTTCTTTTCGCAAACAAGCAAACCACAGGTTATTCCACCAATCAAGAATGTTGCCGCTAAAATTGGAACTGCCAAGGAAGAAATAGGTCTTATAACAGCGGTTAAAATTAAAATAGCAAATTCAACGATAAAGAATGTTAAATAGACTTTGAAAATTTTATTATCTTTTGGTGTTTCCTCTATTTCTGAAAATTGAATTTTTTCTCTTTTTGATTTGTCGTTTTCATAACTTGGTGACTTTTCAGGATTGTTGCTGATTTTCTTTGTGTAAGATAATAAGAACCAACAAACTAATCCATAAACAAGAATAAAGAAAATAATTCTAAGCCACATACCACTTGCGGTGCTTATACCAGCAAGGTTTGATGCAATTCCAACTGAAAATGGATTTGTTATCGCCGCCGAAAATCCAAAACAAGTTGCCATTAAGCATACGCCTAAACCGGTCATGGTGTCAAACCCTAAACAGAGCATAAACACAATGATAAAAGGCAACAAGGTTATCATTTCTTCAAAAAGTCCAAACAGACTTCCAAACAACATAAAGAACAAACCGCAAAAGCAAATGATAGTTTTTGTTTTCTTTTCGAATTTTTTAATAAGCTTATTCATAATGATTTTTATACCGTTGGTCTTATCCAATAAATTGAACACTCCGCTCATTATGAGTAAAAATAAGCTTATCATTATTATCGTAATGCCGCCATCTGCAAAGAACACTCTAAATGGTGCAGTTATCACACGCCAAAAAGCAATGCCTTTAATTGCGCCTTTTGCGTAGGTGCCTGCAATGATTTCACCATTTTCATTTCTTAAAAATGCTCCTTGCGGAATAAATAATGTTAAAATTCCGCTGATAGCAATAATAATAGTTAAAACAATAACAACAGATAAAAATGACTTCATGTTTATTATTGCAAATGCTTTTTGTTTGTTTTCTTTAATTTCTTTTTTCATACGCAAAACCTATTTATTCTTTTAATAATCCGCTTACAATATACCACAAAACCGAACTACGTTTATCTTCAGGAACGAAATAATACAATTCGTTTCCTTCATATATTTCAAAATCTTCACCAGCACCAAAAAGAATTCTATAAATACTTTCTAACGTAAAGATTTTTTCAATTTCTTTCCCGTCTTGGGTTCCAACATATTTCAATTCATTCTTATCAAGTGTGCATACTCCATTGCCAGAAAATCTTGTGCAACGTTTGCCGTCTTTAGATAAATGACGCAACTCAACATTTGATTGAAGTTTAAAGTTTGGATTGTTTTGAATTTCTTTTCTAATTTCCTCTGTTTGCCACTCATACCACTCAGCAATATTTTTAAATTTAACACCATGCAATTGATAACGATTGTCAACTTCAACTTTTAAGCCACACTCACAATTAATTGTGTTTTTGTTGGTGGTTAGAGAATGTTTTTTCTTACATTTTGGGCAAACTGTTAAAATGTTTTCTAAACCTTTAGCAATAGTTTTATTTTTATATATAATTTTAGGATTTTTTTCAAGCCATTCCCACTCATTGTATGATATGGCATTATCAACTTTTTTTTGAATTTCTTCAAGACTTAAGTTTGCACATTCTCCAGCTTTAAACAATTGATTAAGTTCAGCTTCAACACGTGCACCTTTTCTAATTTTATCTGCCCATTTTGGTTTTGCTAGATATGCGCCCTTAATGTTAACAACATAAACTGAAACATTCATTTTCTTTAAGAATTTATATGTTGAATCTTGAATCCCCTCGAACTTTCCAACAGTTGAAAGCCTTGCTTCTGGCATCATTGCAAGAACTTCACCATTTGAAATAACTTTCATACAATTTTTCAAACTTTCAACGTCATTGGTGAACATGCTTTTAGGGAATGCTCCCGTCCCTTCCAACACTCTTTTTAAAATTTTGTGGTGAAAATACATTCTTGCTACAACAAAATGTGGTTTTTCTTTTAAGATTAGTTTGCCTGCATAAGCAAAATCATAGAATGAACCATGATTACATAAAACAATGCTTGGTCTATCCAATTTCCCAACATTGCTTTTTAATTTAATTTTAATTTTAGATTTAATATATGTATAAAATCCACGTCCTGCAACATTATAAACAAATGGATTGTACTTGCCAACTCTATTTCTTTCTTTTTCTTTAATCTTGTGAATGAAATTATCAACTTTAGCAAATATTTGAGTTTTGAATTTCATCATTAAAATTAGTAAAACGATAATTACAACAAACACAATAACCGAAACAATCCAGCTCGTTGCCATTGTAACATGTCCCAATCCAACATCTAAGAAAAGTGATGGAATTGACCCTATTGCTGTTATAAGGAAATATTTTGGATATTTCATATTCATTGAAGCAGCAAAGAAACATATAATTCCATATGGTATAGCAGGTAAGCAATATAATATTACAACAATTAAAGCAATCTTATTTGAAGTTTTTGCACTATTAAAATCAATATCTATATTAGTTGAAAAAAATTCTTTTAATTTTGCGCCAAACAATTTGTTTAAAATATAAATGATGGTGTTCCCCAGCATAATGCCAATAAAACAAACCAACATACCTTTCCAAAGACCAAAACTTACACCTGAAATAACATGTAAAGGCTCCGCTGGGACAAAAGTAAATATGACTTGAAACATAGATAGAATTGCCACAACAACATATGACTTTATTCCCAATTTTGAGATAGCTTGCCTAACTTCTTCCTTTGTTGAATTTGTGTTGAAAATTTCTTTTAAAACATTGAAGTTTTCACCACTAAATAAAAATAAAATCAAACCGCATAGCACAAAAACGAAAAAACAAGCAGACAAAATTTTCCACTTTCTCATTGATTTTAAATTAGCATTTGTTTTATTCATTTGTTATGTATTATAAATAATTTGAAAGACAATGTCAATCAAATCTTTTCTTATGGTTTCTTATTATAAAAAAAAGATGGCTAAAAGCCATCCTTATAATAATGGTGTAAAAACTTTTATTATTGCACAAACAAATCTAATAATTACATTTTGTTTAAAATTACACATATTTATTGATTCTGTAAACATTTGATCAAAATCTCGTTTAATATCTTTAATACAATTGACATTGTACAACATAACTCCACATTCATAATGATGCAAAAAACTTCTAAAATCAAGATTTATTGTTCCAACAATAGCGAGAGAATCATCGCAAACTAATTGTTTGGAATGAATAAATCCTTTTTCATATTCGTAAATTTTAACACCAGCCTCTTGAAGCGATTTATAACTTGATCTCGTCAACATAAAAATACATTTTTTATCGGGCACATGCGGAGTTATTATTCTAACATCAACTCCTCTTTTAACTGCTGAACAAAGAGCATTAGTTAACTTTGAATCCATAATTAAATAAGGCGTTGTAATCCAAATATAGCGCTCCGCTTGATTTATCATGTTTAGATAAACATTCAAAGCAACATTGTCTTCATCAAAATATCTTGGCCCATCCCCATATGGACACACAAAACCATTAGGTTTAACCGGTTTTATAGCTTCTATGTATGGTCTGTAATCTTCAACCACTTGAGTTTGAACATTATATAACTGCAAAAACATCATTAAAAGTGATTTAACGGCTTCACCGGTTATTTTAACACCCGAGTCTTTCCAATAGCCAAAAGGATTTATGATATTAATGTATTCATCTGCAATGTTAAGTCCGCTAACAAATCCAACTTTTCCATCAACAATAGTAATTTTTCTGTGATCTCTATTGTTGTGTAATGCTGACATAATTGGAACAAATGAATTAAATTTAACACACTTTATTCCAAAACTTTTAAGTATCTTAGGATAATTGTTTGGTAATTTATGTATTGTGCCCAAATCATCATACATAACTCTAACCTCAACACCTTCTTCAACTTTTTTCTTTAAAACATTAAGAATACTGTTCCACATGTGCCCACGTTCAATTATAAAGTATTCCATAAAAATGTAAGATTTCGCATTGTTAATCTCTTTTAAAAGTTCTTGATAAAAAGTTTCACCAGTGTTTAAGAAATCCACTTTTGAGTTTTCGTAGGTTTTTAGATCTGTTGTTTTATAAACATATTCAAATTGCCCATAATATTTGCCAAGTTTACTTCTTAGTTCGGCATTCTCTACAGCATTTGACTTATTTAAGTCTTTAACCCGATCTTTAACTTGTTGATAATATTTCCTATGCCTTCTTGGTGCTTTTTTCCACACAAACATCCTATATATAATTAGCGCAAAAAGAGGAAATGTTAAAAATAGTAATATCCAAACAAGCTTGCCTTCAACTATCATTTTAGAATTTATTACAACAACCAACATTATCAATCCCACAAGATTGACCAAAATATCAATTTGAATATATAATTCCCCAAATATTTCAGGATAAAAATAATTTAAGAAATATGGTAAAGTTGCAGAAAGAAGCAATTGCCCAATGATTGCAATTGACACTAAACTTCCCCTGCTAAAAACTATTTTTAGGAACCTTCTCATTAATCTTTTATTCCATTTATTTTATTATAACTATCTATGTAAATTATAAAACCATTACCTTATTTTGTCAAGTTAGTTTTCTTTTAAACTACAATTGAAATTAAAACCTTAATTTATTGTTTATATATAAAAAACTAGCTTATAGCTAGTCGATTTAATCTGGCTGGGGTGGTTGGGTTCGAACCAACGCATGACGGATTCAGAGACCGTTGCCTTACCGCTTGGCGACACCCCACTGCTTATATATTATATCAAAATCATCAAATTATGTCAATTTTAAAGATGAATTTAAATAAAAAAGAGCCTAAAATAAGGCTCTTTTTTTTAATTAATAACATCAATATAAGGGTTAATCATTTCAGCGACTGCTGGTAAAGAATTTTCCTTAATAGTTGAATCATTTATTTGAATTTCATTCTTTTTCTCTTCACTAAATTCTGCTTGTTTAATTTTGCTTAAAGTTTCAAAATTAAATTGTGTCAGCTCATTCAATTTGTCATCTAGTGTTGTTGTTATTTTTGTCATAATAGCTTGTATATCATTTTTAGTATCGACATTATAAGTTTCATCTTTTTCGTCAAAGGGCAATTCATTCTTTTGCTCTTCAACCACATTTTGTTTAGATGGTTTTTCTTCTATCTTTTCATTTGATGATTTTAACTTTGTTTCAATTGTTGGTGTGCTATTTTGTTTTGTTGTTGTTCTTGTTGGATCGCTAATAATTCCAATCACAACCAAAAGTCCTAAAACTGCAGTGAAGATTTCATTCACATATGCAATATCAAACTCTATTTTTAGTGCTTGTAAAATCAATAGGACAGCACTAAATATTGAAATCCAAAAATTATAATTTGTTAGACGATTCTTCCAATTCATTTTTGCTCCTTTTAATTCTTGCATAAGCATCAAGAATTGATTGTTGTTTTTGAAAACTTAAATATTGATGAGCAATATTAAAAAATCGCAAATAATTATACCCTTTTAAATCACTTGTTTTTGAAACGACAAAATTAATATTCATAATAATCTAATGCCACTTTTTTAACCACGGCAGATTCACTGGATGATGAAATTTCAATTTGCAAATCTTTACAATAAATTTTAAAAGCAAATTCATTTATTCCCGAAACATATGTTGTGAAACTAAGAGTTTTATCGTTGTATTTAATTAAGAATTTAACCCCAGCATCTGCAACAACCGACAGTTTGGTAAACATTTTTGTGTTAATATTATCAACAACGCTTCCGCTAGACCAAAATTTGGGCAAAATATCATTCATAAAAACTGAAGAATTAATAATTTCTCCAATCTTGTCAACTGGTCCATTATTGAAAGTTACTAGCATTTTTTCAAACACTTCGGTTTTCACAGGAAGCATTGATTTTATGTCAACACCTCGAATGATTTCATAGCTAAAATCACAAGTGTCAACCAAAATAATAACATTATTAACACATTCATTCTCACATAAGATTTTTTTATTATCGTTAAAATCCATATAAAGTGCTAAATAATATTTTTCTCCCAAACTTGATGCAATTGCACCATTGTTCTCAACGGTTAAATTATTTAACAAAGAAACGCTGGTTTTCGCAACTTTAACACCATTAAATGAATATAATCCATCTTTAGTCATAAACAAAATATTATTTCCGCATATGCTTACAGTGTTTGTGTAAATTTTTGTGTTTGAAAGATAAACTTGACTTGCGCTATAATTACCTTGATATTGCGCTATTTTAGAAATACCATAATCTCTAAACACATAAACATCTTCGTTGAATGTTAGAACTTTTTTAGCATCTCCCAAATTATCTTCAAGAGAAATATATCCTGAATAATTTGAAATATTACCAACTTTCTCTGGATCTAAATCTGTTGCATACCAAATCTTATGAGAGGGTTGTTTTATTGAACAAAACAATACACCTTCATTCATGCACATACTTGTTATTATAGGGACATTATGAATAGTATAAGGGGAATAACCTGTTTGCCAAATTTGCATTAAATCATCACCAGCCAAAACAACTGCATCCAAATCATCTTTTTTGAAATTCATTATTATTGGTGAGCTGTTAAATTCTAGGTTATACAACCAAAACAAATCCCATGTATCATCAATCATTTGATTAATATATACCCTATTATTGTTTCCATGAATTAGCAATCTGTGAGTTGTGATTTTATTCGTTGGATGAAATTGCTTGAAATACCCAATTCCTTCAACACTTGTTATTCCACTCGATGCAATATCTAACTCTTTTTCAGTTTTGTTTGTTACATTTTTGGGAAACATTGCACATCTTACACCACAAGAATTATTTAATTGTGTTGATGGTAAATAGTTGTAAAAGGTTTTTGCCAAAATTCCACCTGAGTTCTTATCAAAGTTATCAAAACGCGTTATGGTAACGACTTTTTTCTTTTTCATTCCCATCTCCTAGAAGATAAATTAAAACTTCTTAAGTGTTTTAAACTTTGAGCTTTTGATGTGTATTTTTCATGGAAATCATGAAATTCATCAAACAAGCCATGTGCAAGTGAAAAATATGAACACAACCCAAAAACAATCACATCAGGACTCAATTCTTGCAAGAAATCAACATGCTCAAACAAAGAATTAATGGTTGGGTATGTTGCATAATTAACAAGATATTCTCCATCCTCTTCAAAAACAAGGTTGCGATTTATTGTTTTGAATTTCACCATGCTTCCGTTTAGTGTTATGTTATTAATCCTAACACAATTTTCAAGTGAAGACATTGCTAAACTTTTATTTGTTGTTGTGATTGTAACATTAGAAATCATGGGCACATAATTAGAGCAAAGTTCCCTTATTGAAAACTTAATAAGATTAAACAAACTATTGATATTTTTATTATCTTGCAGAATTTGCGTTTCCATATCTTCTGTGGCATTGCTTAAAACAGTCACTTCATCTGTTAGCCCCAATAACGATGCACTATCTATTAAAAAATCAATTATTTTCATTTTAGTTCTCCAAATTTTCTATTGAATCAATAATACTTGAAAAAGCGCTAGATGTTTTAGCGCTTTCTCTAATATTATTGTCGTTTTCAATTTTTTCTAATATCTCATCAATATTCACACTTTGCGTCTTGCGAACATACATTAAAGCACGCTCATCAAGATGCAAATATGGCAACGTCAAACAATATGACGTGCCCACCTGATTAGAATTATGAATTTCGTATTTTTGCTTTGATGTGTCAAGCACGATATAATAATTTCTATCAATACATTTAATTCTTTTTGCGATGTCATACACATCTTGCAAAACCTTAATTTTCATAATTCTCCTTTATCTTAATTAAGCCACAAATGGATTTGTAACTGTTGATTTAATTCCGCTAATTTTAGCCTGACCATTTGGTTGATCACAAATCATATCTGCATATTTAACTAAGGTTGCAGTATATGCTGGATAACCTGGTTTTTGACGAAGAATGTTTCCTGCTTCCCCTTCAATCCATGACCAATCACAAAGTTGATGCAATGTAAACTTTGATGTATCAAGTAAATATAATGTGTCATCAGCAACAAATCTGTCTGTAACCATTGGAATGCCATTAAAACTTACTGCTTTGAAGCCGCCTTCAAGTTCAATAACATCAACATTTCTTCTGTAGCAAGCCAAATATTGAAGATATGCACGTCTTACTCCTGCCCCACATGTAATAAAATCAATATGTGAGCCACTGTTTTCTTCCAAGAAGTCAATTGCTGTTTGCAAAACGTTGTCACTAATTTCTTGAGCAGTAGAAGAAACATACGGATTGAGCCATTTATTTTCGTTTCTATTTAAACCATAAATATTTGCACTGTTGTTAAAGATTGCCCCAAGCCCTGTGATTTCATTGTCTTTGCTGCCTTGAACATATAACACATCCCCTTCACTAAGGTTAGAAACAACAGAATTAAAGGTTACTGTTTTGTTTATTCTATCAACATATTTAATTCTAAGACCAACATTTGTTGTTTTAGCGCCAGCTGAAGAATAAACATCAACCACCATTCCTTCAATTAAATTTTTAACGTTATCAACTGTTGCAACACCATCAGTATATGCACTGACAGTGGCAACAGCGCCTGTTCCATCTCCATACAACATACGTGCGAGATTAAATTTTGAAGAGTTTAAAAGCCCTTCCATTTCTGCAGACAATAAGTCCACAAAAGCACCATTATTATTAGCGCTCGCTCTAACAGCTTTATCACTAATTTCCATAGTGCCATAAAGATTTTTTAAAGTGGTTTTAAATTGAACATAATTATTTCCATTCGCTGTTGGAAGTTCTCCTGTTTCACTACCTGCTCCTATACCACCATTAATTCCAATTGGAGCCACTTTGATAATTTGTCTACCGTAAACATCAGCACTCGATTGTTTAATTTTAGAAAATAATGGATTTGTTTGAGTGTTTAAAATGTTGCTAACAGCCGACAAGTATGCGTCTTTCATAGCACTTTGAGCGCTTGCTATATCTATCATTCTTATCTCCTTTATTTTTGTTTTATAATTGATTTTGCCAATTTGCCAGCCTCTTGAATTGTTTGAGGTGTTTTTGGCGGAGTAAGAGTTATTGAAGACATGCCATTTTCAAGTTTAATGGGCGAATTTTGAGTGATTTTAGATAAGTAATCTTTAACGATTTTATCTTTAATTTCTTTATTAGAAAAAATATAATTATTCAAAAATTCGTCATCACGAAAATAATCTTCTGCCGTTTTGTAAGTGCTTGCCATAATGCGAAATGCAACTTCATTGATGTCCATTTCGTTATTTTGTTGTAAACTTTCTTTTATTGCGCTCGTAAAAGGTTTTGCAATTTCAAACTTGCTTACAAATTCTTCAACCCTCTTGTCTTGCTCAGCTTGACGCGTCAACTCGTTTTGCGTTTTAACATGTTCGCTTTCCAAACTAGCAAGTTTTTGACTTTTCTTGGTAAATTCCGCCTCTAAGCTATTGTACGCCTTCAACAAACTTTCAGCATCCTTGAATTTACCAAATTCCTTGGAGCCATCTTGATTTAATGGTTGTTCCAAAATTTCACTCATATTATTTCTCCTTTTGTTTTATCTTTGATTTTAAATACCCAAATAATTATCAATCATAATCTTTTAGATTTTTTAAATGTTCTCATCTTGAATTGACTCGTTTTTTATTTGTTTTTTGTGCTCTTCAATGTGCTTTAACAAATTTGATTTTATATTTTTTGAATTCTTTTTATTTTTGATTTCATTGCTTAGCAAATATGCAACGTGTTCATCGATGTGAATTTTATGATCATCAATAGGCATTATCTCTAATTCTTTATCCGCCTTTAAATTTTCTTCTTTTGCCCTATTTACATGCAACGAGTTCAGATCAACCATATCTTCCCACATTCCAAATCCTAAAAGTTCAAGACATTTTTTTCTTGTGCTGTGACTAAATTTGCCATTTTCATCAAACATAAGCCCTTCTTTGATTAATTCCATTAGCATAGATCTTCTTTGTGCCAATGTTTCGTTTGCATCTCCGCTCGCATCAAAAACTACATCATCACTACATATCTCGTTTTGATCCCAATAATACATTTGCACTTCGCCACTATCTCCAGAAATTTTGAGCAATCTTGGAATAACTGCAAATTGTTTATAGAGTCTTAAAATAAATTTAGCAACAGTTTTAACAGCCAATTTCGTACTGTCAATTGCTGTGGACATTCTGCTATTATCTTGCTCTGCCAAAAGTTGCAAAGCAGTTCCTGATAAATTTGTGTATTGAGCATAACTATCTGTCATCATATCGCTAACTCCAGAAACAGTTTTAAACTCAGAAAGTAACCTTTCTTCTTCAGCATCGAATTCAAGTGTTTGCCTTGGATTTTGCATAATTTCTGGGATTTTGCTACCTTGTCTATAAACAAGAACTTTACCGGGAGACAATCCATCAATTTCCAATTCATCAGTGTCAACACTACCATCTTCAACAGCAAGCACATTCATAACTGCACGATTGAAGAATTCATGTTTGCGATTTCTCACTGCGTTATAAGCGCGTTGAACAGGAATAAGTCGGTCAACCACACTAACTCCAAAAAAACTTCCTGGCATATAGTTAGAAATTTGCTTAACAAACGGGAAGGTTCGCATTCCAAGTTCGTCGTTAATATATGGCAAATCTCCATCAAATAACAACTTACCACCCGCCACAATTGTAAGCCTTCCATTAGGATACAGTTTAGATGGTCTAACATATCGTTCAATAAGAACACAATGATTGTTTAACTCAATATTTGCAACTTTGTTAATGTGGGCATCATAACCTAAACCGCCAAGATTGCCAACATTGCTATCAAGAGTGAAAGCATTAACTTTTTCCGCATTTACATCAACACCCCAAAGGGATTTAATAGTTTCAATCTCAACCGCTTTTGCATGAATAATGCTTTTTGCATCTTCCATGCGCTCACAAGATAAATTGTCTGGGAAAATCTCAAAAGGAGAAACAACCTGAACTTCAACATCTCCTTCTTTTATTGCTCTACCCAATTCATCTGTTGCAACCATTTTGCCTGTGTCTGTGTTCCAAACAACCTTATAAAACACTGTTCCACAAATTTCACTCCAAGTTGTTGCTGTTTTTTCAATATCAACCAAATTAATGCGGTTTGAAACAGAATTTAAAATATCTTTGCTTAATTTAGCACTCGAAACATCACTTTCATCTCCACTTGCAGGAACAACTGTTACACTAGGTGTGTTTGCGCAAATTTTTGAAATTCTTGTTTCAATGATTGGAGCAATGTGATTAAAGACTTCTTTTTCTTGCCAAAAATAACGTTTTTCATCTTCTCTTATTCCTCCATTTGAAGAAATGAAACTATATTGATTTCCCATCATAAAGTTGATGTTTAGTTGCCATTGTGCCTCTAAACTTCTTCTGTTTTCTCTTCGTTTTAAATAATCAGACATCACATCTTGAACAACTTTGCTTTCTGTTTTATTCATCTTTTCCTCCCTTTTTATAAATAGGTTTTACTGCTTTAGGTAACATGTATTTGCCAATTTCTCCATAAAGTTCATTAAGACACCTATCACACAAATAAACACTTCCATCGAAAACAAATTTTTTGTTTACGATTTGATAATTACAGGTGTTTTCACAGCCACTTGCATCACATTTTATTTTCGTATTTGTTTTTTCCACTAACACTCTCATTCTCCTTTAACTCTTTTAATAATCTTTGTTTTTCGGCTTCTAATTCTTCATCGGTAAGTTTGTTGAAATCCTTTTTATTCTCCATCAAATGAGGATAAATTAATTTCAACAAATCAACATTTGGTGGCAAATTTTTTTCACTCACCTTTTGTTTTACAATTTTTAGTTTTCCCGTTTCTTCATCAATGGCATATTCAGTTACAGTTTCTTTTGTTGTTAATCCTTTAATGCAAGCCTTCAACGCCTTGATTGTTTCAAAATCAAATCCTGTTTCCTTTATTTCACATCAACTCCTTATCTTCTCAATTTCAAATTTCTAATAAGTCTTTCCTTTTCAAGTTGAACAACACTTTTTTCTTCTCTTGGCTTTTTGTTTTCTGGTCTGCTCATTATGTAATATCTCAATTCATCCATACTGTGATCGTCAACTTTAACCGGACTTTCCCCCTTTCCCCAACGATAGCTTTTGATTTCCTTGATCATATTCTTGCAAGTGTTAAATATGAAAAGTTTACTTTCTCCTAAAGCATTTTTTAAATAAGATTTCACTCTCTGAACACCAGAAAAAACATCCTTGTTAACATTGGTGTTTACAAGAATGTTATAATCGTAAAACAGGTCTGCCACGCTTCTTCTTGAGGCAAGCGTTGTTTGATTTGCGGCACTATCTATCATTGCTTCAAGCATTCCATTATTGTTTCTGTGCCAATGGAGCGTGTTGCTGATCTCGTGGATTTTATTGCTGTGATATTCAATATCTTTTTCTCGTTCATAATGTTCCGCAACCACATATATATTTCCATCATAATCAACTGCATACCAATGACAAGAAAGTGGATTTTTTAGTCCGGGGTCAATTGAAATTTTATCTTGCCATTCATATGGTACATCAAAAGGTTCAATCACATTAACATTTTCATCAAATTCAGGATATATCCTTCCTCCAGCATCAACAAATTCACCAAATTGCCTACTCTTTAGCTCATCTTGAGACATGCTTGCCTTCATCGCGTTTTTTGCTTCTTCGCTAATGTATGGATTGTCGTCCCATTGCATAAATTCATACCACACATTGTTATCATTAAACCTATTCATATAGATATCATCGTAAACAAATGTCATACCTTTGAGTGGCGTCATTGTTGCAAATATGTCACCATTTTTATCTAGAACACGCATCCTACATTCTGAATAAATATCATAAGGAGGTTCTTCATCAAACCAAACATAATCAAGACTTGTTCCTTGAAATTTTTCTCTACCCTGATCACAACTTTTAAAACCAATTTTGCTGATTGAACCAAAAATATTTCTTATTAAAATGTAATCAATAACACCATGTGCATAATTATCTTTTCTTCCGCTAATCATAACAACATCTTCAATCCAATCCGGATTGAGATAGTTTAAAATTTTGCTTTGCGCCACATCTCGTTGCACTTGTGTTGAAAGGCTAACTACCCACCCATTTGTTGCCTTGTTTATTTCACGATAGGGATGACAACCTCTGGCAAAATAAACAACTTCAACTGCACCACATTCAGTCTTCCCACTTCTGTTACCACCAAACACCCAGCGATTTTTTTTCGTGCATTTATGAAATGCCAATTGTTTTAAGTGAACTTTTTCTCCTGTGTTATATGATAGCAGTTTGTTGTTTTGTTTTCTTTTTTGTTGAATTTTTTCAATTTCTAGAATTTGTTCAATCGTATTCATTTTGTCCGTTAATATACACTAAAACTCGTTATATTTTTCTCAAACTTGCCAATTTTTTTAATTTTTTTTATGCTAAAATTTTAATATGTTTATTTTAATTTTAATTATCCTATTTCAATCAAACAGTCTTGTTGTTTGTGCAACAGACAACCATTCATATTATGCTCGCGTTATGTTTGATCAAGTTTATTTTTATAAAACACCTAATGATGACAATTCCTTTTCTAACGTGTTTTTTGAATTGCCCAAAACCTATTTTGTTGAACTGCTTGATAAGAATGGGGATTTTTATAAAGCCAAATATATGAACTTCACAGGATATGTAAAAAAAGATAGCGTGCAAGCCATAGGTGGCACGCCTCTTAATCCATATCTAACTAATATAACCTTTAGGGTTTATGCTGAACTTAGCCAAACTCTTTGGTCGTCGCCATCCACACAGTCAAATTCAAGCGTAATAACTCAAATACCCAATTTAACAAATAACATCACCTACATTGGAAAAATAAATGGAGAATGTTTAATTAATGGAAGAACAAATGTTTGGTTATATTGCAAATATACCAATAATAATAAAGACCTCTACGGATATGTCTACAGCGATTTTTGTGACGAGATAACAGCAATTGTTAACAACACAGAAGAGGTTACTTACATCAACAATCCAACTTTCGAACCTTATGTGGAACCAATTAACACTATTCCCCAAGATAGTAATGTTGTTGGAATTGTTGTTGGCATACTTTCAATTCCTGCACTAATCTTTATTTTAATGATCATGAAATCAAGTAAAATCATTAATCAAAACAAAGTTAAGAGAAAAGAAATAATTGATTACTAATATTTAACATTCAGCAACCGATTTAAAAGAAAGTCGCCTACTTCTAACCTCTTCTTTGATATCTTGTATCCAGTCTTCGCTTTTCATAATCTTAATTAATTTCATGCAGTATTTTGACGCATTAAGAGCATCAGCTAAATGCTCGAAAGATTTCTCAATTCTCCTAAAAGCAGTTCTTTCTTTTAATTCTAAAACCCCACAAATCTCACTCATATGAAGATTATAATTCATTTTTATAAATAAAATCTTTTTATCTTTTTCACTTAATGTGTTAATAGCTTGATCAATAATTATTTTCAAGTTAATCAGTTGATTTTTCCTAGTCATTAATTCTATAATATTATTACAAACATCAAGTGAACCATATTCTGCAGTGCATGGACCAAAATAAAAAGCATGGTTTTGAATAAACTTATCAATCGCTTCACACTTTTTTCTAAGCAATCTGTAAATTTTAACCAATGCCTCACTATCATAAATATCAATCATTTTATACCCCTATTTTTTACGAAAAGTATAATTAAGAAATGTCGAAAAGTCAAGTATATATGTCATTTTTTTACAAAATAATTGCCACATTTGCAACAAAAACCAAAAAATCAGAGCAATCTTATCGAACATTTGTTTTATTTTGTAAAATATTTTGATGTTTTTAACATCTAAGGGCATTGATTGGTTTTTCTTTAATTAATACAAAAAAAGACCTTCACGGTCTTATTTTTAAACATTTATTAATTTTGATATAGAAACCTCATAAGCTGTTTTTGTTATAGGTGTTGAACCGTCACTTAAAATTTTATTATATTCTCTACTTTGAATTCTTCCAACAATTTTTAAGCTCGTTGGCACACCCATTTGACTAACAACATGAGCATTATTCCCCCAAGCAATGCAAGGAATATAATCTGATTTATTAAATTTTCTGTTAACAGCCAACAACACATCACAAATTTCTCTTGAAAATGGCGTCGTCCTATAAATTACAGGTTTACACACAAACCCATTCAGTTCTATTACATTAGGATTTGCCGCTTCATCCCACTCACAAATTTCTTTAACAAAAACAGAAAGAATGAGTTTTCTTTTTTCATTTTCAAATTTATTAAAACTTCTAAACTGTCCTCTTAAAGCAATGCTATCTCCTTGCTTAATATTATAATTGTTTAAAATATCTCTCGCTATGATAATTGGAATTACATCATTTTGTCCACTTAATCTCGCAACACTCAAATTAAAATTGTAGAATTCCTCTCCCTTCACAACATGGTTGAATTCAGGGCAAGTATCAACCACACCCTGTAAATAAACCTTATTATTAATAACTTCGTTGTTCATTTGTTCTCCTTTATTCATTTTTTAGTTCTTAATTATTGTTTAATTTCTGAACTCCACGATTATCAATCGTAAAGTTGTTATAATATATTAATTCGCCAATCGGAACAATATTCATTTTAGATGATTTAAAATGTTCCAAAACCATTTTTAAACCATTAATAATGTTGTCTGAATTATTATGAAATAAGACAATGCTTCCATTTGTTGCTCGAGAAATAACTCTGCTAGCAATTTCATTTGCAGATAACCCTTTCCAATCTAAACTATCGACGCTCCACTCAATACAACTCAATCCAAATTCTTCACAAACCTCAATAAGATTATTGTTATAATAACCATAAGGTGGACGGAATAATTTTGGTCTAAAACCTGTCAAATCTTCAACCAATTTTAAATTAATTGTCAATTCTTCTTTGATCTGCGACTTGCTTAGTTTAGTCATATCTGGATGAGTGTTTGAATGAATTCCTATTTCAAATCCACGATTATATATTTCTTTAACCATCTCGGGGTGTTCTTCTATCCAAAACCCCACTAAAAAGAAGGTTGCCTTAACTTTATAACTTTCACAAATAGACATTATTTCTTGAGTCTTATCTGCTCCCCAAGCAGCATCAAACGAAATTGCAACTTTTTTCTCCTCCGTTTGAACAGCGTAAATTGGCAACTTTCTTCCACCATTAAAATATGTTGAACCAACATCAATCACGGTCGCATTAAGCGAAAAAACAAGAAAAAAGACCAACAATGTCACAACAATTGCCAATTTGTTTTTTTTAAGAAATAAAATCTTCATAGATATCTACCATCCCAGTCTACCATATTAAATGTTTAATAAATATAAAATATGATGACCAAAAATATATTAATTTGCAATAAAAAAAACTTTTCGCACATTTCTTGTCGAAAAGTTTTATTAATCATTTTTTTAATCCTTCTTTTGAATTCTAGCCCCACAAGACGGACATCTTTTTTTCATTCTATTGAACTTTGAACCACAATAATCACAATAAGTTTCTACCGGTTCACTAGACAAACTGTTTCCATAAGAATCTGGATCGTTTGCATTTGAAACAGTGTTTTGAAAAGGCATGTTTTCTTCATCTGGTTTTGACAATGTGTTTTTCATAGATTTTGCATTTTTGATAATTGTAAAAACAATTCTCACAAAAACAACAAAGAAAAGAACTTCAAAAACAATTGGAATAATAATAAACATAACAACTCCTAAATTACTATTATTATATTAAACTCGATTTTATTAGTCAAGAAATTGTAAATAATTTATTAATCCAAATATTTTACAAACATTTTTTTATATGTTCAAGGGCATTTTTCTCAAGCCTGCTCACTTGCGCCTGAGAAATACCAACAGCAGAACTAACTTCCATTTGAGTTTTTCCAACAAAATACCTCAAGTTTAAAATTTCACGCTCTCTTTCATCTAAATTTTTAATAGCATCTAAAAGATCAGTGTGATCAATCCATTTTTCAATTGAATGTTCCGTGTCTGCAATATGCTCATCTAATCTCATATCCTCATCACCATCTGTTTTTATGCTATCGTCTAAAGAAAGCGGAGCAGAAATTGCATCAATAGCATCATAAACTTCGCGTATTGTTAGATTTAAGTCAGTTGCAACTTCTTCCAAACCAACATCATCACTCCTATCTTTTTGCAGTTTTTCTTTGCTTTTTAAAACCATATATGCAGTATCTCTAATACTCCTACTAACTCTGAGAGCAGAACTATCTCGTAAAAATCGTTTTATTTCACCAATTATCATCGGCACAGCATAAGTTGAAAACTGCACATTTAACGTAACATCAAAATTGTCTATCGCTTTTAACAACCCAACACAACCCACTTGAAAAATATCATCCATATTTTCTTTACTTGAAACAAATCTTTGTGCAACAGATAAAACTAAACGCATATTACAATAAATATAATAATCTTTTGCCATTTCATCGCCATCTTTAATTCTTCTCATCAAATCGTTTGATTCGGCATGCGTTAACTTTGGCAGTCTTCCCGTATCAATTCCACAAATATAAACTCTTCTTGCCATAAAATTATACCTCGTAATTATTGTGTCTTTCACAACAATTATTATTCGCAGAAAAACAAATTAGGCAAATTAATTAAAATTATGACATAAATAAAAAAAATAATAAATTTTCCACTTAACCAATTTAATTTATATTGCATTATAATTTTCTTATGGAAATTTACATTGAGAGTTTTATTTTTCAAAATATTTTAATCAATTTCTGCTTATTGAAATTGATACATTTAACAACAAAATCAAGAACAACTTTTTTTAAAACTCTATTATCCTGCATTGTCGGAACCATACCTAGTGTTTTTGCAATTATGTTTTTGAACAATGAAATTATTATGAATTTAACAAAACTCTTCTTTGCTGTTGTCATGCTTTTACTTGCCTTTAATCAATCTAAAAAACAATTTGTTTTTAATTTCATATTGTTCTTTCTCTATACATACGCTTTTGGTGGAGTTGTTACGAGTCTAAATTCCAGTACATACTACACCACCTTTGGCATTGTTTGTTCAAGCAAGTTTAGCCTTGAGGTTGTATGTTTAATTATTATTATTTTCAGTAATATATTTGAACTCATTGTAAAACACTTAAAGTTAAAACTCAGCACAAACAATTTACTTTATGACGTTACTTTAACTCAAAAAAATCATTCTTTAAAAATATCGGCTTATCTAGACACTGGAAATTTCATTAATCACAATGGAGAACCCGTTTTGATTTTAGATTTAAATACATATTTAAAGTTAACAAAAACCAACCTTATTAAATTTTTAACAGAAAAAACTGAATCCATTGAAACTTTAACTGTGAGCGGGAAAAACAACCTTAAACTATTAAAAATTGATAAGATTGAAATAAAAAATGAAAATAAAATAATTAAATTAATTAATCCTTTTGTTGCAATTAATTCAACAAATTGCTTTAAAAATACTAATTATCAGGCATTATTATCACCG
>JAZQYA010000011.1:0-19721 GCA_045633245.1 Candidatus Onthoplasma sp.
GGACTCTCTCGTGGTGAATATGTTCCACTTAATGCTAAGGAACTTAAATACTTAAGAAGTTTAAAAAAGTAAAGGTTTAAGACCTTTATTTTTTTTATTGACAATATTTTTCTTTATTGATATAATTCGTTCAAATAGAGGTGTTTATGAGAATTATCGAAAGATTATTTAAGAAAAAATATGAAGAAAAGTTGGAAGGAACAAAACAAGAATTTAAACCTCTTGCGAGTGTATTGAAAAAAGAACCTTCTGTTATGGATAGATATCCAGATGGATTACCTTTAATGGTTTTAGAATATTTAGATTATGGTAAATTTGGAGCGTTGTTAAAGCAAGATCAACTCTTACCACCAAGTTATGATAGAAGACCAATTAAAGTTGACATAGATGAAGATTATGGAAAACCAAGAGTGATTTTAACTTTTAAATCTAAAACAAGTGATAGTTGGAGAATGGTATCAATATCTGGTTATTGTGTTACATATTCAGAAAAAATTAATCAACCAATAACAATTTTAGAAGTAAACGAACAAATGAGCAAAATTTGGTGTGATTTTGCAGAACGAACAATGTACCTTTGGGAGAGAGGTTATCGTTTTGAATTGATTGACCACCAAAGAAAAGGCGAAATTGGAAAGCATTTAATGCAAGATGAAATTGAATATGAAGAAAGCATTATGGAAATTGCTCAAAATAATAAAAAAGCCATGAAAAGAGATCAAAATGGTAACACATTTCATTTTGAATAATTAAAAAAAGACTTTGAAAGTCTTTTTTCTTATTTTTAAAGAAATAATATTGTTTTTTAAAATAAATGTGTTATTATAATATAAAGAGGTTTAAATGGCAAAACAAACTAAACAAAATGAAATAATAAAAAAAGACGATTCAACAATAGAAGAAAAATATGATTCACTCATTAAGGCTCGAATTGCAAAGAGAACAAGAAACACTTTTAATCAAAAAATCTTAACTTTGGAAAGTGATAGAGAGTATATTAGATTATTAGTAAAGCCAAAATATAGATATGCAACAAGAAGTGAAAAAAATCCAATAAGGCATCAAAAAGTTTTAACTGATTACTTTAAAGACAATGAAAAAAATATATATGTTTTGCAATCAAACTACTCATTGGAACAGCATTATGTTTTAGCTGGTAAAACCTTAAAGTCTTTTCCTGATATGTCGGTTGCTATGTATGTTACAATTAATGACAACATACGTAAAGAAAACGGAAAGAATAACACGCAATTAACAACATCAGAATCAATACAATTATCAAGATTTGACCCCGGCCAACAATTTGATCACATTAATAGAATTGACAACAATTCATTAAAATTCAAGTATTTTGGCGGTTCAATCAAATCGCACGTACCACATTTTCATTATGCATCAAGAAGTCAGGCTCTAACTTATAATGGAACAGCAGAGTGCGATGCGATAAGTTTAGATGATTTAATTAGATATGTTTATGAACTGAATAGGGTGAAACGAAGTTCTGAATTGTTATACGATGATATGTCAATGCCATATTTGGAAATTAAATTTAATCCAAACCTTTATCAGACCAATAGTAAAATTTTAAAACTCGGAGATTGTGTTCCACAAAATTATTTGCTCAAAAAATCATTTGTCTTTGGCTCAATCGATAAAAGGGCAGACTTGTTTGGTCTAGAAGCTGTTTTGTTTGATTTAATTTTATTAAGAGCAATGTTGAAATTATGCGAAGAAGAGAAGAGTGTTAATACATATACAAATCATTCTGCACTATTGCATGAAATAACAATTAAATTGGCATCAAAAATTGCCTTGGCAGGATTAAGTGATGACGTGAACAATGATTTAATAAGTCTTGTTTCTGAAATGAGAGAGATAAACCAACGTGAACATAGAGAATTTTAATAATTCTCTTTTTTCTTAGAGTTAATTCCATTTGCCAACAGTATCATTTTATGGTATAATAAAATGGTATGAAAACAAATTATGATGTGATTATTATTGGTGGCGGGGCGTCTGGTATGATGGCGAGCATTTTTTCTGCTCGCAATGGAAATTCAACGCTTGTTCTTGATCATAATGAAAAACTAGGAAAGAAACTTTATATAACAGGAAAGGGTAAGTGTAATTTAACAAATAATAGTCCAATTGAAACTCATTTAACGAGCACAATAACCAACAGCAAATTTATGTTTTCAGCATTAAATCAATTTAGTCCACAAGACACCATGGAATTCTTTGAAAAAAATGGATTAAAATTGAGAACGGAAAGAGGGAATAGGGTTTTCCCCGACAGTAATAAGTCAAGCGACGTTATTAAAACATTAGAACGAACAATGCAAAGATATGGTGTTGACATCTCTTTAAATCAAGAAATTAAATCTGTTAAGAAAGAGAATGTGTTCCATATTTTGTGTGACAACAATATTGAGTACACTTGTAATAGTTTAATAGTTGCAACGGGTGGAGTGAGTTATTCTGGCACAGGAGCATCAGTTTTGGGTTACAATATTGCAAAACAATTTGGGCATAAAATTATTGAACCCCAAAGCGCGCTTTGCCCAATTATTGTGAGTGAAAATATTAGTGAATTAAATGGATTAAGCTTAAGAAATGTGACTTTAAGTTATAAAAATGGAAAGAAATATTATGAAGAATTTGGTGATTTATTGTTTACTTTTAATTCTTTAACAGGTCCAATTGCTTTAACCATGTCATCAAAAATCAATAAGTTGGATATCAAAGGTACAAAATTATACATTGATTTAAAACCAGCATTGAGTGAAGAAAAGTTAGATGAGAAATTCCAACGAGAATTTGTTGAATTTGCAAAGAAAGATTATAGAAATTACTTAAATTCACTTCTTCCAGCAAGTTTTATTGAGTTTTTTATGAAAAAAACTAAGATTAAAAACAAAAAGATGAGTGAATTTAGCAAAATCGATAGGCAAACCCTCATAAACTCTCTTAAAAAATTTGACTTTTCCATTAATTCGTTAGATAATATCAACGTTAGTATTGTGACCAGTGGTGGGGTTGATGTTAAAGAAATTAACGCAAAAACCTGCGAAAGCAAATTTGTTAAAAATTTATATTTTGTTGGAGAAGTTTTAGATGTTGACGCTTTAACAGGTGGATTTAATCTTCAAATTGCATGGTCAACTGGTTTTGTTGCGGGGAACAACGCAAACAATTAAAAGGAAATTAAATGATATTTTGGATTTGTTTTTGGATAATATTTTTACCAATGATTATTATTTTTCCAATTAAAAGAGTTGGAAAGAAAAATTTAAAAGAACTAAAAAAGAGAAACTATATTCTTGCCTGCAATCACATGTCAAATTTAGATGCTATCATGTTAGATATTAAGTTTTTCAAAAAGTTTAGATATTTGGCAAAAAAAGAGTTGTTTCAAAAGAAATTTACAAACTGTTTTATGCGCCAATTAGGGGGAGTTCCCGTTGATAGAAAACAAGCGGATCCTAAGGCAATAAAAGAAATTTTTCGTCTTATAGGCGATAATAAAAAAATTGCCATTTTCCCGCAAGGCACAAGGGCAAAAACTGTACATATTGAAGATGGAAGCGCCAAAGAAGGGGTTGCCATGTTTGCAATCAGAACAAACACGCCTATTTTGCCAATGATGTATGATAAAAAAATAAAACCATTCAGAAGGACAAAACTTATTATTGGTAAACCGATTTATCCAGACGAAACAAGAAAAAAAGATAAAGAATATTTAAGTGAATTTGCAAACCATATTATTGCTGAAATGAACGCATTGCTTCCGCAAGTTCAAAACCAAGAAACAAAACAGTTTGAAGGAGAAACTAAATAATGAAAATGAAAGATTTTGATATAACAATGACACACTATAATCGTGGAGATATAATAACCGGAACAATTGTTATGATTGGAACAAAAGAAGTGACCGTTGCAATTGGTGGTCTTAGAGAAGGCGTTTTTCCAAGAGAAGAGTTGGAGCCAAACTTCAAACTTGGTGATGCCATCTTGGTTATGGTAACTGGGGAAATTGATGAAAAAGGTTGCATTGTTATGACACATGCGGGTGTAAATAAAGCAATTGAAGATAGGGAAAAACTCAAGAACTTGAAAGTTGGTAGTGAACTTAATTTTAAAATAAGCGATATAAACAATTATGGCTTGCTTGGTGATTTTATGGGCTATAGAGTTTTCTTACCATACGCACAATGTTCAAGAGGAGACTATGTTGACAAAGATAATCTAAAAGGCAGAGAAATAATAGCCATTGTTATTGAGCTTGATAATATTAAAAAATCAATTGTTGTTTCAACAAAAATTATGGAACACGAAAATATAACACCGGTTGAAGTTGGTGATGTTTTAAAAGGGACTATCATTAAATTAGAAGACAAATACGCAATTGCGCTTTTAACAAATGGCGCAAAAGCAAAATTATCAATTTCTGACGCTAGTCACACAAGAGTTAGTAGTTTAAATGAAGTTGTTGAGCTCAACAAAGAATATGATTTCAAGATAATCGAGACCAACACAGACTTTTCACGAATTAGTGTGGGATTAAAACAACTTGTTGAAAGTCCTTTAGACAAACTTTATAATGAAATAAATTTGGGTGACGAAGTTGAAGGTGTTGTAACTAAAATCTTGCAAGTAGGTGCGCTAATTAAGTTGGATAATGGCCTAACAGCGCTTGCCATAACAAAAGAAAATAGCGATAGAGCAAATGTTGCAACTCATCATATTTATAAACTAGGCGCAAGGATAAAGGGCTATATTTCTCATAAAAATACAGAAAAACACAAACTGAATATTATCACAAACATTAAAAAAGAAGTAAATTAACTCAAAGAAACATCAAACGATGTTTCTTTTTAATTTAATGAAATAACACATATTTTCGACAAAAGCATTGAAAAAAATGTCGAAATATATTAATATATTTATGTGAAGAAAAAGAAAAATGCTTGGTTATATGTTTTGTTTTCTGTCTTGGCAATTGCTGTAATAGCTGTTGCGCTTGTTTTAATTCCAAAAGATGATGAACAAAAATCAGATAAAGATAATGCTCCTTCAGAAGAGATATATGCCACATCTTTTTCACTTAATTTACCAAATACTATTATAATACCTGTTGGTTCAAGTGTGAATTTGTTGGACTGTTATGTAAATGTAAGTCCAAGCAGCATGATTGATAAACTAACTTATGAAATAAGTTCAAATGGTATAGAGTTTAGCAATAACAAAATAATCGCAAACACTATTGGTTTGCACACAATAAAATTTAAAATGCCAAAAGATAAATCAACTTTTCACGCAAAAACAATAACGATAAATGTTTGTGATGCTAGTGAAAACCCTCATGTTTTATTAATTAAAAATCTTATTATAAATGGCAAAAGTGAACAAATCAACAACGTATTTTCAATTAGCGATGGAGTGGTTTATAAAATTTTAACAGATAATAATGTTAATTTGAATAATAATTCATTAACCGGTATTAATGTTGGAGATGCCGAAATTACATTTAACATAGAAGACGATTTTATCGAGTATGTTTACAAATTTACATTAAAAATTAAAGAACAACCCGAGTATTCAATCATACTTAACAATGTTGATAATAATTTAATAGTGTTAAATACGAACGATAATGACGTGTTTCATATTAATTATCAGGTTGTTGATAAAAATGAACAACATGTTGAGCAACAAATTTCTGTTGTAAGCTATAATACCGATGTTGTTAAAATAGAGAGTGTTGCAGATGATATTCTTATTAAAATTAGAGCAAAATCAATTGGAGAAACAAAAATCAAAATTTCAATTCTTTCAAATTCAACAATTTTTGTTGAAATCAATGTGTTAGTGAATTAAAAAACAACCCAATGGTTGTTTTTTTGATTTTGGAGCTGATAGGGGGATTCGAACCCCCGACCTATTGATTACGAATCAATTGCTCTACCAACTGAGCCATATCAGCGTAGGTTAATTAGTATTAAGATAATAATTAAATGAAGTGAGGAGTAACCAGCTGGCGAGTTTATGAGCAGATGCTTACGAATCAATTGCTCTACCAACTGAGCCATATCAGGCATAATTGCATTTTAGCACAATTTCAAAAATTAAACAATTGTTTTTAGTGATAAAATAACTCGTATTTTACATTAATGATAGCACTAAATTTAATTCAACAACACGATTTAACTTGATTTATTTCTTTTGTTCTGATATTATAAAATAGATGATTACGTTAAATATTGTTTTAGTAAGTGTATTATTTGTATTGTATATTATTATGATGAGCATGATGATTATTTTTGAAAGGGATAAACCAAAAAATATAATCATTTGGTCTGTTGTGTTTTTGGTAACTCAAATAGTGGGGTATTTGATTTATATTTTTATCCGCAATGTTTTTTACAAAAAAAGAAACTCAATGCTTGTTAAAATAGTTGAAGACGAGATTTATGATAAATTAATATCAAACAATTTGAATGATGTTAAAGCCAATAGTAATCATGAAGTTTTTGAATTTAATAATTTGGCATTTAACGCACACACAACTGCAAATAACAACTATGAATTGATACATGATTATGAATTGCTAAAAGAGAATTTGATTTCAGATTTAAAAAAAGCTAAGAAATACATAATATTAGAACTCACAAAAGTCAATGCAAAAGATTTCCAAGACCTTAAAGATACATTAATTGAAAGAGCGAAAGCTGATGTTATGGTTAAGTTTATTCACGACAAGCGAATAAGCAGGAAACTTATTAAAGACATGCGCAGCGCAGGAATTAAGGTTTACAGATTTAGCAAATACAACACAGCGGGCAATGTGTATGCAAATTTAAGAAATGTAATAACGATTGATGGAGATGTGTCATACATTGCTAATCTTAACAAATTAAGAAGCCAATTAAAATCAAACATAGAATATGCTGCCACATATATTAAATTAAAAGGTGATGTGGTTCAAGACATAGACATACAAACACATAAAGACGCAATTTTTGCAAGCGGGAAATTCATTCCATATGAGTTGCATGAAAGATCGTCATACAACAATAATAATCATATTCAATATATTGCAAACAATGCCAACACAGATTTAGAACTTGCAATAATTAAGGCAATATGCATGGCAAAGAAATCAATTCAACTTGAACTTGCTCAGTTTATTCCAACGGAAAGTATTATGTCTTTATTACGTTTTGCAATAAACTCTAACATTCAAGTTAGACTAATGGTCCCACTAAAGAATGATAGACATGGCAAATATTTTGCTTCTCGTGCTTATGCTAAGGAACTTGCATTATATGGAGCAAATGTATATTTATTTGATGGATATATTAATTTCAATGCAATAACCTTAGACGATGAATATGTTATTTTTGGATCGTATATTGTTGATCGTGAGCATTTGAACACAAGTTCTCAAAGCATGCTGTTTATAAAAGACAATAAGGCGGTTAAGAGCTTTAATAATATTTTTAATGATGGAATTGACAATAGCTATAGAATAAACAATGCAAAATTTTTATTGTTAAGAGAAAAGTTCTTTAAAAACTTTGTTTAGGAGTTAACATGAGTATATTTGGTGTGGCAGGAGTGCCAACAAATTATAAGGGGAAATTTAAAAACCTTTTTGATTGGTTAAGAGAAATGGGTTTAAATGCATATGAAATACAATGCGTTTATGGCTTTAAAATTAGCGATGCAAATAAGGAAATCATCAAAATAGAGCAAAATAATAACATGCACTTTTCAATTCATGCGCCATATTATATAAATCTTGGCAGTCTAAACACGCCGGTTGTTGAGAGAAGCAAAGAAAATATGAAGCAAGGTATTGAACTTGCAAAATCTATTGGTGTTAATAGAATTATTTTTCATCCGGGTGGCGGACATAATAATACAGAAGATGGAAGGAAGACTGCTGTAAAACAACTGATTGATGCGATAAATGAATTCACAAGTGAAATTGATATGGGTAACGTTCGTTTATATCCAGAAATTGGGGGTAAAACAGCAAACCTTGGCTCTCTTGATGAAATTATAGAAATATGCAAAAATTGTAAATATTGTTATCCTTGCATTGATATTGCACATTTGCACGCAAGAGAGTTTGGAAGCATTCAAAATATTGATGATTTAAGGGTTAGATTACAAAAAATTAAAGATCAGCTTCCAGAAAAGTTTAAATATATTCATTTTCACGCATATACAATAAATTACAACGATAAGGGTGAAGTAAAACATCTTATGCACGGAGAGAATATGCCAGATGGTAGCGTTGGAAAGCCAAACCTTGATGATTTTGTTGCGCTCCTGCACGAAATGAGAATAGATCCGTGGGTTATAAGCGAAGCTAGCGACACTCAAGAGATTGGTGCAAAGTATATGTATGATTTATTTACAAAATAGGAGACAAAATGTACGTTGAAGGAGCAGATGATATTTTTTATTCATTACATCAATATGAAAATGGATTTATAACAAAATATACATGGGAAAACAAGGTTAAAGAAATTATTGAAGGTGACAAAGGTATTCTTTTTTATCCAGACGCCATCAATCCGGAAATTATTACCCAAATAAAGAGAACCTTTGATGAACTTGTTTTAGCGGGAGTTAACGTTAAAAATAAGTTTATTGGAATAAATCTTTATATTGATGAATGTTATCTTTCTAAATCAAATTGTTCTTTGTTGAGTGATGTGAAACAACATATGTCTAAATTTGGTGCCGATCTTGTTATTGTGGCAGAAGATTTGTTTGAACTTGATCAAATTATAACAACAAATTTAAAGTTAGATGCTGAAATTGATTATATTAATAGTTTGAAAGTTCCAACAGAAAACAATAGACCGCTAAATGATATGGAAAAATTTTTATTGGTATATGATTTTTGTACTAATTTTAAATACCAAGAAAATGAAGAACACAGAGAATATGCAAGAAACATAACATCTATTATGAATAGTTCAGATATTGTTTGTGTTGGATATGCTGCTATTATGAAAGAAATGTGCAACAGATTGGGTATAGAATGTTTCACAGTATCTTCAATTGTTAAAGATAAAACTACTGGTTATGAGTTGGGTGGACATCAAAATAATATCGTTGTTTTAAATGGACAATTATATTATGCAGATGCTTGTTGGGACTGTTACAGACCTGAAGCAAAAGGGTTAAAAATGTATAATCATTGTTTAATTCCGGTTGATGATAGAAGCAATTTTAAAGCTGTTGAAGTTGTTTATACAGATTATGGATGCTCTTGGGGAAATAAACAAAAATATATAGATCAAGCAAAAAAGTATTTAACTGATTTGCAAGAAGGCACAAAAGACATTCAAGACGAATTAAAAATGTTTTTAATCAAGTTTAAAAAAATTTTTGAAGAGAGTGATATAAAACCTGTTAAGTTTGATGTTTTACATTGCCAAGAAACGGATTATGCGGAGTACGGAAAACAAATTAATCTACAAAATCAAACTCAAGAATTAATATCCATTGTCAATTATTTTAATAAATATGAATATGGTGGAGTATTATCATTAGATGATTTTGAAAGGGCTCTTTATAATATATATTTAGCAAAAGGAATGGCTGAAAACAAGGCTAAAAATTTGCTTTATAGAACAATGGAATTAAATGAAAGAAGAGCTAAAAAGACTTTCAATGCAAATGCCACAAATTGTTTTGCTGCTGGAAAGCAACAAGAGTTAGAAATATAATGCAAAAAATTGAATTTGAAGTAAGTGAAAATAAAGAGCTAACTAAGGCAATAATTAATGAATTGCCTTTTCTTTCTCGTTTTGACGTTAAAAAGATTTTGGAAAACAAAGATGTTAAGGTCAATGGTGTAAGAATTAAAGAAAATATTAATTTAAATAAAAACGACAAGGTTGTTGTTTTTTATCAAGAAAAAGAAAAGAAAGAATGGTTTGCATTTGTTTATAAAGATAACAACATTATTATTGTTAATAAAAAAGCAGGAATTGAAGTTATAAGTGAAACTGAGCGCGATTTACTAACCATTTTAAAACAAGAGTATTCTGAAGTATATCCAGTTCACAGATTAGATAGGAACACTGAAGGTTTAGTTGTTTTTGCTTTAAACAAGAGTGCGGAAAAAGAGTTATTAGAGGCGTTTAAAACAAGAGTTGGGATTACAAAAAAATATGCTCTATTAGTTGATGGTAGAGTGGATGTATCAAAAATAAAAAGAACTATATATCTTAAAAAAGTTCCAACACTTTCAAAAGTTTGGATAAGTGAACTTAAAACAAGTGGATATGAACCTGCTGTTACTGAATTTGATATAATAGAGTATAGAGGAGACAAAACTCTTCTTGAGGCAAACCTAATAACAGGCAAAACTCATCAAATAAGAGCCCATATTGCGTATTATGGTCATCAAATTGTTGGAGATAACAAATATGGTAAATCAAGAGATAAACAACTTCATTTAACTGCTAATTTTTTAACTTTTAAATTTAAAAAACAAAGTTGTCTATATTATTTAAACGAAAAATCTTTTGAAATCATACCAACATGGCTATAATTTTCTTAAATTTAAAATAAATTAAAAAAAAATAAAAAATTTGTTAAAATTTATTGACATTTATTTTGGTATGTAGTAAAATAAACTTGTTGACGTCGGGGTGTAGCGCAGTTGGTAGCGCACGTGATTTGGGATCATGGGGCCGGGGGTTCGAGTCCCTTCACTCCGACCACAGCAGGGGCCTTTAGCTCAGTTGGTTAGAGCAACCGGCTCATAACCGGTCGGTCCGCGGTTCAAGTCCGTGAAGGCCCACCATGCCGAAAAGGCAAACATTAATATTAATTTGGCCCGGTAGCTCAGTTGGTTAGAGCGCCAGCCTGTCACGCTGGAGGTCGAGGGTTCGAGCCCCTTCCGGGTCGCCAAATTTAAATTCTGCCTCGATAGCTCAGTCGGTAGAGCAAAGGACTGAAAATCCTTGTGTCACTGGTTCGATTCCGGTTCGAGGCACCAGCCTGAAAAGGAGAGAACAGGGGCACAAGTAAATCTCTTGAAAGTCACTGGTTCGATTCCGGTTCGAGGCACCATACACTTGGATTTAATTTCAGTGTATTATATGGAAGGGTTGCAGAGCGGCCAAATGCAACGGACTGTAAATCCGTCGTCTTCGACTTCGATGGTTCGAATCCATCCCCTTCCACCACATATTTTATTAATTAAAAATATGTTAAAAATACTTTGACTTTTATTAAATTTATGTTATACTACATTTAATAAAGTTAATAAATGCTAGTGTGGCTCAACGGTAGAGCAGCTGACTTGTAATCAGCAGGTTGGGGGTTCGATTCCCTTCACTAGCTCCATGAAGCGGTTTATCCGCTTTTTTTGTTGCAATAGGGAATTGAGGAATAAGATTTAAAATTAGATAATATCAACATACTTAAACAAAATAAGAATTGTTTCGGCAATTCTTATTATTTTTTTTGTCATTGAATTTGTTAAAATGTTTGCAAGGAGTGAAATATGCAAATTAAATCACGAGTTGTTAATAGGACGCTATATATTTTGTTAAGCGGTGAGCTTGATGAATACACAGCACAATCTGTACGAAAGAATTTGGATGTATTGTTGGACACACAGAAAGGTTTTGTTCAAATTGTTATGGATCTATCTGAGTTGACATTTATGGATAGCACAGGGGTTGGAGTTTTAATTGGTAGATATAAAAAGATGAGAGAATGCAACAAGCCTATATTTATTAGCAATCCAAGCAGAAATGCTGAAAGGATATTTAAAATGTCAGGATTATACGAAATTATGCCGAAGATAGTTTAAATATATAAAATAAATGATTTAATTAGAGGAGTATTATGAAAAATTGTATGGAAGTTAAGTTTAAAGCAATTGTTGAAAATGAAGCGTTTGCAAGAAATGTTGTTGCAAGTTTTATTTTACCATTAAATCCAAGCCTAAATGAATTGGAAGATATTAAAACCGCTGTAAATGAAGCGGTGACAAACGCCATTGTTCACGCTTATCCAGAAAAAACAGGCTATGTTATTATGAAGATTGTCACAGAAATGAATAAAATTAGCATTAATATTTCTGACAATGGTGTTGGAATTCAAGATATTGAACGTGCTTTAACCCCTTTTTACACAAGCAAACCAGAACAAGAACGAAGCGGAATGGGCTTTACTGTTATGGAAAGTTTTATGGACAAACTTGAAGTTAAAAGCAATAAAGATGGTGTGACAGTTTCTATGATAAAAGAAATTTTGCCGGCGTGTGTGGAGATGTAGGATGCTTTCAAATGATGAGACTTTTGCTTTGCTTGAACAGGCAAAAAAGGGAGATGATTATGCAAAAGAAAAACTCATTAGTTTAAATTCACCTTTGATAAGGAGTATGGTTAAAAGATATTTAAATAAAGGTATAGATTATGATGATTTGTATCAATTAGGTGCAATGGGCTTTATTAAAGCAATTAATAATTATGATCCTTCATTTAATGTTAAGTTTACAACCTATGCTGTGCCAATGATTTCTGGTGAAATCAAGCGTTTTCTTAGAGATGATGGCGCAATCAAAGTGTCTAGAAGTATAAAATACAATGCAATTCAAATTAAAAACTTTATTAATGAGTACCAAAAAACACATCAACACAATCCATCTCTTGAAACCATCTCTAAAGAAATGCAGATGGATATAAATGATATTGTTTTATCATTAGAGGCTAACACGTCACCAATTTCACTTAATGAAAAATTCAACGAAAATTCTGATGAGATAACTTTACTTGAAAAAATAAGTGATAAATTTTCAGTTGATAATTTAATTAATAAATTAGCTTTAAGAGAAATGATTGAAGAACTATCAGCGAGAGAAAAGCAAGTGATAATTATGCGGTATTACTTAGATAAAACGCAGAGTGAAATAGCAAAAGAACTTGGTGTTAGCCAAGTTCAAATTAGTAGAATAGAAAATAAAGTTTTAAATGATATGAGGGAAAAATTAACCGTTTAAGAATTTTTTTCTTCACTTTCACTTGGGTTGTATTTATAGACAGGATTGTCAATTTTATCATCTAAACCGTTCTTTTTAAATTTAGTGAAAAAACCTGTTATAGAATTTTTTATGTTTGCAAGTTTTGTTTTAATATCAGGTTCGTTTTCGTCTTTAAAAGTATCGATGTTTTTCTTAAATTTAAATCCATTTTTTCCCCTATTTGTTTTGTTGTCGTTTGTATTTTTAGCATTTTCAAATCCGTCATTTTGTGTGTTTTTGTTGTTTGTTATACCATTTGTAGTTTGATTTTGTTCGTAATTTGAATAACCTTGGAGATATGGGTTTTTATTATACATTCCATTCATTCCGCCATATCCGTAACCATAATTTTTGTTTCCATACATGAATTCATTATCAAGAAGAGCTGTGTTAAAAAAGCTATCGATGTTTTGTGGTAAATTGTTGTTATTGTATGTGTCTAGGTTGCTATTAAGATTTGTGTTTTTATAGGTGTCAATATTAGTTGTTTTGTTATTAACCATTTCATTATTTTCATTTGTTTCAATGTTTTTTAATTCTTCTTGAGTGTTTTGTTCATTATTTTCGATCATTTTACCATTTTCATCAAAATAATAGTCTTTTATTATTGGTGGATTGTTGTTGTGTCTAAAACCATATAAAACCCGCCCCGTATTATTTGAAGGAACATTATTTGCTTGCATATTAAACATTTGATTGATTAAATTAAGAGAATTTAATCCTGATTGCAACATTTCATTACCATTAATTAAGTTATCTAATACAACTAAATATTTTATAGACAAGTTATCAATTTCACCATTATTTGTTGCCATGATTTGATTAATATCACTTAAATTAAATGATAGCTCAGTTGTGATGTTAGATAAATTTCTACCTAAATTTTTTAATTGTTGCGCTTGCTCTGTTATAAAAATGCGTTGTTCGTTGGTAAGTTGAATTTCTTTTTCTTGGATTTTATTAATTAAGTTTTGAGTTTCAACAATTGCTTTTGTTATTTCTTCTTTTAATTCGCAAAAATCATCACAAGAATCTTCAATATCATCAGATAAAGAGTAAAGTGTTGAAATTCGTTCATTTTCTTCAGTTATTAAATTTCCTTCCTCTTTTGATATATTTTCTGCATTATTTTCATCTAAAACTTCAGTGGTTTCGTTTGTATTTTCTTCTGCTTGAGGTGATATTTCGCTTGTTTCAAGTGGACTTTCATTAATTGAAGTTAAATTTTGTTCAGCAAGATCATCTAAATTGTCCTGTAAAGAAAGAGTATATTTATTCAAAGCGTTAATTGTTAAATTTGATTCGTTAAGACTCGTGTATTTTGCAACTTCGTTTTTAAATGAATTAATATTTTGAATAAAAGCTTCTTTTTTTTCTTCAGCTGGCTGCAATGTTGCACCGACAATTAAAGCACTAGTTCCCAGTAAAGTTATAATTGGTAATATTTTTTTTGACATAAATTTCTCCTTAAATTAAAGATAGTTTTAGCGAATTTGTTAAAATTATTATAAAATTTCATTTTTGGTTAAATATTAAATTGAGTTGCTTAAATTAGAAGAATTGTGCGATTAAAGGAGAAAATATCATGGATAAAGAAAAAAGAAACACAAATTACAATCTGTATGTGGAATCAAAGGTTCCAAAAACAAAAGCATGGCCGTCGCTTTTTAAAGCGTTTTTGGTTGGTGGAATTATCTGTGCAATAGGACAGGGATTATTTGATTTGTATGCCTACGTATTTCCAAATCTTGCAGAGAGCGAAGTGTCAACTTGTACGCTTATGACTATTATTTTCATCACATGTTTTTTGACAGGATTAGGTGTTTATGATTATATTGGTGCATGGGGTGGAGCTGGATCGGTTATTCCAATTACAGGGTTCTCAAATTCAATTTCAAGTCCATCAATCGAGTTTAAAAAAGAAGGCATAATATATGGAATTTGCGTTAAAATGTTCACAATTGCCGGACCAGTCATTGTATGTGGTGTTGTTGGATCAATTATTTGCGGTGTGGTTGGGCTGTTTATTTAAAAAAGCAATAAGGAGTTATTATGCAAACAATTAAAATGAAACAAAATGTGTATTTGCTTTCTGGTTATAGTATGGTTGGACCTTTAGAGGGCAAAGGGCCTTTAAAAGAATATTTTGATTATATAATAAAAGATGACACTTTAAAAGAAAAAACATTTGAAAAAAGTGAAAGAAAATTACTATATAATTTAATTGTTGGGGCAATTGAAAAAGGCGGAATGAATATTGGTGATATTGATTTCTTTTTTGGTGGAGACCTACTTAATCAGATTGTTAGCTCATCATATACCGCTAGGGAACTTGAAATACCATTCGTTGGGCTATATTCCGCATGTGCCACAATGGCTGAAGCTTTAGCTCTTGCAACAATTTTTGTAGATAATAATTTGGCAAAAAATGTTGTTGCTGGAACTTGCACTCATTTTAGTTCTGCTGAACGACAATATCGCTTCCCATTAGAATTGGGGAACCAAAGACCGCCAACTGCACAATGGACAATAACGGGAGGTGGAGCAAGCATAGTTTCAAAAAATCCAAGCAAAATTAAAATTTCGGCAGTAACTTTTGGCAAAGTTGTTGATTTTGGAATAGCTGATGTTAATAACATGGGTGCAGCGATGGCGCCTGCAGCATGTGATACAATAAAAACCCATTTAGATAACATGAAAACAAGCGTTGATGACTATGATTTTATTGCAACTGGAGATTTGGGCAAATTAGGTAGCGAAATCTTAATTGATTTAATGGAACGTGAGGGTGTAATTCTAAAACAAAACTATTCAGATTGTGGTTGTATGATTTATGATAAAACTGAGCGCGTTTTCATGGGTGGAAGCGGTGCCGGGTGCAGTGCTAGTGTTTTGAATTCTTATATAATTAAAAAGCTTAAAACGGGCGAGTTCAAGCGGGTTCTGCTTGTTTCAACAGGGGCATTAATGAGCACAACCTCCTCACAACAAGGGGAAACAATTCCTGGCATAGCGCATGCTGTTGAACTTGAATTTGTTGAACCAAATTCTAAAACAAGTCGGGTGGTTGAAGCGGAAAATAAAAGGAAGGGGTCTAAATGAATATAATGGATTATGTGATTTCATTTTTGGTTGGGGGATTTATTTGTTTTTTAGCGCAAATTTTGGTTATAAGAACAAAAATAACAACCGCTAGAATTTTGGTTTTATTCTTAATTATAGGAATGGTGCTTGAAGTTTTTAATATCTATGCACCTTTTAAAGAGTTTGCAAAAGCGGGAGCAACTGTTCCTATTATTGGATTTGGCGCAAGTCTTGCTAGAGGTGCAATTATGGCAACAAAAGAGTATGGAATATTAGGAATATTCACAGGTGGTTTAACTGCAGCAAGTGGCGGAATTGCAATGGCAATATTCGCCTCCTTCTTGTTTGCTTTAATATTTAGCAGTAAAACCAAACGAGGTGGGCATTAATTATTTAAGATGTTGTCATAAAATTAAATGATTTAACAATATCATATACCATGAAAAGGACAAGCGATAAGAAAATTAAAAAAAATCTTATTATTGTTTTTTTCATTCTTTTTCTTTTAATTTTATATTACTTTTTTATAATAAGTCCTGTTGTGAAAACATACTCAGCACAAGAAACTAAATCAATAACAGAAAAAGCGCTAAATTTAGCCGTTAGCAACGTGATAAACAGAACTTTAAGTTATGACTCTTTAATTGATATAAACTACTCTCAAAATGGCGAAATTGTGTCTTTTTCTGCCAATCAATATGAAATTAATGCCATCACTCGTGAAATAGTTAAAGAAGCACAATATCAAATAAGCAATATTGGTAAACATGGTCTTCCAATTAGTATTGGAACTTTTTCAGGTATTCCTTTCTTGATTGGTCGTGGGCCAACCATAAATTTAAATCTTGTTCCAATAGGAGTTGTTAGTGGAAAATTTGATAGTGAATTCGCGTCCGTTGGAATAAATATGACCAAGCACACTTTGTTTTTATATATTGATGTTCATGTTAGCATTGTTTTGCCTGTTCAATCTTATGATATATATTCAACAAATCAAGTGTTACTTGCAGAAAGCATAATCTTGGGTAAGGTTCCAGAAGTGTATCTTCAAAATGGTAATTTAATTAAATCATAAAAATTTTATTTAATTATTGTCAAAAGCATAATTATTTGTTATAATTACATTATGTTATATTTTGACAATGCAGCAACAACAAAGATAAGCAAAGCATCACTTGAGGAATATATTAAATTAAGTGAATGTTTTTTTAATCCTAGTTCGTTGTATGCTGAAAGCGGTAAGGTAAAAACATTAATTGAAAATGTAAGGACATATATTTTAAAACAACTTAAAGCAAAACCAAAATCAACATTAATATTTACCGGTAGCGCAACAGAAAGCAATAATACTGTTTTGAATGCTCACATAACAAGAAAAGATAAGAAATACATTTTTAGCGCAGGTGAACACAGCTCAATATATGAAACAGCAAAGAAGTATCAAGATAATGGTTATAATGTTGTTTTTGTACCATTAAACAAGAACGGAAGTGTTAATGTTGATGCTTTAATGAATGAATTAGATAAATCTGTTACACTCGTTTCAATTATATATGTAAGTAATGAAACCGGCGCAATAAATAACATCAAAGATATTACAGCACAAATAAAAGAATTCAATAAAAATATTGTTGTGCACACAGATGGAGTTCAAGCGTTAGGAAAGTTTGAAATTAATTTAAAAGATTTAAACGTTGACTATTTCACAATGTCTGCTCATAAAATAAATGGACCAAAGGGAATAGGTGCATTGTATATTGCTGAACCTAATAAGTTTAAACCATTTATATTAGGTGGCGGGCAAGAAATGAATTTAAGATCAGGGACCGAAAACACACCTGCAATATGCGCTTTAAAAAAGGCTTTGGAAGAATTAAAGGTTAAAGACTATAAAGAACACAAGAAAGCCATATTAGATAATATAACAGCTGATTATGTTTTAGTTTCAGATAACGATTGCGTAGATAATATCATATCGTTATGCTTTAAAGGTGTTAGAGGGGAAACGATTCTTCATATGCTAGAAACTAAAGGTTATTTGGTTGGAACCGGATCAGCATGCAATAGTAAAGCTGGGCATAATAGAGTGTTATCTTCGATAGTAAATAATGAATATATTGAAGGAGCAATAAGAATAAGCTTTGGCGATGAAATAACAATAGAAGACTGCGCTAATTTAGGAAAAGAATTAACTAATGCAGTGAGAGATTATAGAGAAAGGATAAGAAGATGAATAAAGTGATTTTAATTAGATTTAATGAAATACATTTAAAAGGCGGAAACAAAAAGTATTTCACTAAGTTGTTATATAATAATATTAAAACAGCGCTTAAAGGTATTGAGTGTAAGATAGAAAATATTCAAAACAGGTTATTGGTGAGAGACTACACAGATGAAGACGAAATTATAGCCAATCTTAAAGCTGTTTTTGGTGTTCACTCAATTTCGGTTGCATTAGAATTAGATAATGACGCAAATGCAATTAGAGAGCACATCAAAACACTTAAAATCAATAGCACCTTTAAATGCAACGTTAATAGAGCTGAAAAATCATTTCCAATCAAATCTAACGATTTTGCCGCAGAGTTGGGTGGAATTATTTTAGAAAACAATCCTAAGGCAAGTGTTGATATTCATAGTCCGGAGGTTACAGTTAATGTTGACATTAGAGAGAACGGAAAAACATTTATTTTTGATAAGATAATTTATGCATACTCAGGTCTTCCTCTTGGAGAAAATAGAGACGGGTTGTTACTTCTTAGTGGAGGAATAGATAGTCCGGTGGCGGGTTTCTGCATGGCCAAAAGGGGGTTACGCCAAGATTTGTTACATTTTGATAGTTTCCCTTATACAAGCCCACAAGCAAAAGAAAAGGTTGTTGAACTTGCAAGAAAAATTAAGAAGTTTATAGGCGCAAAATATATGTATGTTTGCTCAATGACAAAATTGCAAGAAGAATTCCACATTAAATGTCAAGAAGAATACGCAATTAACCTTCTTCGCCGTTCAATGATTAGAGTTGCAAATGCACTTTGTGAAAAATATCGTTATAAAACTATTATAACAGGTGAGAGTTTGGGTCAGGTTGCAAGCCAAACTATTGAAAGTTTAACTTCAACCAATGCTGTTGCCCAATATCCGGTTTTACGCCCCTTAATCAGCTTTAATAAGGATGAAATTATAACTATTGCCAAAGAAATAGACACATATGAAACAAGTGTTCTTCCTTATGAGGATTGTTGCACTGTGTTCTTACCTAAATATCCTATTATTAAACCAAGGGTTAAAGATGCTGAGCGAGAGGAGAGTAAAGTTAACATTGAAGAACTTTTAAAAGCAGTAATTGATAATATTGAGATTATATCTCTTGAGTAACAAAACTATATATTGTGTATATTGAAACATATATACACTTTTTTATTGTTTAAATTTTAAATATATTTCATATTGTTTTTTAACATCCTTGACTTTTGGGTGGGTTTTGTTATATAATCATAATGTTACAATAGGTTTTGTAACACGAAAGGTAGGTAAACATGAACATAGTAAATTTAAGCATGCTATGTAGTGTGAG
>JAZQYA010000012.1:0-4617 GCA_045633245.1 Candidatus Onthoplasma sp.
ACAGATAATGCGGCAATGATAGGAAGCGCAGCGTATTATGCATATAAAGACGGAATTGGAATTGCCGACATGAGTTTGGCGCCAAAACCAAATTTAAGCTTATAAAACTTTTAAACTAATTAATTTAATTTTATCCACAAGGTCGCTTTGCACATTTTGTGTAAGGTTTGTGGATAAATATTTTTTATTAGAGTCGGCAAAAGTTGTAACTGCATTTGTTCCGCTTAAAACGCAACCCAAAAAGTTGGCTCCGCAAGACACACCAACACCCAAAGACAATTCTTTGCACAGTTTCTGGCTCATTGCAATTGCGTCGTTATCGGTGATTTGAATAATTTTATCAACAAGATTTTTATTGTAAATCTTTGGAATAATTTCATCGGATAATCCTTGAATGGAGTGCTTTTTTAGAGGTGCGGAATTGGTTAGAATTGGTGCGTTTGTTGGCTCCAAGGCAACAACTTCAATATCCATTTTTTCTTTTAGGAATTTGGCTGCGCCCATAAGTGTTCCACTTGTTCCAATTCCAGAAACAAATGATCTGACATCTTTGTTTTTTAGTTTTGAATAAATTTCTTTTCCTGTAATGCTATAGTGGGCGATACTATTAGATTCATTCTCAAATTGATGAGTGCAGAAGTAGCCCCTTTTTTCGTATTTTGCACATAAATCAAAAGCTTCTTTAAAATTATCTACCAAAACAAGTTTTGCGCCAAAAAGTTTTATTATTTTCTTACGTTCTTCGCTCATAAATTTTGGCATTATTATTGTTGTTTCTAAATTTAACAAGTTTGCAATTGAGCAAACTGAGATTCCCATGTTTCCGCTTGAAACTTCAACAACTTTAGTGCTTGAATTTATTTGTTTTTTCTTAATGGCGTCATAAAAAATTTGATAAGCAACTCTATCTTTAATGCTTCCGGTTAATGAAAACCAACCAAGAAGAGTGTAAACGTGGCGAATATTTCCTTCAAATTCATATTCAATATCCACAATTGGAGAGGCGGAAATGAGTTTTTTGATTTTTGTTAAATTTTGCATAATATGATATATGATAAAATTATTTTAGAGTTTACTTTTGACAAAATATTAAATTTGAGTTAATATATAAAATATATTATTGGAGGTGCCATGAAGAAAGTTGAACCATGTTTTGACGCAAAGGGAAAATTGATTTTAGTAACGGCCATGACTTCAAACAAATCAGGAATTGGAAAAACAACAATTTCAATTGGCTTAGGTGATGCATTAAATCAAATTGGAAAGAAAGCTGTTTTGGCATTACGAGAACCTTCAATGGGGCCTGTGTTTGGAATTAAAGGTGGTGCAACAGGTGGTGGAAAAGCACGAGTAGAACCTAGTGATGAAATTAATCTTCATTTCACTGGAGATTTTCATGCAGTTGCTCAAGCAAATAATTTGCTTTCATCAATAATTGATAATCACATTTTTCAGGGCAACGAATTAAATATTGACACAAACAACATTTTTCACAAAAGATGCTTAGATGTTAATGATAGAAGTCTTAGAGAAATTGAGTACGTTATACGTGGAAAGAAAATAAAAACTGGTTTTAACATAACTGCTGCAAGCGAAGTTATGGCAATTTTAAGTTTAAGTAAAAACTTAAAAGATTTAAAAGAAAATTTAGATAATATTTTGGTTGCGCTAGACACAAAAGGAAATCCAATTTTTGCTCGAGATTTGAAAGCAGCAGATGCTATGGCTATTTTGCTTAAAGATGCAATAAAGCCAAACATGGTGGAAACTGTGGAAAAAACAAAAGCATTAATTCATTTGGGGCCGTTTGCAAATATTGCTCATGGTTGCAACAGTGTTATTGCAACAAAAACAGCAATGAGCAAGGGGGAATATTGTGTAACCGAAGCGGGATTTGGAAGTGATCTTGGGGCTGAAAAATTTTTGAATATCAAAACAAGATTATTAGATAAAACTCCAGATTGTGTTGTTTTGGTAGTGGTTGTTAAAGTAACAAAAGAACATGGAAACGGCGATTTAACTTTAGGTTTTGAAAATATTAAAAAACACATTCAAAATCTTAGAGATGTTTTTGGTTTAAATGTTGTTGCGGCAATTAATAAACATGATGACGATAGCAAGGAAGATTTAGACTTGTTGTTTAATCTTTGCAAAAAAGAAAACGTTGAAACCTGTTTTGCAAACGCTTTTAGCGAAGGCGGAAAAGGTTGCGTTGAACTCGCAGAAATTGTTGTTAAACTTGCAAATAAGAAAAACCACTATAAATATACTTATGAATTATCCGATCCAATCAAAACAAAAATAGAAAAAATAGCAAAAGAAATTTATGGCGCAAAAAGCGTTGAATATAGTGAACTTGCCAATGAAAAAATTGAATTGGCAAACAAGTTTAGTATGAATAAATTCTTTGTTAATATTGCAAAAACACAATTTTCATTTGCTGATGATAAAAACAAACTTGGAGCTCCAAAAGATTTTGCTTTCCATGTGACCGACATTGAAATTAGAAGCGGTGCAAAAATGATTGTTGTAATTGCTGGCAATATGTTACTTATGCCAGGGCTTGGAAAACAATCTAATTATTTAAACATGAAATTAAATGACAAGGGAACAATCGAAGGATTATTTTAAAAAAGAACAGCATTCCGCTGTTCTCAATATGCTCTTGTGGTGTAATGGATAGCACAATGGTCTTCGTAAACGTCGCAATTCAACCTTTTGCTAGATTGCTATTCGCAATTATAAGCCTTTTGGTTGATTGATCCTTATTCCCACTGCGTCATTCGACTTGTGGGATCCCTATATGAATGGTTCCTCAACCATTCTCAATATGCTCTTGTGGTGTAATGGATAGCACAATGGTCTTCGGAACCATTAGTTCGGGTTCGAATCCTGACAAGAGCACCAGAAAAATAAAGCTTGCATAAGGATTCTCACCCGTGGTGCTCGGGACCCCGTCACTTCGTGACACCCGAGGATTAACGTCGCCATGCTCCTTAATGCGAATCCTGACAGGAGCGCCAAAAAGTAAAAAAGACAACGATTAAGATGTCTTTTTTTCATATATTATGGTTTTAAATTTTCTTCGCATTTTGCGCAAATTTTTTTTCCTGTTTCAACAGAAGCTCCACAGTTTTCACATTTGTTCATATTTACTGTTCCAATTGCTAGGTTGTCTTCAGCGATTGAACCGTGAGTTGCTTTAATTGCTCCAGCCATCCATGTGAAGAAAACTCCAAATGCTAGACCTGCAACCCCAAGTACAATCAAAACTATTCCTAAAACAAGTTTTAGAACATTTAAATTGGCGCCAATATCTGAATTTAGGAGCAGCACTACGCCTGTGACAGCAAGTGTAATTCCTAAGATTAAAATTATAATTCCTATAAATCTAAGTTGACCTTTTCTTTTTTCAATAATGTTCATAAAATTTCTCCTTTATAATTTATAGTTAATTTAATTTTGTTCCGCATTCAGAACAGAATTTTGCATTCTTTTTAATCTCAGCGCCACAATGAGAGCAGTAGGCTTTTGCTGCCAACTTGCCACCACATTCGGAGCAGAATTTAGCTTTTGCTGAATTCATAGCACCACAACTACAAACTTTTCCATCTACATTTTGGTTAGGAACAACCCTGTGAGCAGGAGTTGATGCTAAATTTTGAGCAAACATTTGTCCGAGAGCAGATCCTGTTCCCAAACCAATGCCCAATCCAGCCAATCCACCGTTACCTTCATTCTTTGCGGCATCACCCAAAGCGTCTGCTGCTTTGATGCGAGTGTAGGTATCCATTCTGTCGCTCATCATGCCTAATTTTGTTCTTTCGTCAAGATATTTTTCAACCTCTTCAGGAAGAGAAATGTTTTCAATGACAACGTTAGTTAATTTCATACCCAACTTTAAGAATTCTGGATTTGTGAGTTCTTTGATTTGATTTGCAAATTCCTTATAGTTTGCAGATAAATCTAAAGCTGAAATTTTGCCTTCACCGATTGCGTCTGTAATTCCTTGAACAAGCAAAGGGCGGTTATGATTAGATATGTCAGTTATCGTGTAAAGATTGTTTGTTCCGAAAACTTCTTCCATAAATTTTCTAACATCAACAACCTTGAATGAATATGTTCCAAAACCACGCAATCTAACATTACCGAAGTCTTTATCTCTCATCATGATTGGGTTTTGAGTTCCCCATCTTAAGCCGTTAAATTGCTTAGTGTTAACAAAATACACTTCTGCTTTGATAGTTGAATTAAATCCTGTTGGAAGTGACAACAACTTTGTTAAGAACGGAATGTTTTCCGTTGCAAGCTTGTAAGTGCCTGGAGCAAAAACGTCAGCAATTTGTCCCTTATGAACAAAAACAGCAGTTTGGCTTGGGCGAACAACAAGCGTTGAGCTGTTCATAATTTCTTCTCTGTTGTTTAGTGGATAACGATAAACAATTGTATCCTTGCTTTCATCAATCCATTCAATAACTTCGAGTAATTGTTTTTTAAAAAATCCCATAATATACTCCTTTTATTTATTGTATTATTAAAATAATAATACACACTTTTTAAATTAAAATCAAATGTTTATAAAAAAATTGTTTTAAGAAATTAAAAAACAACTTAACC
>JAZQYA010000013.1:0-8409 GCA_045633245.1 Candidatus Onthoplasma sp.
TTTTAATCTCAACAGTTTTAAAAACTGTTTGTTTAACCCGCAACATAGTGCGAGCAATTAACTAGTATATAACTTATTAGAAGGTTTTTGTATTTGAATACTCAATGACACATTAAAATAATATCAAAATGCCTCATTAAAACATTGCAAAGAAAAATCCAATAAAAACCTTAAACAACCTGTATATTTAAAAAAAATAATTATTTTTAAATAAAAATTCCTAAAAATAATAGTTTTTTATAATTTTTTTTAATATTTTTTAATTTTTAAATATTTTTATCTTTTTTAATTTTTACAACATTAAAAAATTGTTTGTAATTTTTTTTTAATATGCTAAAATAATAGTAATAAAAATAAAGGAGAAATATATGTCTAAAATAAACAATATTGTCGCATACGAAGTTATTGACAGCCGTGGAAATCCAACAGTTGAGTGTTGTCTCACCCTTGAAGATGGAACAAAAACAACAGCCATTGTTCCAAGCGGTGCTTCAACCGGTGAACGAGAAGCATTGGAATTAAGAGATGGTGGTATAAGATTTCATGGTAAAGGGGTTTTAAAAGCCTGTGAAAATGTTAACAAAATTATTGCACCAAAACTCATTGGCAAGAATGTTTGCAAACAAAAAGAAATAGACGAAATCATGCTTACATTAGACGGCACAGAATTCAAAACAAATCTGGGAGCAAATGCAATTTTATCTGTCTCACTTGCTTGCGCTAAAGCAAATGCAATGGTTAAGAAAAAATCATTACATAAGAGTTTAGGAAACGGAACAAAACTTCCCGTGCCAATGATGAATGTTATCAATGGTGGCGCACACGCCGATTCAAATGTTGATTTTCAAGAATATATGATTATGCCTATTGGTGCAAAATCTTTCACTCACGCCATTCAAATGGCAAGTGAAACATTCGTTGAACTTAAAAAAATCATAAAGAATAAAAAATATTCAACCGGTGTTGGCGACGAAGGCGGATTTGCTCCAAACTTCAAAAACAATGAAGAACCTCTTGAGGCAATTGTTGAGGCAATCACTAATGCAAATTACATTCCAGGTAAGGACATTGCAATTGCAATGGACGTTGCAGCAAGTGAATTTTATAATCCAAAAACAAAAAAATATGAACTTACAAAAAGCAATGCTGGAAGTTTCACTTCAACACAAATGATTGAGTGGTACTCTAACCTAGTTAAAAAATTCCCTATTATTTCAATTGAAGATCCTCTTGGTGAAAACGATTGGGCAGGCTGGGCAAAAATGACTAAAAAACTTGGGGGTAAAATACAAATCGTTGGCGATGATGTTTTTGTAACTAATCCAAAGATTTTAAAAGAGGGAATTGAAAAAGGCGTTGCAAACGCAATCTTAATCAAGCTTAATCAGATTGGAACTTTAACTGAAACTTTAGAAACAATTCGTTTGGCAAAAGAAAACGGTTATAACACCGTTATTTCTCATCGCTCTGGCGAAAGCGAAGACACATTTATTGCAGATCTTGCTGTTGCTGTTGAATCCGGACAAATTAAAACTGGTTCGATTTGCAGAACTGATAGGGTTGCAAAATACAACCAATTAATTAGAATTGAACGAGAATTAGGAAAAAAGGGAAAATATAGTTTATGATAATCACAATTGATGGTCCTGCAGGCAGTGGAAAATCCACAGTTGCAGATTTATTGGCTGAACAATTAAAATTTATTCATTTTAATTCTGGCTCACTATACCGTGGAGTTACTGCTTTTCTTTTAAGCGAAAATTACAACATTGAATTAATTACTCCCCACTCCCCCATTCCCAAATTTAAACTAGAAACAAAAATGATTAATGGATTCCAACACGTTATTGTAAATAAGATTGATTTCACTTTAGTTTTAAGAGATAATCAAATCAGCACACTAGTTGCTTTTGTTGCAGCAAACAAATTATGTAGAGAAAAAGTTGATGAATGCCAAAAAGCATTTTGCTCTTCTCACAACGTGGTTATGGAAGGACGTGACCTTGGAAGTTTCGTTTTCCCAAATGCTGATATTAAGTTCTATTTGGACTGCAGTGTTAAAGAACGCGCGAAAAGAAGATTTAAAGAAGAACAGGCGAAGAATTCTCATGTAACTTTAGAAGAAATTGAAAAACAAATTGAAGAACGCGACCGCATCGACAAATCAAGAGAGCTTGCTCCACTCGTTATACCTAAAGATGCGATTATAATAGATTCGACAAATCTTAGCATTAAACAAGTTGTTGAAGCCATGAATAAACACATCAAACTTTAATTAAAAAACTTTATTTAAAAATAGCATTATCTTAATAGATAATTATATTTTGAACAAATAATTTCAACATTTGATAAGAAAAAGCGGGTTCTATACCCGTTTTTTTTAAAAATTGGGTATTGACAAACCCCTAAGTGTATATTATAATTCGATTAAGAAGTTAAGCGAATTGGAAGTAATTCGATTAAGAAGTTAAGCGAATTGGAAGTAATTCGATTAAGAAATTAAGCGAATTGGAAGTAATTCGATTAAGAAATTAAGCGAATTGGAAGTAATTCGATTAAACAAATTGATTATTAATTTAGATGGAGGGGCAAATGGCTACCAATAAAACAAAATTAACTTATGATATAGACGAATTAAAAAGTTCTTTTAAGAAATTTCTCGATGATGATTCCATGTTTTCCACAGAAAAAAAATCCCTTGAAGAAACCCAGGACCAGATTCTCAGTGTAACTCAAGAAATCTCTGATTTGGAAAATGACATTAATGTCATTAATACTTCTTTGCAGCAAATACATCGTCCAAAAAACATTGAAACAGCTTTTAATTATTATTCACAAAACCGTACCTTGCTTAGAGAAATAAATGAAAATCTCACACTAATGGTTGATTTGAAAAACAAAAGAAAAACTAAAACATTAACAGAAACAGAACAACAAAATCTCAAAACTTATGAAGCAAAGCATGAAAAATATTGCAGTGACAATAATATGGCGCTCAATCTTTTATACAAAGAGTTCGACACAAAAAATTTAGCCACATTAATTGAACTAATAGATGAAAAATTAAAAAATTTAGAACATATAAAAAGTCAAGAAAGTAATCTTGCAATGTTAAGACAACAAAAAATCGAGGCAGAAAATAGAAAAAAATCTTTAACATCAAAACAAGAAAGATTATCTAACCATCGAGCAAAAACCATTGAAAACTTTAAGAAATTTTTAGAATATGAAGGTTTACCAACTGTTCATGCTGAAGAAATTTTCGAATATTTAAATGATCATAACAAAGCATTAACAATGAAGCAAGGATCTTTTAAAATCAGAAAAAGACATCCAAAACGTGATGCGTTTATTAAAAAGGGATTGATTCCAGCTTCAATTGTTGGCACAGGTATTGGCTCAACAATTGGTTACATCGCTTCAACAGGCTTAGTTGGAGGATCAACAATTTTAGGTATAATTCCTGTTTCGGGAACTCCTGGTTTGACCGCTCTTGCAACTTCCATGGTTGGTGGAGCTATTGGATTAATCGCAACACCAATTATTATTGTAACTAAAAATGCACTTGTTAAAGCGTATTATAAAACTCGCTATAAAAGTGCAAAATCAAATTTAAGTGATTATATTAACGGAACAAAACTTGAAAACTTACATATCACAGAATTAATGGAAAAAGTTGAAAACACAAAACACAAGATTTTAGAATTAAGCACAGGCAATTGGCTTACTAGAGCGTTTAACTTTATACCTAAACATACTTTAAATGTTATCAACAGAAACAGAATTCACCATATTGAAAAATACACAAAAGAATTAATGGCAATATATGCAAATATTAACAATAGCAACATCGAAACCACAGAAAAAACTAAAAAATTAGAACCAATTTATGAATTGTTAATAAGTGTTGAAGACTTTGTTGCTAAAGATGTTGCTGAATCTAAACTTCATGCAATGTTGACTTGTACTGAAAAAAGCAACCACAACCACAAAACAACAATTGAAAATATTGACATATTTGCAAATTTAAAAATTTATCTTGACACTGTTGGCTTAACAACAAAGAAATCTGAAAAATTAACTCAAGAAAGACAAGCTAGAAAAACAACAAGAAACCTAAAACAAAAAACTGCAACCGCAACTCAAATTTTAAACGGCGAAAGATTAATACCACAAATGATTGAAAGAAATCGTTATATTGACATATCTGATGAAAATATCCAACCTGCCGCACAAGTTAAATCTGAAAGAAATCCTTTTGAATCCGTAGAACGCAAAGTTATTTCTCAAGTTTATGATGGAGATAAAAAAATCTTAATTTTAACACTAGATAATGAAAAAATAGTTAGATTAAACTCAAAAGACGTTTATGTTGGACCAATTTCAACAATTAAGAATGAAAAAGGTAAATATGTTATCACATACGAAGATGGAACAATCATAGAAGTTGCAAAAATTAAAAAGGTACAAAAAGAAGTTGTTGCAGCTTTGGAACTTTTATCAGACCTTTTAAAACATGATGATTACATTGAACAAATAAAAAACCAAGGATTTAACACATCAACTATTAATGCTCTTAAAAAGAAATTAGCCGCATGGGAAACTGACAAAAATTCTGGATTCTCAACAAGCGGTAAGGTTAAAGAGTTATACACCTATTGTTTAGATACCTTTGGCAGTTTAATTGATTCGGACGATTGTTCCGTTCAATAATAAAAAAACACATCAATTGATGTGTTTTTTCTTTTTAATAATTTTTTGCTTCCAATTCAAAGTATGCTTGAGGATGATCACACACCGGACAAACTTCTGGAGCAGATTTTCCAACGTGTTTATGTCCACAATTTCTACATTCCCAAACTTGAACTTCTTTCTTGACAAAACATTTTTTGTTTTGAACATTATCTAACAATGCTCTATATCTCGCTTCGTGTTCAGCTTCGATTTTTGCAACACCTTCAAACATTCTTGCAATGTCTTCAAAGCCTTCTTCTCTAGCTGTGCGAGCAAAATTTGCATACATATCTGTCCATTCATAATTTTCGCCTGCTGCTGCATCTTTTAAATTTTCAAGAGTTGAAGGAACTGAACCACCATGCAACAATTTGAACCACATTTTTGCGTGTTCTTTTTCATTGTCTGCAGTGCGAGTGAACAAAGCTGCAATTTGTTCATATCCGTCTTTTTTTGCCTTACTTGCATAATATGTATATTTGTTTCTTGCTTGACTTTCACCAGCGAAAGCTTCCCACAAGTTCTTTTCAGTTTTACTACCTTTTAATTCCATAATTTTTCTCCTTAATTTTTATCGTGATAATAAGTTTTATTACCGATATAATTATAATTGATAAATGCACAAAAGCGCAAATGTTTTTTAATATTTTTTTTAATTAAATTTGTCTTTTTTCTTAACCAAGCCCTTTTCTCTTCCGTTTTTTGAAGGAACATAATACACCCTATCTTTTAACTTGTTGGGAAGATATTGTTGTTTTACATATCCGCCGTAGTTGTGCGGATATTTATATTGTGGAATTTCTTTTTCTTCATAGTGATAGTTTTTTAAATGCTCTGGAATTTTATCGTCTGGGTTGAATTCTGCATCATGACGTGCTGCATTCATAGCATTGATCACGCTATTTGATTTTTCTGCTTCGCAAACATAAATGATGGCGTGACTTAGTGGAATGTTCCCTTCTGGAAGACCTAAATTTTTTATTGCATTCATTGCAACCATAGCCATAAGAGCGGCATTGCTATCCGCCATGCCCACATCTTCACTCGCATGCGCAATGAGTCTTCTACATATTAACAAAGGATCACAGCCAGCCGCAATCAGTCTTTGCGACCAATAAAGTGCAGCATCACTATCACTTCCACGCAAACTTTTGCAAAAAGCACTCAACATGTCGTAGTATATATTTTCATCAACAGAAATAACCGGTTGTTGAATACATTGACTTGCAACAACATTATCAATCACAATCACACCATCTTTATTTGGTGCTGTGGTTGACACAGCTAACTCAAGTGCATTATAAGCTGAACGCAAATCGCCCTGACAAAACATTGCAAATCTATTAAGAGCTTCGATTTCCAATTTTACTTTTAGTCTTCCAAAACCGCGTTCTTTGTCTTTAACTGCCATAATAAGCGCATCTTTCACATCTTCCAATTCCAACGGCTTAAATTTAAACAATCTACATCTACTCACTATTGCGGGTGTCATGCTTACATGTGGATTTTCAGTCGTTGTTCCAACAAAAGTGATAAATCCTCTTTCGATAGCCTCTAAAACGCAATCACTTTGAGCCTTGCTCCATCTATGACATTCGTCTAAAATCAACATGGTAGATTTGCCAGTAAATTCAAAATTTTTCTTGGCGCTTTCAATTACCTTTTTGGCTTCAGCAACACCACTTGAAACTGCATTTAATTTCACATATTCAAGATTAAGTGATTGCGCCACAATAAAAGCCAACGTTGTTTTACCTACACCCGGCGGACCATAAAAAATACAGCTTCCCAACCTATTAACTTTTAGGGCTCGCCTTATCAAACTATTTGTTCCAACAATATGTTTTTGCCCAATGAATTCATCAATATTTCTAGCCCTCATTTTTTCAGCCAATGGTGTTGAATTAATGTTTATATCTTCGTAAGTCTCTAACATACTTTTATTATAACAAATTTTATAAATTTTTCAAAATGTTTAATCTATTATAACGCGCTTTATTTTATTATTAAGTTTATAAATTAATTCAAAAGACAAATTATATTTATTGGATTTTACAATTATTTTTTCTTGATAAATGTGAATATTTAACACGTTTTCAATGATTTTAATATATCTTTTTAAGTTTTTGCAAAAATTTATTTCAAAATTATTATTTATCAAATCAATAATAGCACTCTGTTTTATTTCATCAATAAAAAATTGTTCCGATTTTATTGTTATAGAAAAATATTTGTATATTTCTTTTAAATCTGTTATTATCTCAACTTTTCCAAGACCGGTAAAATACAAATACTCGTCGAAAATTTTCACATCTTTAACATTTGAAATAATAATCAATTTACCATTCAAATTAAGATATAATTTATCACACAGTTGTGTCATTTTAGCATCTGCAATTTTTATACGATGTGTTAATGTTGTTATGAATTCTATGCCATCCTTTTTCAACTTTAATAAAGGAAAATCATACCACTTCAACTGCTTCGTTTTTTTTAGTGCAACGACACAAAAAAATACAATCAAATACAGAAGCACACATATCAAATTTAGTTCAAACATTTCCTTTGTCATGTTTAAATATTTTCCATATGGCTAAAATTTAAAATATGTTTTTGAAATATATTTGACAAGAAAATTTTTAAATTATAAAATAATTATATATTTATAAGGGGGAAATAATAAATGGCAAAAGTTAAAATTGGAATTAATGGTTTTGGAAGAATTGGTCGTCTTATTATGCGAGCAAGTGTTTCAAGAGAAGATGTTGAAATTGTTGCGATTAACGATCCTTTCTTAACTCCTGATTACGCATGTTATTTGTATAAATATGACACTATTCATGGAAAAGCAAACAGTGAGTTAAAACTGGCAGCAGATGGCAATCTTAAATTAAACAGAAAATCTGTTGCATTCTTTATGGAAAAAGAACCAGAAAATATTAATTGGAAATCTGTTGGAGCAGACTATGTTATTGATTGCACTGGGAAATTTACCCGTGCCTCTGATGCCATCCGTCACCTGCAAGGCGGTGCTAAAAAAGTTATCATAAGTGCACCAGGAAAAGAATGCCCAACTTTTGTTTGTGGAGTTAATGAAGATCAATACACTAGCGACATGACTGTCGTTTCTAACGCAAGTTGCACTACAAACTGCCTTGCTCCGTTGGTTAAAGTTATTGATGACGTTTATGGAGTTGAAGAAGGTCTAATGAGCACAATTCACTCAACAACAGCAACACAACTCACCGTCGACGGAATTTCAAAGAAAGATTGGCGCGGTGGTCGAGCTGCTAGCGCAAACATTATCCCAAGCAGCACAGGTGCCGCAAAAGCAGTTGGTGAAGTTCTTCCTCACTTAAAAGGCAAATTAACAGGAATGAGTTTCCGTGTCCCAACAATCAATGTTAGCGTGGTTGATTTCACTGTTAAATTAAAGAAACCAACAACATATGAACACATCTGCAAAACTATTAAGAAATATTCAAAAGATATTATTCCAAATGTTTTGGGTTACACTGATGAGCCTGTTGTTTCTTCCGATTTTATTGGAGATTCGCATACTTGTATTTTTGATGAAAAAGCTGGCATCATGATGAGCCCAACATTCGTCAAACTTGTTGCATGGTACGACAATGAATGGGGCTATTCAAATAAATGTTTAGACCTTGCTAGCCA
>JAZQYA010000014.1:0-8535 GCA_045633245.1 Candidatus Onthoplasma sp.
TTTATTCAACAATGAGTTAAGAGCAGAATTTGCATTGGTTAACAACAGAGTTAAGACAATAACAATTGATGCTTATTCAAGCGATGATCTAGAAGGATTTAGATTAACCACAAACAACACAATCAAAGCAAAAACAAATAGCGGACATGGCTATAAACTTTCAGATTTATTCTTGGATGATTATTTCACAAATTATGTGGAAACGACTGACACAACAATTGATTTAAACAAGACTTATTATATTTATGATAATAACTCTGAGGATTACAAGGCAGTTGTATCACCAAATGTTGCTGATATTGATGATTATTATGAAAGACATGATGAGATTGATATGAGTTCAGTGATAATTGGTGTTGGAGAACCGACTGATGAGTGGGTTGAAAATGGAGCGTTGTCGGGCAATCAAGATGACAACATCTATGCATACATTAAAATCCCAAGTGGAGTAAACACATTTAACACTTATCATATTAAGAAAGCTTCTTATGTAAGTTCAACGGGCGGAACTGATCCATATTACTCAATTAGTGAAACATTCTACTATGTTGCTCCTGAAATCACAGGACAACCATTGGTTGTTCCAGATTATAATGCGGTTGGTATGGAAATGAAATGTTTCAAAATAACATATCCAACTTCTGGCAATCCGGAAATTGATTTAACTGAGGCATTCAAGATTTGGTCTATGAATGCGGGAGAAATGAAGTCGCAAAACGCAACAGACTTTGAATACTTCAGTGCAAATGATTCATTAGAATATAATTCAGGTAAACTTGTGATGAGTCGTGAAACTTTAGATGCATTTAAACTTGCAAATCCAGGCTTACAATTATATGAAACAATTTATTCTACAATTGATGTTGAAGGAATTACATTGTTAGTTGAAATTGTGTTCGTTTTGCCAAGAGAAGTTGTTTAGCATGCAACTTATGATGGAAACAAATGTTGATATAATAGTTGGCAATTATGATGGTTTAGCTAGCATAACAAACGAAGTGGAATTTACATCTTACGATAATAGTGGAGTTTTAAAGTTGAATGGAGAAAATGTTCATGACCGCTTTGAAACTTATCAGGAAGTGACAAGTTTAACAATAACTTGCAAAGCAACCAATAACTCAGGTGTGGAAACTGGATTCACAATTGTTGTTAACAAATCTTAATCGTAACAAAAAGGGCGCATTTGCGCTCTTTTTTAATGCTTTGCAAAATATTTTGTTAGAATTTCATATTTTGTTGACAAAATAAATGTTAAGGATTATTATATTTAATGATAAAGTGTTGATATTCTACTTAATCTTAAACTAAAGGAGAGAATTATGACAATTGAAGAGTTTGAAGAAAAATGTATGGATGTGATTGAGCAAATTGTTGCAATAGATATCAAACAAAATCGCCAAGGAGCAATTAAAGTCTCTGAAAAAATGCTTGAAAAAGCAAAGTTGAAAGGAAATAAAAAAATTGTTGAGATTTATGAGCGTGTTTTGCAGGAATTTAAACTTGCAAGCGATGAAGAATATGAACTTCTAAGAAAACAAATTTTCAGTTAGAATGTTTTTTCTGTTAACATATTTGTTTTTGTTGAGAGTTAATTTGTTAATATGTTATCTTGTCTATAAAAGGGGGAATTATGGGCTTTTTTGATTGGGTTATGCATGGGCTTGGTTTTGAAAACACCGAAAAGCCAGAAAAGAAAATAAAAAAAGATAAACGAACCAAAATAGAGGATAGGGAGAGTAAATACGCCAATTTCAATTTGCATGAAAAAGTTGCAGGCGATTCTGTTAAATCAAATCCTAATGCGGGTTCTGGCTTTGGAAATTTTGGAATTCAGGCAAATTCAAACATAATTATGGTTGAACCTAAAAGTTATGGTGAAATTCAACAGGTTGTGGACTACTTAAAGCAGGGTCAAACAGTAGCCGTTAATCTTGAGGGGTTGTCTTCTAGTGATATGGACAGGATTTTGGATTTTTTGTCTGGCGCAATTTATGGATTAAATGGAAGCATTCACCGTTGGAATGGAGATTTGTTTTTGCTTGCGCCTGAAGGACATAAGATTCTTAAAAAAGAATAAGATGGTCGGTTTGTTGGCGACTCGCTAAACGGTAGACTTTTTTAAGGACATAAAAATCTTATTATCAAAAAGATAAAGTGTTAAAATATAAGCATTATGACAATTGTCATCGGGATGTTGATTGTATGAAAAATTGGATAAAAATTATTGTTTCAATAGTTTTAGTTTTGGTGGCGGATTTAGTCACCAAACATTTTTTATTCAATATTGAGTATTTCAATCTTGTTCCAAATGTCATTTCAGTGGCTGGCAATGTTCAAAACACGGGTGCTGCTTGGGGAATGTTTAGTGGCAAAACAATTTGGTTAATTCTCATTTCAATTTTAATGATTGTTGCGTTGTTTGTGTTTAATCGTTTTGTTAAAGATAAAAACACTTTTTATTGCTTATCATTTGGTTTTGTGATAGGTGGAGCAATTGGAAACTTAATTGATAGAATTTGGTTAAATTTTGTTAGAGATTTTATTTTTCTAGATTTCTGGCCAACTTTTCCGGTTTTCAATGTTGCGGATAGTTTTTTATGCATAGGTGCTGTGATGCTTGCAATTTTTATATTATTTATGCAAGGAAAGAAAAATGAAAAGTAAGTTTGTTTGTGATAAAAATAATGTTCGTTTAGATGTGTTTTTAACTGAAAACACTAGTTTTTCACGATCTTTTATTAAAATTATGAACGAGGAAGGGCGAATTTTAATCAATGGCAAACAAGAAAAAGCTGGTTTTAAACTGAAAGTCGGTGATGAGATTGAAGTTGATGAAAAACAAATTGAAGCCATTGATGTTAGTCCTGAAAATATTCCGCTTGACATTGTTTATGAAGATGATGATTTGTTGGTTATTAACAAACAAGTTGGGCTTGTTGTTCACCCATGCTCAACAACAAAATCACACACTCTTGTTAATGCACTAATGTTCCACATTAAAAATTTGAGTACAATAAATGGAGTTATGCGACCTGGAATTGTTCACAGGTTAGATAAGGACACCGGCGGGCTTATGTTAGTTGCAAAAAACGATCACGCTCACAAGAAACTCAGCGAGCAACTTAAAGATAAAACGTTAAACAGGGAATATAAGGCGTTAATTAGGGGTAAAATTAAAGAAGATTTCGTGGTTGAGGGATTTCTTGGAAGAAACCCAAAGAATCGTGAGCAAATGGCTTTGGTTGATGAAAAACATGGCAAATATAGCAAAACAATTTTTAGTGTTGATAAAGTTTTTGATCATTTCACACTGCTTAATTGTAAATTAACAACAGGGCGAACTCATCAAATTAGAGCACATCTAAAGTCAAAAAACCACCCAATTCTTGGTGATACTCTTTATGGTGGAGTGGAAAAAACAATAAAAACCAATGGTCAGTTGTTGTTTGCTTATAAAATCCAGTTTATTCACCCTTCAACAGAAAAACATATAGAATTTGAAGTGGATTTGCCTGAATATTTTCAAGCAATTATTAATAAGATAAAGTAAAATGAAAAAAAATATAATAAATCATTTGTCGGATTAAAGATTTAATGATATAATGAAATAAATTTTAAAAGGAGATATAAATATTATGAAGGGTAAAGGTTTTGTTAATTTTATGGCCTATATCGCCATTGCATTCATTGCGGTCGCTTTGATTATTGGAAAAATTTTGGGCGCTGTGGGTTTAAGTTCAACTGTTGTTGGCGCACTTAATCTTGTTGCTCAAATTATTGCCTACACAATCACAGCAGTATTTGCATTTTCATATGCAAAGTCGAGACAACACATCGGTTGGATGATTGCATACATTTTGTTTGTTATTGCAATTATAGTATTCTTGGTTTTAGGAGCGCTTTAAATTAAGTGAAATTTAAATTTAATTCAAAACTCACCGCTTTTTTGGTGAGTTTATTTCTAGGTTTTTTATTAGTTGTTTTGGGCAGTAATAACAAATACTGCCTTTCTTTTGGTCTTATAATTTTGGGTGTTTCATTAACAATTTATGTTCTTTATAACAACGAAAAACTTGATAATGAACTTGAAAATCTTTCTCAACAAATTGATGATTTTGAGCAAGAATATGATCAATTGGTTGAAAATATTGGTGATTACGATGATAACAATGAGTATATTTATGCTTTGAAGATGTTATATGTTAGACAGAAAAAACTCACCAAAAGCAGGCAGAAAACAATTATTTTATTCAATTTATGCGCTTTTGCCCTTGTTATTTTGGGATTTATTAACTTGTTTTAGATAAATTAAGCCAATAACAATTAATATTGCTGGTATATCTTTAAAACAAATGTTGCAAAAAATCTTGATTTAATTTTAAAGTTGTGTTAAAATACGCAACGTTTATAATAAAACTTATTTGCAAGTTAAAGGAGAAAAATAGATGAAATATAGTTTAGAAAAGAAAGAAAATGGTGTTTTTGAAGCTAAAATCACTGTTGAAAAACATGATTGGGACAAGGCTTTAGACGCTGCTTATCAAAAAAATAAAGGGAAATTTAATATTCCAGGATTTAGAAAAGGTCACGCTCCAAGAAATATAATTGAAAAAACTTATGGTGCTGGAGCTTTCATGAATGAAGCTTTGGATGAAGTTTATTATTTGGCTTACACTCAAATTTTGAGAGAAAATGAAGAAGTTAAACCGGTTGACTCTCCAAAACTTGATATCAACAAAATTGACGATAATGGCGTTGAAATGGTGATGACTCTTCAATGCATTCCAGAATTTGAATTAGCTCAACATACAGGTCTTACTTTCACAAGAGAAAAAGTTGAGGTAAAAGATGCAGACATTGAAGAAGCAATTCGTCGTGAATTGTTAAGAGCTTCAAGATTAGTTGAAACAAACAAACCTGTTAAAAATGATGACTTTGTAACGCTTGATTTTGATGGTTACGTTGATGGAAAACAATTTGATGGCGGAAAAGCTGAAAACTATCAACTTCAAATTGGTTCTCACTCATTCATTGACACTTTTGAAGATCAATTGATTGGGTTAAACATTGGAGACAAGAAAGATGTTGAAGTAACTTTCCCAGTTGAATATCATGAAAAATCATTGGCTGGAAAACCTGCAACATTTAAGTGTGAAATCAAAAACATTCGTGAAAGAATTATGCCTGAACTTAATGAAGAATTTGTTTCTAACTCAACTGAATTTGAAACTGTTGAAGAATATAAGACTAGCATCAAAGAAAGACTCACTAAAGAAGCAAACGACAGAGCAGACATTGAACTTGATAATGATATTTTAGATAAAATTATTGATGACACAGTTATCAACGTTCCAGACGTTATGGTTGAAGATGAATTCAACCGTCAACTTAAAGGTATGGAAAACCAAATGAGATATCAAGGTTTAACTCTTGATGATTATGCTAAGTACACAGGAAAAACTGTTGAAGATTTAAAAGCTGATATCAAAAAGAGTGCAACAAGAAACGTTAAAGCACGTCTTGTTCTTGAAAAACTCTTAAGATCAAACAATTTGGACATCACTGAAGAAGATATCGACAGCAAAATCGAAGAAATGGCAAAAAATGTTGGGAAATCATTGGAAGAATATAAGAAACAAGTTAATAATGATATGGTAAACCACATTGCTAATGAACTTCTTATGAAAAAACTTTTGAACTTCTTACACGAAAATAATGAAATTAAATAAATGGGTTAAATATGACTAAATTATTTACTCAAATTATTGAAAGACATAAAGAAAAACAATATAATAAACCTAAATATTCAATAAAAAAGTTGTATGTGGGGGCTATTGTTAAATTAACAAATCGTGAACACATTGGTTTTGGAATTTGGAATGACTATTTTGTTAGATGTAAAGATTTTGCAATATTCTATAAAGTTAATGATAATGAGTATGTACACATAAAATCAGGTCAAAAATTAACATTGTTGGATAGAGCAATTGTGGGTGATTATTGCATTAAAAAACCATTTGTATTTGCTGAACAATATGTTGTTCAAATGAGAGAAGATGGTTACACAAAAAACACAAAGTTATCAAAGAAATACATTGAAGAATTGGAAACAGCCCAAAATATGGAGTGGGCACATGGTCCTGTTCTAATGCATAATTTATTTGGTGCTTAATACTGCGCTATTGGTAAGGTGGAGGTTACGGGTTTATTTCCCGTCATCAACTCCACAAAAATTAATCTATTAAAGGAGAAAATTATATTGAAGCAAGTTCAATATAAAAACTCCTTCACTTGCTTGTTTTTATGCAAGCACAAAACAAACAATTTCAGGAGGTTATTATGATACCTATGGTTATCGACCAAGTTGGAAATAACGAAAGAAGCTATGATATTTATTCTAGATTATTAGAAGATAGAATTATTTTCTTGTCTGGTGAAATTAACGACCAAATGGCTAATACAATTGTTGCGCAACTTATTTTCTTGGAAGGAAAAAATCCAGATAAAGATATTTTTATGTATATCAATTCTCCAGGTGGAAGTGTTTCTGCTGGAATGGCAATCTACGACACCATGCAATATATTAAATGTGATGTTTCAACAATTTGTATTGGTATGGCAGCAAGCATGGCAGCAGTGATACTTTCTAGCGGCACTAAGGGTAAAAGAATTTGTTTGCCACATAGTGAGGTTATGATTCATCAACCTTTGGGTGGAACTCAAGGTCAAGCAAGTGATATTTTGCTTCACGCTCGTCACATTGAAAAAACAAGAGAAACCTTAAATAAAATTTTGGCTGAAAACACAGGCAAAGATGTTGAAACTATCACAAAAGATACAGATAGAGATAACTTTTTAGATGCTAAGCAAGCAGTTAAATATGGCCTTGTTGACAAAATTTTTAGCAAACGCTAATTTGATGCAGGGCAATTGTCCTGCATTTTTCGTCACAAACTGCACTATAGCTAATTTGCATATTTGCAAATAAAGCCTTAGTTTGTTTGTTCCTTAATCCCTTCCAAAACAGGCTTTGGTGGGAACCCTAAAACAAATAAAAAGGAAGTAAGTATTTAGATGAAAGAAATAGACACAATTTGTTCATTTTGCGGTCGTCCTGCAAGAGAATTAACAGACATTATTAGCAATCCAGAAGGAGATTGTTTCATTTGTAAGGATTGTTTAAATATTTGCCGTGACTTAATGGATTTTAACAATAAAACAAAAGAGGCGGAAAAAGATAACAGAATTGAACTCATGAAACCACAAGAAATCAAACAAAAGCTTGATGATTTTGTTGTTGGTCAAGATGAAGTTAAAAAGATATTGGCTGTTTCAGTTTATAATCATTATAAGCGTATTAATTACAATATGGTGAAGCGTGAAAACAATCAAGATGAAGTTGAACTTGAAAAATCTAATGTGCTTTTAGTTGGTCCAACAGGAAGCGGAAAAACTTTGCTTGCAAAAACTTTGGCAAAGGTTTTAAAAGTTCCATTTGCGTCTTCTGATGCAACGGCCTTAACTGAAGCGGGTTATGTTGGTGATGACGTTGAAAATATCTTGCTTAAACTTATTCAAAATGCGGATTATGATATTGAAAAAGCGCAACGTGGAATAATCTATATTGATGAAATTGATAAAATTGCACGTAAAACTCAAAACGTTTCCATCACTCGCGATGTTAGTGGTGAAGGTGTTCAACAAGCGCTTTTAAAAATTTTGGAAGGAACAATTGCATCTGTTCCGCCACAAGGTGGAAGAAAACACCCACAACAAGAAAATATTAAGATAGACACAACAAATATTCTTTTTATTTGTGGAGGTGCATTTGTTGGATTAGATAAAATTATAAGTGAGAGAAAAGGTGCATCAACTCTTGGATTTGGTGCTGATGTAAAAAATAAAGTGGAGCAAAGTGTTGTTAATCGTTTTGAAGATATTCAACCACAAGACCTTATAAAGTATGGTATGATCCCAGAGTTTGTTGGTCGTCTTCCAATTGTTACAACTCTTGATAATCTCGATGAAGAAGCTTTGGTTAATATTTTGGTTAAACCAAAAAATGCAATCACAAAACAATATGTTCAAATGTTTAAGATGGATGGAATTGATTTAACTTTTGATGAAGATGCTGTTAAAGCGGTTGCTAAAAAAGCGATTGAACTTAAAACTGGTGCAAGAGGGCTTAGAACAATATTAGAAGAGCGAATGCTAGATGTTATGTATTCTTGTCACTTTGAAGAAGACATTAAAAAGATTAATATCACAGCTGATTTCATAAATAAAAAAGCGGATCCGCAAATTACAAAATTTAACCAAAAAAAAGAAAAAAATAAAACTAAAAAAACAGCATAAATAAATGCTGTTTTTTATTTGTCACTAACAATAAACAAATCTTCAACAGAACAATTAAAAATATCACAAAGAGTTTCAATCATTTCATATTTGATTGATTTTGTTTTATTGTTAACCATATTATTAAAATTTTGATAACTTAAATTTAATTGATTATATAACCAATACTTTGTTTTC
>JAZQYA010000015.1:0-63363 GCA_045633245.1 Candidatus Onthoplasma sp.
ATAAGAACATAGAAACTTGGAGAAAAGAACAAGCGATTGAAATAACAAAGAAAAACCGTCCTGATTTATTAAAGTAAAAGGAGAAATTATGATAAATTGGTTTCCAGGGCATATGAGCAAAACCCTAAGAGAAATGCAAAATAATTCAAAACTTTGCGATTGTTTTGTTTATGTTCTTGACGCAAGATGTCCAACGAGTTGCATAAATCCAGAATTTGTTAAGGTTTGCCGTGATAAGCCTATAATTTTTGTTTTAAACAAGGCAGATTTGGTTGATAATGCTGACATTAAAAGATTTAAAGAGCATTTTAACGCACTCGGTCATGAGTGTGTTTCTTTGAATGCTACAGTTAGCGGAAACGCAAAAATCATTGTTAATGCTATTAGAAAAGTGTTTGCAGAACGCCTTCAAAAAAACAAAGAACGCCAAGTAACATTTGTTCTTCGAGCTATGGTTTTGGGCATTCCAAACTCTGGAAAATCCACTATCGTAAATAACCTTTGCAACAAGGGTAGAGCAATTACAGGTAACAAAGCCGGTGTTACAAGAAGTAAGCAATGGATTAAAGTTGGAAACGATATTGAGTTTATGGATACACCAGGTGTGTTGCTTCCAAATTTTGATGATGAAGATAAGGCATACAACCTTGCTTTTGTTGGTTCAGTTCGTGACGACGTTTTGAATCTTGTTGATGTTTGTGAAAGATTGGTTGCAAAATTAAGAACAATGCCAAGCAAACCACTTCAAACTAAATATGGTGTTGTTTTTGATGAAAACACACTTAATAATGATATATTAAAGCAAATTGGCAAGAAACGTGGTTGTCTTGTTAAAGGTGGCGAAATTGATTTAGAGCGTGCAACAAAAATCTTGTTAACGGACTTTAGAGCATGCAAATTAGGCAAGATTGCGCTGGAATAGAACGAAAGGAAAAAATATGATAGATACAACGAAAATTTTTGAACACGATAAAGAGCTTTTAAGTGAAAATGTTAAGTATATTGCAGGAATTGATGAAGTGGGGCGTGGTCCTCTTGCTGGACCTGTTGTGACCGCTTGTGTTGTTATGCCTTATGATAAAATGCTCGATGGCGTGTTTGATAGCAAGAAGGTAACTAAGAAAAACCGTGAAAGACTTTATGACGAAATAATGAACTCTGCTTATTCAGTTTCAATTTCAGTACGTTCGCAAGATGTTATTGATAAAATTAACATATTGAACGCCACAAAAGAGGCAATGAAAGAATGTTTCAATAACGCAAAAGTTAAACCTAATTTATTGCTTGTTGACGCGGTTAAATTAAACTTATGTGAAAACGAAATTCCTATAATCAAGGGTGACGCATCAAGTTATGCAATTGCTTGCGCATCCATTATTGCAAAAGTTTATCGTGACAGAATGATGGAAGATTATGCGAAAAAGTATCCAAATTATGACTTTGAAAATAATGTTGGTTATGGAACAAAAAAGCATATTGAAGCTGTCAAAAGTTATGGAATAACACCAATTCATAGGTTGAGTTTTTTGGGTAAAATCATAGGAGAAGATGAGTGCAAAAGAATACATATGGAAAGAGAAGCGAAATAATTGCAAGCGACTATTTAAAGAAAAAAGGTTATAAAATTCTTGAAACTAACTATAAAAATAAAGTTGGCGAAATTGATGTTATTGCGTTAGATAAAGATTATATTGTTTTTGTTGAAGTCAAGGCAAGAATGAGTCAGGCTTTCGGTCATCCATTTGATGCAATTGACGAAATTAAACAGCAAAAAATTCATGCAGTTGCTTCACTATATATGGTTAAAAACAAAAAATATGGCTCACTTTGCCGATTTGATGCAATCTCAATTTTAGGACTAGAAAACCCTGAAATAACACACATTATTGATGCATTTTAGTTTGAATTGCTCAAAATATATTGATTTTTTTAATCTTTTAGTATATAATAATATCATAAGTGAACTGAAATGCTGGAACCTACCAGGTGTTCACTTTTTTAGTTTATTTTAAACAAATTTATTAAAAACCCTTGCAAATATGTTTTGGTTGTGTTATAATCAACTTGTTATTGGCGGTCCGCTGTGGTCCAACGCAAGAACGTCAAGTTTAGGAGGTAACATATGACAATTATCGACCAAATCGAAAAAGAGCAATTACGTAGTGACCTCGCTTCTTTTAATATTGGAGACACCGTACGTGTTATGGTTAAAGTCAAAGAAGGCGAAAAAGAACGTATTCAAGCATATGAAGGCGTTGTAATTGCAAAGAAAGGAAGTAGCATCCGTGAAACTTTCACTGTTAGACGTGTGTCTTTCGGAATTGGAGTTGAAAGAACATTCCCTCTTCACTCACCAAGAATTGATAAAATCATCGTTGTGAGAAAGGGTAAAGTTCGCAGAGCTAAAATCTATTACATTAGAGACCTTTCTGGTAAGGCCGCAAAAGTTAAAGAAGATAAGAGATAATCTTAAAGCGGTAATATAGATTTGAAACAAAAAGAGCATCAAAATAGATGTTCTTTTTTATTTTATAGCGTCATCGAACAAATGTTTGATAAAACTATTGACAAATTTTGGTAAATTTTGTAATCTAGAACTAGAGAGGAAAATATGTTAGCAAAAATTTTGTCATTTGGTTTGAATGGAATTAGTGGTTATCCGGTTGATATTGAAATTGATGTTAATGCTGGAATTCCTGGTTTTGACGTGGTTGGGTTGGCTGACACGGCAATTAAGGAAAGCAAGGCTAGAGTTAAGTCCGCAATTAAGAATAGTGCTTTTAACTATCCAATTCATAAGATTATTATTAATCTTGCACCTGCAGATACAAAAAAGGAAGGAAGTATGTATGATCTTCCAATTGCGCTTGGAATTTTAGTTGCACAAGATTTAATTTCAAATAAAAATATTAAAGACATTGTTGTTTTAGGTGAATTAAGTTTAAATGGTGAAATTAGAAAAATTAATGGAATTTTGCCAATGCTAATTTCTGCAAAACAAATGGGATACACAAAGTTTATTATTCCAAGCGCAAACGCCATGGAATCTGCTTTTATTGATGGCATTGAAGTTTATCCAATGGAAAACTTAAAGCAAGTAGTTAATCATCTAAAAGGCGATATCTTGGTTGCCAAGAACGATGGTAAAACTTTTGAAAGCGCATTGAAAGAACACGATCATAAACATGATTTTATGTACGTTAAAGGTCAAGCAAGTGCAAAAAGAGCAATGGAAATTGCGGCAGCGGGCGGTCATAACATTTTGTTAATCGGTCCACCTGGAGCAGGAAAAACAATGCTTGCAAAATGTTTTCCTTCAATTTTGCCAGACTTGACTTTTGAAGAAAGTTTGGAGGTAACTAAAATTCATAGTGTTGCAGGTGTTTTAGATCCCCAAAAGGGTATAGTTATTGAAAGGCCGTTCCGCTCTCCACATCATACGGCGACCTTAATTGCATTAACAGGTGGAGGAGCAAAGGCGAAACCTGGAGAGATAAGTCTTGCGCACAATGGAGTGTTGTTCTTAGATGAAATGCCAGAATATGCAAGAAACACAATTGAAACACTTCGTCAACCAATGGAAGACGGATATATTACAGTTGCAAGAAACGCTCAAACTGTTCAATATCCAGCAAACTTTATTATGGTTTCAAGCATGAACCCATGTCCTTGCGGTTATTATGGAAGTAGCTCCCAACCATGCAAATGTTCTCCAAACGCAATTCACAAATATCTTTCAAAAATAAGTGGTCCACTTTTGGATAGAATTGATTTGCATATTGAAGTCGATGCTATCAATTATGAAGAACTAACTCAAAGAGAGTTAGAAGAGCCAAGTAGTGAAATTAAAAAGCGAGTTAATAAGGCAAGAGATATTCAACTATCTAGATTTAAAAAACAAAAAATTTATTGTAATGCAAAAATGGGCGAGAAAGAATTTAAACAGTATTGTGAACTTGATAAGGAATGCACAAATCTTTTGGAAATTGCATTCAAGAAACTCAATTTGAGCGCTAGAGCGTATAATAGAATTTTAAAAGTTGCTCGAACAATTGCAGACTTAGAAGGAAGTGAAAACATTCAGAAAGCACACATTTTAGAAGCAATTCAATACAGATCTCTAGATAAGAAATATACGGTGTAAATATGGTAAATGATGACAAAAATATATTATGGTTAGATTTATTTGATTTTCTTGCATACGGGAAGAAAATAAAACTATTACAAACAATTAATAAGGGTGAGTGTTTAAGAAAAAATTTTTTAAATATTTCACAGATAAAAGAAATTTTAACAAATCAAGAGTATAACAAGATGGCTTTGTGTTTAAGTGATGAATATTTAAACAGACATTTAAAAAGTTATCAAGATAACAACATTGAATTAATAACATTCAACAATCCAAACTATCCTTACAGATTAAAAGAAATAAGCACGCCACCATTGTGTTTATATTGTAAAGGTGATATTGGTTTACTTAATTCATTATGTTTTGCAATTGTTGGAACAAGAAAACCAACCGATTATGGAATTGTTGTAACAAAACAGTACACAAAAGAATTGGCAAATAACAATGTTTCTATTGTTTCAGGTTTGGCAACAGGTATTGACGCCGTTGCTCATAAAACTGCACTTGATAACAATGGAAAAACTATTGCGGTTTTAGCGGGAGGATTAAACAATATATATCCTTTAACGAACATAAAACTTGCTAAGACAATCGAAGAAAAAGGTTTGATCATTAGTGAATATCCACCTAACACCAAACCGCTTTCATATTATTTCCCTGTGAGAAATCGTATTATTGCAGGACTTAGTAGGGGAGTGTTGGTTACGGAAATGGGTGAAAAAAGCGGGAGCATGCACACGATCAATTATGCAATAGAATTTAATAGAGATATTTTTGTGGTTCCAGGGAAAATAAATTCACCAATGAGTAAAGGTTCAAATGAACTAATTAAAAATCTGCAAGGGTGTATAACAACCTCTCCTGATGATATATTGGATACATATCAATTAAAGAACAATGAAAAACCAGAGACGCAACAAATAGATATTAATGCACAAATGGTATTAGCGTTCGTTGAAAGTGAAAAACACACATATCAAGAAATTCTAGATCACACACATCTTCCTGCAAACGAACTCAACACATTGCTTATGACAATGGAGCTGGAGGGACTGCTGGTTAAACTTGCCAATAACAGTTATATTATGGCATAAAATTAAAGTTTTCCTATGGCGTAAAGAATTAAAGCTTTCGCCATATTTTTTTAAATTTAAAGTTGTGTTTTGCAAAAATTTAATTAATTTCTTAAAAAAGTGTTGTTTGTTTTCAATAAATCTTGTATAATAAAAACTAAGTGTAAGGAGAAGTATGAAGTTAGTATTTATAGAAGGACCTGGTAAAAGAGACACAATAGCAAAATATTTAGGAAGTGAATATCTTGTTTTTCCAACAAAAGGACATGTTAGAGATCTTCCGGCTAAAAGTTTTGCTATAGATTTAAATAATAACTATGAACCAACATATGAAATCATTCCAGAGAAAAAAGCTCTGGTGGCGGATATGAAAAGAAAAGCAGCAAATGCAGAAGCAATCTATCTTGCAACCGACCCGGACCGTGAGGGAGAAGCAATTGCTTGGCATTTGGCAACAATTTTAGAACTTGATAAAAATGCAATGGTTAGAACTGCATTTAATGAAATAAGCAAGAAAGCGGTTAATGAAAGTATTAATAACCCAAAACCACTTAATTATGATTTGATTAATGCACAACAAGGTCGTCGTGTTTTAGACAGAATTGTGGGCTATCAATTGAGTCCATTATTATCAAAGAAGATAACGGGAAAACTTAGTGCTGGACGTGTTCAATCTGTAACGCTCAAACTTATTGTTGATAGAGAAGAAGCAATTCAAAATTTTGTGCCAGTTGAATATTGGAATATTCATGCTGAACTAAACAAAAATAACAATAAATTTAAAGCGGAATTAATTCAGTTTAAAGATAAAAAATTAGAAGTTAAAAATAAAGATGAAGTTACTCAAATTTTATCTCAAATTGAAAATGCAGAATTTAAGGTGGGATCAGTTAAACGTCAAGTTGCATATTCAAAACCGCCAGCACCTTATATCACTAGCTCACTTCAACAAGATGCAGTTAGCAAATTGAAAATGACATTAAATTCATACACTAAATGCGCACAATCACTCTATGAAGGTGTTATGATAGCAGGCGAAGGAAAGACTGCGCTTGTAACTTATATTCGTACCGACTCAACACGTGTTAGTCTTGATGCTCAATTCATGGCAAAAGAATACATATTAGAAAACTTTGGAAAGGAATATCATCCTGGCAAATTTAACGAATTTTCGTCAAAAGAAAGCGCACAGGACGCACACGAAGCAATCAGGCCAATCAACTTAAAATACACTCCTGAATATTTGAAAGGTAAAATTGAAGAACAATATTTAAAACTATACACCTTGATTTATAAACGCTTTATTGCCAGCCAAATGTCATATGCACAATATGATAGTTTAACCGTTGATGTGTTGGCTTGTGATTACAAATTCCGTGCAAGTGGCAAAGCATTAATTTTTGATGGTTACACAAAGGTTTATAAGGTTGAAGATGATGATAAAAAGGGCATAAATATTCCAGACTGTGTTGAAGGTGAAACTATTAAAAAAGAGAAAATTTTAACAGAACAAAAGTTTACTAAACCACCAGTTAGATTCACAGAAGCAAGTTTAATTAAAGAAATGGAAGTTCAAGGCATTGGAAGACCAGCAACTTATGCGGCAACTGTTATGACCTTATTTAATCGTGATTATATCAAAACAGAAAAGAAAACACTTGTTCCAACTGATTTGGGAACACAAGTAACAAAATATTTAGAAGAATATTTTCAAAACATTATGAATATTAAATTCACAGCAGAAATGGAAGAACAACTTGACAATGTTGAACTTGGAAAGCATAAATGGCAAGATATTGTTGATGTGTTCTATAAAGATTTTCACAACCAGATGTTATATGCAAGTACGCAAATGGGGGTGAGCATGCCAAAACCTGCACCAACACCAAGCGATGTTAAGTGTGATAAGTGTGGTGCCATGATGGTTTATCGTGATGGAAAATTTGGTCGTTTCCTTGCTTGTTCAAATTTCCCACAATGCAAAAACACTAAAAATATAAATCAACCAATCAATCAAATTGAAGAAAAGGGTGTTTGTCCAAAATGTAATAATGTTGTTAGTGCGAAATATTCAAAGCGAGGTAAACTTTTCTTTGGTTGTGACAATTTCCCAAAATGTGATTACATATCCTGGGATTTGCCATTAACTGAAAAATGCCCAATGTGCGGCAATAATTTATTTAAAAAATTCCCGGCTAAAGGTGGAATTCAAATAGTTTGTAATAATAAGGGTTGTACGTATGCAAAAGATTAATATCATTGGAGCGGGACTAGCGGGAAGTGAATGCGCTCTATATCTTGCAAACAAAGGTTATCAGGTTAATTTGTTTGACATAAAGGGAGAAAAGATGTCTCCTGCGCATCACAGCAAAAATTTTGCTGAAATCGTTTGTTCAAACTCATTTAAAAGTGACGATGAAAACACGGCATCTGGTGTGTTTAAAAGAGAATTAACACTATTAGGGAGTGAACTTATTAAAACTGCTTATGAGGTTCAGGTCCCCGCAGGTCATGCTTTAGCAGTTGATCGTGATGAGTTTTCAAAAATTATAACAGAAAAAATCAAATCCAATAAAAACATAACAGTTTTTTGTGAAGATGTTAAATCATTTGAAGAAGATGCAATAACAATTATTGCAACAGGCCCATTATCAACAGAAAATATGTGTAATGCAATTAAAGAAAAGATAGGCGAAGATTTCTTGTATTTTTATGATGCTGCAGCTCCGATTATAGACGCGGACAGCATAAACACAGACATTGCTTTCTTTGGAGCTCGTTATAATAAAGGAGAAGCTGATTATCTCAATTGTCCAATGAACAAAGAGCAATATTTGGCGTTTTATGATGAATTAATTAACGCAAAAAGAGTTGAGTTACATGAATTTGAAAAGAAAAATATTTTTGAAAGTTGCATGCCAATTGAAATTATGGCAAGCCGCGGTGTTGATGCAATTCGATTCGGTCCACTTAAACCTGTTGGGATTTTTAATCCTAAAACAAATGAAAAATATTATGCAGTTGTTCAACTAAGAAAGGAAAACAATCTTGGAACAATGTATAATATGGTTGGATTTCAAACAAACTTAATGTTTCCAGAGCAAAAAAGGGTGTTTAGAATGATACCAGGTCTTGAAAATGCGGAATTTTTACGCTTTGGAGTTATGCATACGAACAACTACATTAATTTTCCAAAATGTTTAGACCAATATTCAAGGTTAAAATTTGATAAGAATATTTTTATTGCTGGTCAACTTAGCGGAGTTGAAGGCTATGTTGAAAGCATCGCAAGCGGACTATATTGTGCAATAAATGTTTCTAGAATGTTAGAAGGAAAGGAATTAATTTCTTTCACTTCAAACACAATAATTGGAGGATTGTATAATTACCTAGTAAATGCTAATGTTGAAAATTTTCAACCAATTAATGCAAATTTCGGAATTTTGAATCCGATTAATGTTAAAGATAAAACTCAACGCAATATTCAATATCGTTTGCGTTCAATGGAAGAAATTGCTAAAATAAGTTTAGAGTTGAAAAATAGCTCAATTATATAACTAGAAGTTTATACTTAAAAGGAGAAATATGGAACAATTTAGAGGAACAACGATTGTGGCAGTCAAAAAAGATGGTAAAACAGTTATTGCTGGTGATGGACAAGTCACAATGGGACAACAAGTTATATTAAAAGGAACAGCACACAAGGTTAGACGTCTTTTCGAAGGCAAGGTTGTTGTTGGTTTTGCAGGAGGAACTGCAGATGCTTTTGCAATGTGTGAAGAATTTGAAAAAATGCTAAATAAATACAGCGGAAGTTTAATGCGCAGCGCTGTTGAATATGCAAAAAACATTAGAAATGGCCACAGAGGAAATGGAGAGGCCCTTATGATTGTTGCAGATAAAAACACACTACTCATTTTAACAAGCATGGGAGATGTTATCGAACCAGACGATGGAATTTGTGCTATTGGAAGCGGTGGAAATTATGCCTTGTCAGCAGCTAAAGCGCTATTGAAAAACACTGATCTTGATGCTCGCTCAATTGCACTAAAAGCAATGGAAATAGCAAGTGATATTTGTGTTTTCACAAATTCAAACTATGTTGTGGAGGAAGTTTAGTATGATGACCTGTAAAGAGATAGTTAAATGTTTAGACAATCACATTGTTGGTCAAGAAAAAGCAAAAAGGGCAGTGGCAATTGCGCTTAGAAATAGATATAGAAGAAGCAAGTTAAGTAAAGATCTAAAAGACGAAATAACACCTAAAAACATTATTTTAAAGGGACCAACCGGTGTTGGTAAAACTGAACTTGCAAGGCGTTTGGCAAAACTTGTTAATGCACCATTTGTTAAAGTTGAAGCAACAAAATACACAGAAGTTGGCTATGTTGGTAGAGATGTTGAAAGCATGGTTAGAGATCTTGTTGAAGCGAGTGTTAGAATTGTTAAGGCTGAATATATCGCAAGAATTAAAGATAAGGCGATCACCATAGTAAATAAGAAAATAACTGATGCGTTATATCCAATCAAAAAGGCAACAAAGCCAGAAGAAATGGACACTGAAGTTTTCAGAGCACAATTTTATGAAGACTATAATGCAGGAAAATTTGACAACGACACCATTGATATTGATGTTAAAGAACAACCAAAATCAATTAATTTAATGGATGGAGTGGGTGCTGAAATTAATCTTGGTCAGATAATGGGCGGAGTGATCAAAGCCCCAAGAAAAATGAAAAAGATGACTGTTGCAAGAGCAAAAGAAATTCTTCTTGAAGAAGAAAGCGACAGAATGATAGATCCAGATGCGGTTAACAAAGAAGCGATTTTCAGAGCAGAGCAAGAAGGAATTATATTCATTGATGAAATAGATAAAATTGCAGCAAAGAAAAATCACGGACAAGATGTTTCTCGTGAAGGTGTTCAAAGAGATATTTTGCCAATTGTGGAAGGTAGCGTTGTAAATACTAAATATGGTGTAATTCACACGGATTATATTCTGTTTATAGCAGCCGGGGCTTTCCATATTTCAAGCGTTAGTGATCTTATTCCAGAACTTCAAGGGCGTTTCCCAATTCAAGTTGAGTTAAACTCATTAAATAAGGACGATTTTAAGAAAATTTTAACAATACCACAAAATGCAATCACCACTCAATACCAAAAACTTCTTGAAGTTGACAATATTGATCTTGAATTCACTGAAGATGCAATTGAAACAATCGCTGAAATTGCTGCGGATCAAAATGAAACAAAAGAAAATATTGGTGCCAGAAGGTTGCAAACAATAATGGAATTATTGCTTGAAGATATTTCTTTCAACGCAAGTGACGAAAATCCATTGGTTAAAGTTGTTGTTGATCGTCCATTTGTTCAAAACACGATGAAAGAAATTATTCAAACTCACGATTTTAAAAAGTATGTCTTATAACACAACAAATAATGAAATATATTCACGTTTTACTATGATGCTAAATGAAGAACAGATTAGAAAGTTGTTTTCTGCACGCATCATAGTTTTTGGCGTTGGTGGTGTTGGAGGATCTCTCGCCCACATGTTGGTTCGTTCCGGAATTCAGAATATAGGAATTGTTGATTTCGACTCCATTACATTAACAAATATTAATAGGCAATTGATGGCTAACATTGGTAACGTTGGTAAACTTAAAGTTGATGAGTTGGAAAAACAATTTTATAATATTAACCCAAATATAAAAGTTGATAAATTTCCAATAAAATTAGATGAAGAAACAATTTGTGAAATTGATTTTTCTCAATATGATTACATTGTGGATTGCATTGATGATATAAACGCAAAAAAATTGCTTATAAAAAAATCAAAAGAACTTAATTTGCCGATTTTATGTGCGATGGGTGCGGGTAACCGCTATGAAGAAATTCCTCGTTTTGAGATAGCGGATATTTCTAAAACTAGTTATGATAAACTGGCGAAGATTATTAGAAAGTTTTGTGTGCAAGAGAGAATAAATAAACTTCAAGTTTGTTATACTAAGCAAAAGCCCCTTAAATTTGATTGCAAAACAATTGGAAGTGTGATATACTATCCTATGAATATGGCTAGTATTATGTGTTCAAAAATTATAAACGATATTTTAAAATTATAAGGAGTTATGTATGGATTCTCTAAGTGAATTAGATTTTCAAGAAATTGTTTCTGGTGAGGATTTAACAATAATTGATTTTTCTGCAACATGGTGTATGCCTTGCAGAATGTTGGCGCCAATTTTGGAACAAGTTGCAAACAAAATGGACAATGTTAGTTTTTTTAATCTCGATATTGATGATAATGAAGAAATAGCAAAAAGATATAGAATTTTCAGTGTGCCAACACTCTTGGCCTTTAAAGAAGGGAAGGTAATTGATAGTCTTGTTGGTTTAAACAGCTTCGATGAGGTTTTAGATTTTGTGAGACGTTGTGACGCTGCTGAGGTTCCAGAAGATTAATTAAAAAAATAAATGGTGTTTGATGTTTTCAAGCACCATTTTTTATTGGCACATTTGAATAATAATCATGTTTTTAATTAAAAATTAAATTCTCTATTGACAATGACATTGTAACATGTTAAATTATGGCTAGGAGTAATACATGAATCTAAAAGAATACTTGCAAAAAAATCCCAAATTGGATAGATTTTCATTTGGCGACTTTATAAAAAATAGAAGGTTAGAACTTGGCTATAGTGTTAGAGAAATTTCAAAAGAATTAAATGTGACACCCGCTTATGTTTCAGACATAGAAAAAGGCAATAGGCACGCACCCAAAACCTTGTTAAATGAAATTTGTGAAGTTCTTTTAATAAATGAAGAAGACAAAAGAGATTTTATCGATTTGGCATATTTAACACATGAAACCTGCGCACCAGATATTATTCAATATTTGATTTCAAATAGGGAAGCAAGAAGCGCAGTTAGATATTTAGCCGATAACAATATTAAAGGCGAAGAATTTTTGAATATAATTGAAAATTATGATAAAAACCTAGAAATTTAAAACTCAAATATATTTGACAAAATTCTTAATTGGTGATAAATTAAGGACGAAAATAAGAGTAAGGAGCAAAAATGGATAAGGAAAGGGTTTATTTAGATAATGCGTCAACAACAAATCTTAGCGCTGAAGTTATAAGCGCCATGATACCAGTTATGACAAATGTTTTTGGCAATTCTTCTTCAAACCATTCATTTGGTAAGGAAGCATTGGATCTTATTGATAGCGCAAGAGATATAATTGCAGAATCGATCAATGCAAAATCAAAAGAAATATATTTCACTAGCAGCGGAAGTGAAGCAAACAGTTGGGCAATTATTGGTTTAGCATATGCAAATAGAAATAAAGGCAATCACATTATTGTTAGTTCAATTGAGCATGCCTCGGTTTTACAAGCATGCAAATTTCTTGAAAAAGATGGATTTAGCGTTACATATTTAAATGTTGACAAAAATGGATTTATTAACTTTGCAGAATACTTAAGAGCAATCAAACCAAACACAATTTTAGTGTCAATTATTTCTGCAAACAATGAAATTGGAACAATTCAAAACATAAAAGCGATTTCTTCAACCGCTCACGAAAAAGGAATTCTGTTTCACACAGATGCTGTGCAACTTTATGGTAATATGAATTTAGACGTTGAAGATCTTGAAATTGATGCAATGACAATTTCTTCACATAAAATTTATGGGCCAAAGGGTGTTGCTGCACTATATGTTTCCAATAAAGTTGAAATTGATCCAATCATTTTCGGAGGAAATCAAGAAAGAAACAAACGTGGTGGCACAACAAACACAGCTGGAATTGTTGGATTTGCAAAAGCTTGTGAAATTGCAATTAGAGACATGAGAACAAACAATCATAAAGTTAGAACTTTAAGCGAATATTTCTTAACAAAATTAACAGACAGCGTTGAAAATATCGTGATTAATGCAAACACAAGACAAAAACTTCCACACATTATTTCAGTATTATTTGTTGGGGTTGATGGTGAAAGTTTGCTTGCAAAATTAAATATAAAGGGTGTTGCAGTTTCAACAGGAAGTGCCTGCTCATCTGATACACTAACAGTTTCCCATGTTATGACTGCAATCGGTTTAAACAACGATGATGCTAGGTGTACAATTCGCTTTAGCATAGGCAAAAATAATTCCTATGAAGACTTAGACAAGGCTGTTGCAATTATCACTAAATCTGTTGAAGAACTTCGTGCATTTTCTTCAACATACGGAATGAAAATAAGAAAGAGAAAGGGGGATAAATAATTATGTATAGCAAGATAGTATTAAATTTATTTAATAACCCTAAAAATGCAGGAAGAATAAAAAAACCAGACGGAATTGCAGATTGTTACAATTATAATGGAACAGCTCATGTGGAATTCTCATTAAAAATTGAAAATGGAATTATTGAATTGGCTCAATTTAGAGCGCAAGCAAATCCGTACATTATTGCGGTATGTTCTACCATAACACAAATGTTAAAAGGTAAAATGGTTTCAATGGTATTTTTAGACCCATATTCAATTCAAAAAGAATTGGGAGAAGAATCTGAAACAGACATTATGTTCTGTATTGATTGTGTTAAAATGGCAATTGACGACTATAAAGACAAACTGGATAAAGAAAATAAGCAAAACAAAAAGAAAGCAACTTTAAACGAAGAAATGCAAATTCCTACATTAGAAAACGAATTGTATGACGAGTTTGGTTTAGGATTAGATGATGAGTTTGAAGTAACAAATTTGACTCAAAGCAATGAACAATTTAAACAAACTCCAGAAACAGAAGTTGATTTTAAAGATGACTTTGATGATGATTTTGCAGATTTTTTTGATGATTTATTTGAGGAAGACTAATCTTCCTCTTTTTTATTGCTATTGTAAATTAAAATTTTTTACATATTTTTACATTAATCGCAAATAATAAGGTAACCATAAGGAGGAAAATATGAAAGAATTATTAATTGGTATGGGGTTAGGTTTTATGGTTGGCGCTATTGCTGTGAAAACTAACAAGTGCTTAGCAGACAAAGTTGAAATGGGGGTTGAGAAAGGAAGAGAAATCATTGATGATATTAGCAATGAAATAAAAACTCAATCTGCAAAAATGAAAAAAGAAAAACAAGAAGAATTAAACTAAATCTCTCAAATAATAAAATAGATATTGACATAATGTGACATCTATATTATTATATAAACCAAATAGTATTTAACGGAAGGTTTATATTATGGATGAAAATAATTTTAAATTGGAATTAATTAAGTGTAGCAAGGAAGAGTTCTTAAAAAGAAAAGAGAGATATTTAAAAGAAGGGCTTAGCTATTATAAAGATGTGGTAAGAATAAGTTCTTCTGAGTATAAAAGCCTTGTAAAGGAATTCGATAATGGAAATAAGCAGGAAGTAGCAAAAAAACTTTTTGAAAAGTCAACATATGATATAATTTCTGCAACAGCTTCAACCTATGCAAGAGATGATATAGGATCATTGGTTCCATTTGATGAGGGGTTATCCTTTGTTTTAGAACACTTATATAAGCTTTATTTAAATTATGAGTTTTTACCTAGCACTAAAACAAAATACATAGAAAATATGATTCAAATGAATACGTATAGGCTTTTGTCTAGAGCTTATTATTTGGCTGAAAGAAAAAAAGAAGTAATTATGAGGCCAAAAGATATCGAGTGGATTATTGATAAAAATGAGAATGATGTTATTTCATTAAAAGAGTTGGATCATGAAGATTTTAATAAGAAGCTTAATAGTATTTTATTAACCTTAAAAGAAGAAGATCAAGAGTTGATCAAGTCATACTTTGGATTATATGGAAGAGAGGGAAAAAGCTTTAGGAAACTTGCAAAGATTTACAATAAGACTCATTCTGGGGTGGCAGCAAGAATAAATAGAATTATAAAAAGACTCAAAAGAAAAAACGAAAACATTTTTGAACTTGAAGAATACATGGGTAATGATTTGGAAGCATAAAACTCAACAATAAGTTGAGTTTTTTAAATTTAATAAAATTAATTTACAACTTTGACTAAATTTGATATAATACCAATATGAAGACAATGGGAATAGATTTTGGCTTAAGTAGAATTGGAATTGCTCTTAGTGACGACACAAAGTTTTTGGCAACTCCATTTGAGACTTATAAAAGGAAAGGAGAAGAGCAAGACATTCAACATTTGCAAGACATTATCAAATCAAGAAATGTTGATGAAATCGTTTGTGGACTTCCAATGAACATGGCAGGTGAGGAGCAAGAAATTGCAAAGAAAACTCGTGATTTCATGACAAAACTCAATGAACAAACAAATATAAAAATTCAATTTGTTGACGAACGCTTGTCATCAATTATGGCTGAAGAAATGCTAAAAGAGACAGAAAGAGATTGGAAAAAAAGAAAAGAAAAACTAGATGCGGTGGCGGCTAGTATTATTTTGCAAGATTTTCTAGACACATTGTGATTTGGTTGATTTTTTTGCTCTACATATGATAGAATAAAAACAGGAGAAATAAAAATGAAAATTAAAAATCCAATTGAACAAATCTTAGATGAAAAAAATATGGACAACATTGTCCTTTACGATGAGGATAACAAACCAATCGAATTTGAACAAGTGGCAGTTATTCCGCTTGATAGAACAGGCTTATTGTATGCAATCATGATTCCTGTAACACCAATGCAAGGAGTGAGTGATGGTGAAGGCGTTTTGTTCGTAATTGATGAACTTAAAAACACAATTGACATCGAAAGAGACGATGCAATTATTGACGAAGTTCTTTCAATTTACCAAACTCTTATTGGCGAAGGCTAAGGGAAGTAAATTTACATATTGACAAAAATTATTTATTTTGTTATTATAGTAACAATTGGAGAAAGAAATGGAAGATGTAAATTTAGAGAAAATATTGGAGCAAAAAAATTTAGAAGCTGTATATGATTATGATGAAGATGAGGGTGTATGCATTGTAAGAGATAAAAATTCAGGTTTGTATGGAACCGTAAATGAGAAAGGTGAAATATTAATCGACACAACTTATGACTTCATTGATTATTTTGAATACGGTGGTTTTTCAATTGCAATTAAAGAACCTAATGGTAAGCAAGGAATAATTAACAAAAAAGGGGAAGAAATAATTCCTTATATTTATGATGAAATTATGAGGTTTATAGATGGTTTAGTAATTGCTAATAAAAATGGCATATATGGATGTATTGACATGGATGGAAAAGTTTTATTTCCTTTTACGGTATCAGCGGAATCATTTTTTGATCTTAGTGAACTGTATTCTTTGGCTGATGGACGCTCATTAAACAAGATTTCAGAAAGAAACTTCAATAAAGAAACAGCTCCATTATTTTTATTTATTGTTGAAAGAAACATCAGGGCGGGAGTGGAAGAAGTAATAAAAGGAAAAAAAATATCACAACAAACACGTGATATACTTGAAGAAAAAATACAAGAGAAAATTAAACAAGCACAAAAAATGATTGATGATAAAATAAAACAAAACACTATTCAAAAAGATATCGACGCATCTGTATTAGAAGAAATTGATAATATCATAATTTAACAAAAAACAACTCAAATCGAGTTGTTTTTTTATTGTTTTATGTTAAGCAAATAAACTTGACAAAAGTGGTTGACATTGCTCAATTAATATGTTATATTATATACGTTCAATGAATAAGCACCTATTATGATTGCTTGTCTGTTGCCGAACGGGTAGTTGCAAAAATGGTAAGTCGAACAATGCCAAGTTGCAATTTAAAGTTTTGGTTCATAGCAAATTGATTAATAGGGAAGACGTAAACAGGAGGAAAAAATATATGTCAGTAATTTCAATGAAACAATTATTGGAAGCCGGATGTCACTTCGGTCATCCAACTAGGAAATGGAATCCTAAAATGAAGAAGTATATCTTCACAGCAAGAAATGATATTCATATCTTGAATCTTGAAGACACTTCAAAACAAATCGATGAAGCATACGTTTTCATCAAAGAAAAAGTGCTTGCTGGTGCTAGCGTATTATACGTTGGAACTAAAAAAGGCGAAATCGTTAAACAAGAAGCTGAAAGAGCAAACATGTTCTACGTAAGTTCTCGTTGGTTGGGTGGAACACTTACAAACTTCACAACAATCAGAAAGAGAATTGACAGAATGAACAAACTTAACCAAATGGAAACATTGGGTGACTTTGATCTTCTTCCAAAGAAAGAAGTTATCAAATTAAAGCAAGAAAGAGATAAACTTGCAGCAAACCTTAGCGGTATTAAAGACATGACTTCACTTCCAGGTCTTATGATTATCGTAGACCCATCAACAGAACACATTGCAGTTCAAGAAGCAAAACGTCTTGGAATCCCAACAGTTGGTATTGTTGACACAAACAGCAATCCAGACGATGTTGATGTTTGCATTCCAGCAAATGACGATGCAAGCGGTTCAGTTAAACTTATCTTAAGCGCTTTAACAGACGCTATCTTGGAAGCTAAGGGTGGAGTTGTTCTTCATGACTTAACAGCAAGTGAAGATGAAGTTTCAATGGAATCAATGGTAACGGGTGATGTTGTAAAATTTGAAGCAAAAAAAGAAGAAAAGAAAGTTTCTAAAAAACGTCCAGTTGCAAAAAAAGAAAAAGTTGAAGAAACTCAAGAAAACGCATAATAAAAAGGGGGATTAAATTTATGCCAATTACAGCAAAAATGGTAGCTGAATTAAGAGAAATGACAGGTGCAGGAATGATGGACTGCAAAAAGGCTTTGGTTGAAGCAAATGGAGACATGAACAAAGCTGTTGAAATTCTTCGTGAAAGCGGTGCTGCAAAAGCTGCTAAGAAACAAAGCAGAATTGCTGCAGAAGGAACAATTGAATGTTATATTCACGGCGGTGGTGCATTTGCAGCGCTCGTTGAAGGTAACTGTGAAACAGACTTCGTGGCTAAAAACCCAGAATTTAAAGAATTTTTGCATAACGTTGCAATGCAAGTTGTTGCAAATCGTCCACTTTGCGTAAGCATTGATGAACTTCCAGCTGAAAAAGTTGAAGAAGAAAGAAAAATCTATCGCGCTCAACTTCTTAACGAAGGAAAGCCAGAAGCGATGGTTGATAGAATCGTTGATGGTAAAATCAAAAAATATTATGATGAAGTTGTTCTTTTAGAACAAGTTTACATTAAGGATCCAGATGGTAAGAAGAAAGTTAAAGACGTTTTGGCAGAACTCACAGCTAAAATTGGTGAAAAACTTACAATCAGAAGATTCCACTTAATGGTTATGGGTGAAGGTCTTGAAAAACGTAATGACGACTTTGCGGCTGAGGTTGCTGCACAATCAAAAATTAACTAGTTGTTAAGATTTTGAGTGAATGCGCCAAGTGGCGAACAAAGTGTGTCAACACTTTCAATCTAAAATGAATTAATAAAATAATAGTAGGTGTTTTTCACTTGCTATTTTTTTTGGAATAAGTTATTATTAATAATGATACATGCTGAATTGGTTTTTTAAAATCAAACTCACAATTCATTAATTATTTTGGAGGAAATTATGAACGAAATGACTGAGATGACTCTCATGGAGTATGAAGAAAATTTAGAAAAACTATATAATAGATTTTTGGATAACCTTTTAATGATACGCGTTGGAAGAGCAAATCCAAAGCTTATTGAAAATATTAAAGTTGATTACTATGGAACAAAAGCTCCAATTTTGCAAACTAGCAACATTATGGTTCAAGATGCAAGAATGTTGGTTGTGGCACCATATGATGCAAGCACTTTGCGTGACATCAAAATTGGAATTGAAGCAGCAAACTTGGGTGTTTCTGTTAGTGACGATGGTAAGATTATACGTATTGGATTTCCAATGCTTACTGAAGAAAGAAGAAGAGAATATACTAAAGATGCAAAACGATTGTTGGAAGATTGTAAAGTTGCAATGAGAAATGCCCGCCGTGATTGTCTTGACGTGTTTAAAGATGCAAAGAAAAATAGTGAAATCAGTGAAGACGAATATGCTACATTAGATAAAGAAGTTCAAAAGAAACTCGATACATTTACAGGTAAAGCAGACATAAGTTGTGAAAAGAAAATAGCCGACATTATGGAGGTTTAAATTGAATATCGAAAAAATAAAAAATGATCCACGCATGCCAAAACATATTGCACTCATTATTGATGGGAATGGTAGATGGGCAAAAAAACGCGGACTCCCAAGAAGTGCGGGTCATAAAGTAGGACTTGACAACCTCAAAAAGCATATTCAATATTGTCAAGAATTGGGAATTAAAAATCTTTCTATGTATTGTTTTTCAAAACAAAACTGGAATAGACCTGAAAATGAAGTTAAGTTTTTAATGGATTCTTTTAATCAAATGCTTGATGAATATAAAAAAGAATATGAAGATAAAGACGTTAGAATCAATATTTGTGGTGACATGGAAGATGCAAGGCTTAGTGAAGAAGTAAGAAAAAAATCAAAAGAACTTATGGAACTCACAAAGAATAAAACAGGGTTTGTAATTAATGCTTGCATCAATTACGGTGGAAGAGAAGAAATCTTAAACGCTATAAATGAAATTATTGCAAATGGTGAAACAAATATTGACGAAAAAACTTTTGAAAAACATTTATATACCAATGGATTATATCCGCTTGATTTCGTAATAAGAACGTCAGGCGAAAAGAGAACAAGCAATTTTCTCCCTTGGCAAGCTACATATAGTGAATGGCATTTTCCAAAAACTTATTGGCCAGGGTTTACAAAGAAACATTTAATTAAGGCGTTAAAAATATATATGAAAAGAAATCGTAGATTTGGCGCAATTAAAGGATAGTAATGAAACAAAGAGCAATAACAAGTATTTATATCGTTTTAGCATCAGTTTTGGCAATCATTAGCAAACTATTGCCATATTCAATTGGTGATTATATTTTTGACATATTTATTTTAGGTGTAACTATAGTTGCTGGTTTTGAAATTTGCAACATGTTGGAAGCAAACAAGCGTAAGGTTAATAAATTTATGGCATCAATGTATTGTATTCTTAATTATGCTGTGCTTTTGTTGTGTGTTGGCAAATTTGAATTTTATTTAATTTTATTAATTGAAGTTGCTGTTTTGGCTGCTTATTGGTTAATTGCATTGTTGGTTGAGTTTTTTAAAGACAAGAATGCACCATCAAAACAACATTTAATCACAAGTCTTAACACACTTTTAGCTTGTGTTTATCCAAGTTTCTTCTTTTGCCTGCTTTTAAACTTTAACCACTCAGATATTTATGCCGGAAAATATTTTTCATTAATATTTATAATTTTAATTTTTGTGATAACTTGGTTAACTGATACTTTTGCATATTTAGTTGGAAGAACTTTAAGGGGACCAAAACTTGCGCCGAAAATTAGTCCTAATAAAACCATAAGCGGAGCAATTGGTGGACTAATTGGTGGGATAATTGGTGCATTGTTATTATATCTAATTGCTTATAACATTTCAGCGTTTGAAGCAATTTTAAATATGTATAGTTTAAAATGGTGGCATTTCCTAATTGTCGGCATGGTCGGTTCTGCCTTCGGACAAATGGGCGATTTGTTTGAAAGTAAACTTAAAAGAAATGCAGGTATTAAGGATAGTGGTAATATATTTCCAGGCCATGGCGGAATGCTTGATAGAATTGACGCGATGATATTTATATCTACTTTTGTCTATGTGGTAATATTTTTAATTTTAGTGTAATAATTAGTTTATATGATTTCAACATTACTTAGTGTAGCATCTGTTTTTAAGTATATTGGCTATATTTTCATAGCCATTCTTGTTTTATTGTTTATGGTCTTAATTCACGAATTAGGACATTATATTGCGGGGAAAATTTTAAAGTTCAAAATCAATGAGTTTAGTGTGGGGTTTGGTCCAAAAATTTTCCAAAGGAAGAATAAACGAGGAGAATTAATTTCGCTAAGAGCAATTCCTTTGGGTGGTTATTGTGCATTTGAGGGTGAAACTGAAGAAAATAAAGACAACCCACAAGCATTTAATAATCAGAAACCTTGGAAGCGTTTAATAGTCCTATTTTCAGGCGCATTCTTCAATTTTTTGAGCGGTATTATTTTCTCTTTTATTCTTCTTGTGTCATCTGGATATGATTTGGTTCAGGTTAAAGCGATAGATGAAAACACATCTATTAATCGCAACTCTTTACAAACAGATGATGTTATTTATGGTGTTGAAGGGCATAAGATAGACTTTGTTAATGATCATTATTTTGCAACATTGGTGTCAGACCACATTTCTAATAACTATGCCGATTATCAAGGTGAAGATATAACAGTTGAAATTAATAAATTTACTGAAGAAGACAAAACATTTTATCTTGTTCAAGTTCCGATAACATTTAATGTTGAACGTGATGGCGATAAAATCATTGTTGACGGACATGTTAATGTTGTTTATAACGAAAATGGAGAATATTCAGGCTGGACCTTATTAAATAAGTATGAAGAAAATGACGCAGAATTCAAACTGGCTTCATATAAATATTCTTTTTGGGAAGCACTTGGAGAATCTGTGCCATTTACATTTAAGTGGGCATGGAAAGTGTTGGTTGTGTTTGGGCAATTAATAACAGGTCAACTCTCAATAACATCTCTTGGAGGCCCGGTTACAACTGTTAAAATGATTGCAAACTTCACGCAAGAAAGTATGTTGTTGTTATTACTGCCTTTAATTGCGGTAAATTTGGCAGTTTTTAACCTTTTGCCAATCCCAGCATTGGATGGTTTTCAAATGATTTTTGTAACCATAGAATGGATAAGGAAGAAACCGGTTAAACGTGAGGTTGTGAATATGATCAACAATATAGGCTTATTCGTTTTGTTTGCTTTTGTTATTGTGGTTGATGTTTTGCAATTTGTATTGTAATTTAATAAATAAGGGTGTGTTGACACTCTTATTTTTTTTTGTTATAATTTAATCATGGAACAAGGAATAGAATTATTAAATTTAATATATAATGGGTTGAAATTTAAAGATGCTGTATACACAGAGAGCACGAATGTTTGTGTGATGAATTTTTTATATAATCCAGAGAATTTTACGCCAAATGAAGAAAATAAGATCGTTATAATAAATAAAGTAAAAGAACTTATCGGTGATTTTGTTAATTTTGAATTGTCATTTAAATCATGCCCGTTGGATAAACGAGCAATTGCAAATTACACTTACACAACAATAATTAATAATTTTCCTTCAATTTCAAAGAACTTTACTTATGATGACGTGGCTGTTGAAATTGAAAATCTTAAGGTAACGATTAAATTAAAATTAACGCCAACAAGTTATGAGCACGCAAAAAATTTAAACAGGGAAACCATAATTGAAGAAAAGTTAAGGGATAGCTTTTTTGCAGACTTTATGGTTGATTTTCAAAAAAAGGAAGATGCAGTTGAAAGCGTAAATCAAATTGAAAAAAATATGGAACTCATGGCAAGCATTAAAGAGGCAGAAGAAAAGACCGTTTATGAGCTTTCAAATATTGTGGATATAATTGGAAAAAACGAATATTCTCTATCTATTGATTACACAAAGGTAAACACTCCAATTGAAAACGTTATAATTTGTGGCGAAATAACAACAATTCAAAAGAAAACCTACAAGCGCAAAATAACTAAAAATAAAGAGGAAAGTGAAATTGAACGCACGTTTTATAATTTTTCAATTAAAAACGACAATAAAGTGCTTTATTGTTCTATATTCCCTAAACAACATGACGAAATTAAAGGTGATTTAATCGAAGTTGGAATGAAGGTTTGTTGTTTTGGTTCATTCCGTGAATTTAATGGGAAATTAAATTTCACAGCAAATTCAATTGCAAGATGTGAATATAAAAGAGAGGAGATTAAGTCTGCTTTTAAACATGTAAATGAAGATTACCACACTATTTTTCCTAAAAAACACATAGATTATGAACAAGCAGGCCTTTTTGATGATGACAGTAAAACTTTCCCAGGAACTTACGTTGTTTTTGATGTTGAAACCACAGGATTAGACCCCCTTAAGGAAGAAATAATTGAAATTGGCGCATGCAAAGTGGTTAATGGAAGAATTGATGAGGTTTTTGCAACATTTATTAAACCAAGCAAACATATTCCGAAAGAAATTACAGATCTAACAGGCATAGATGACAGCATGGTTAAAGATGCTCCAACAATTAACTATGTGTTGCCAGACTTTTATAAGTTTTGTGATGGGGCAACTATTGTTGCACAAAATGCTGCATTTGATATGTCTTTCATACACAACATTTCGAAGAGAATGTCATATAATTTTAATCACAAAGTTATGGACACAATGATTATGGCAAGACAAAAACTTCCTGGATTAAAAAATTATAAATTAGGAACCATAGTTGAGAAATTAAATATAAGTTTAGAAAATGCGCACAGAGCAATAGACGATGCAACGGCAACAGCAAAAGCATTTATAAAACTAATGAACATTGCCTAATTAATAATATTTTGGTAAAATATTATAAAAACTATTGATTTATTAAAAATTGTGTGTTATAATACAATTAACAACTAGGAGTGGCCGACGCCACTCCTAATTACTTTTATAAAGGAAAAATCTATATTAGGGAGTAAAAATGAAAGTTGCAGATTTAGTTTATGAAAAAATTAAACCACTTTTCACGGGAGACATTCAACTTGTTGAAGTGGAATATGCAAAGAAAAACGATGGAATGCATTTAACAATTTATATCGAAAAAGATCAAGGTGTTACAGTAGACGATTGTGTTGCTGTAAGCCGTCTTATTGATGAATCGTTGGAGGAGTTAGACCCAACAAACAACGAACCATATTATTTGGATATTTCTTCATATGGTCTTGATAAGCCTTTAAAATATGATTGGCAATTCAAAAAATATGAAAATAAAAAAGTAAACGTTAAATTATATGCAAAACTTGACGGAAGAAAAGAATTTGTTGCTGTATTAAAACAAAAAACAGGTGATAGTGTTGTTTTAAATATCGACAATGAAAACTTGAAAATAAACCTAAAAGACATTGCATATATTACACCATATATAGAGTTTTAAGAAGAAAACATATCGAAACAAGTTCGATATAAATTCACATAAAAATTACTTGCTTGTATGCAAGCACACACAATCAATTTTAAGGAGAATTTATGATTAGTAAAGATTTTTTTGAAGCATTAAAAGATTTAGAGACAGAAAGAGGTATCCCGCAAGATGAATTTATTGCCGATCTTCAACAAGCTCTAACAGCCGCATTTAAAAAATATAGTGGCATGGCTCAAAATTCTGAAGTGAAAATTAACCCAGAAAAGGCAACAATCAAAACTTATTTTTATAGAGATGTTGTTGAAATTGTTGAAGATGAGGATAAAGAAATCAGTTTGGAAGATGCAAAAAAATTAAAATCAACGTATAAGATTGGTGACGTTGTTAAACAAGAAGTTTCAACAAAAGATTTTAATCGTATTGCTGTTCAAACTGCAAAACAAGTTATCATGCAAAAAATTAAAGAAAGAGAAAAACAATCAATCTATAAAGATATTGCTGAAAAAGAAGGTAAGATTATTGTTGCAAATGTAAAACGTATAGATGTTGATAATGTTTATCTTGAAATCGGTGGAACAACACTTGAAGGACTTTTAACAAAACGTGATATGCTCACAACTGATAAATTTAAGCCAGGTGACAGAGTTAAAGTTTATGTTCGCCATATCAAAGATGATTTCCGTGGAACTGTTGTGCAAGTTAGCAGAACACACCCAAATTTCGTTAAAATGTTATTAGAAATGGAGGTTCCAGAACTCAATAACGGTGAAGTGTCTATTGTTGGTCTTGTAAGAGAAGCTGGACTTAGAACAAAAATTGCCGTATCAACATCAATTCAAAATCTTGATGCTGTTGGTGCTTGCATTGGAAATAAAGGTGCTAGAATCAACTCAGTTATAAATGAGTTAAATGGTGAGAAGATAGATATTATTAACTTTAGTGAAAATCCAGCAGATTATATTGTTGCAGCCTTAAGTCCAGCTGAAGTTAGTGAAATCACAGTTGACACAGCTGCTGGAGTTGCCAATGTTCTCGTTCCAGAAAATAAATTATCTTTAGCAATTGGTAAGGGTGGACATAACGTTCGTCTTGCGGCAAAATTAACCGGTTATAAAATTGATGTTAAAGCATCAAGTTTACAAGAACAACCAAAAACAAATGATGTTTTAAGCACAAGCAGTGCTAATATAATATTAGATGATGACTTCTTTGATGACATTGATGAATAGAGGTAAATTGTGCATATCAAACAAGATAGACGATGTGTTGCTTGCAGAACGTGCAAACAACAAAATGAGATGATAAGAATAGCACGAATTAATGACGAATATTTAATTGATGAAAAAAACAAACTTGGTGGTCGTGGCGCTTATATTTGTAAAGATGATAAGTGTATTGAATTAACTATTAAGAAAAAACTTCTAAACCGAGCATTTAAAACGAATTTGAATTCTCAAATATATGAAAAATTAGGGGATTATGGACAAAATAATTAGTTATTTAGGGTTTGCTCAAAAATCAAATAATTGCATAATGGGCCAAACTGCATTAAAGAGAACCACAAAACACTTAAATTTAATTTTAGTTTGTAACTCAGCAAGCAACAATCTAAAAGATCTTGCAAAAAATCTTGCAAACAAACATAATTGTGAAATGATTGTCTCAAAAGTTGGACTTGGAGATCTTATCAAATTTCAAGATATAAAAATACTTGGATTGACTGACGAAAATTTAAGCAAAGCAATACTGCAAAATAAGGAGAAAATTAATATTGGCTAACGAAACACAAAACAAAGAATTTAATAAAGCAATTAAGCAATTGCAAATAATGGTTAGAGAAAAACAAATTATTAACCTTGCAGAAAAGTTCTATAACTTAAAGGTTGAGATGAGTGCTTTAACAAGGAATGTTAAAGAAAAAGAAACAGCAATAATTTTAGAGCAAGCTAAAACTGTTGTTGCAAAACCCGAACCAAAAGTTGAAGTAAAAGCAGAAGAACCTGCTGTTGTTTTTGACACTCCAAAACAAGAGAGCAAACAAGAAAATCCTAAGCAAAAACCTCAATCTCAACAATTTTCTCAAAATAGGCAACGCAATTTCGAAAGTCGAAATCAAGGTAATGACAATAGAAATCAAAACCGAAACAATCAAAATCAATATAATGCAAACAATAGATTTCAAAGCCAATCAAATAATCAAAGAAATAATCCCAATGGTCGCCAATATAATCCAAATTTCAAGCCAGGTCAAAACAATCGTCCGCTTGGAAACAATCAAAGACCGTTTAATCCAAACTATAAACCAGGTCAAAGACCAGCTCAAAATAAAGATAATTTAAACAAACGTCCTACAATTAATTATGCTCAACCTGTTATAACTGCTAGCCCAACTAGAACTTTTGCCAATAAGAAAAAAGAGAATGAGAGATTTGAAGAAAAACGAGCTTATTCAAAACGTGACTTATTAAAACGTGGAATGCTTGTTGAAAATGGTGACGAAGATAGAGTAATTAATCGTAAAATTCGAACAAAGAAAAAAGATGTTGAAACTAAAGTTGATGTAAGACCACAAGGTCCTGCTGTTATAACAACTGACAATATCACAATTAAATTATTAAGTGAAGTTAGTGGTAAACCTGTTAGCGAAATCATTAAAAAGTTTATGTTACTTGGAATGATGGTAACCATCAACTCAACAATTGATTTTGCAACTGCAGAACTAATTTTGTCAGATATGGGCATTGAACTCGTTCAAAAATTAGATAAAACTAGTGAAGAAAAATTGCAAGATTTGCAAAATACTATGCGTTCATATAATGATGATGAAGCCCAAGAACGTGCTCCAATTGTAACCGTTATGGGTCACGTTGACCATGGTAAAACAAGCTTATTGGATTATATTAGAAAATCAAAGGTTACAGACACAGAAGCAGGTGGAATAACACAAGCTATCGGTGCATATCGAGTTAAAGTTGATGAAAAACATATAACATTTATTGACACTCCAGGGCATGAAGCATTCACAGCAATGCGTGCTAGAGGAGCAAGCGTAACAGATATTGCAATTCTAATTGTTGCAGCAGACGATGGAATCATGCCTCAAACAGTTGAAGCTATTAACCACATTAAATCAGCAAATATTCCTATGATTGTGGCAATCAACAAGATGGATAAACCACAAGCAGAACCTGATAGAATTTTAACACAACTCGCCGAACACAATGTCTTACCTGAAGCGTGGGGCGGTGACGCAATCATTTGTAAGATCTCAGCCAAAACAGGTGAAGGTATTGATAAATTACTTGAAACAATCTTACTTGTTGCTGATGTGCAAGGTCTTAAAGCAAATCCAAATATCCACGCTATGGGAACAGTTATGGAAGCGAGACTTGATAAAGGACGTGGACCGATTGCTTCATTAATAGTTAGAGATGGTTCACTTAAAATTGGTGATACAATTGTTTGTGGAACAACTATTTGTAAGGTAAAAGCCATGATTGATGAAAACAATAAACAAGTGAAATTGGCAACGCCATCAATGCCTGTAACAGTTTTAGGCTTTAGTGAAGTTCCACCTGCAGGTGAAACATTCACAGTTGTTGACGAAAAATTGTCTAAACAAATTGTAGAAGAAAGAAAAGCAAAACAAAAAGAAGAACTTATTAAAGGTAGTGGTGGAAACACTCTTGAAGACTTGCTTCAAAAAACAAGTGAAAAAGACATGAAAATCCTTAATATTGTTTTAAAAACAGATGTTCATGGCTCACTTGAAGCAATTAAAGGCTCAGTTTTAAAACTTGTTAATGATGAAGTTAAAATAAACATTCTTCATAGTGGAGTTGGAGCTGTTAGCGAAAGCGATTTGATTTTGGCTCAAGCATCTAATGCTATGGTGATTGCCTTTAATATTGGTCAAGATAGCAAAGTTAGAACTTTAGCCGAAAGAATGAAAATTAAAATTTATTCTTATAAAATTATATACGAATTACTTGAAGAGTTAGAGCGAGTAATTAAAGGAATGAGAGAACCTAAATATGAAGAAATTTACTGTGGTAAAGCTGAAGTAATGATGGTTTTCAAACTTTCAAATGCTGGTATTGTTGCAGGATCAATGGTTAGAGATGGCAAAATTATTCGTGGAGAACACGCTCGTATATATAGAAATAACGAAGTTATTGCTACAACTGAAATTAAATCAGTTAAAGTTGTTAAAGATGATGTTAAAGAAGTTGGAAAAGACAGAGAGTGTGGAATTAAAACCCACTTCGATGAAGTTGCAATTGGTGATATAATTGAATGTTATTCACTTAAAAGGATTGAAGATTAATGAAAAGTGTTAGAGTTGAAAGAATTAACGCAGAAATTCAAAAGGCAATTTCGCACATAATTGATAATGATATTAGAGATCCGCAAATAGATGCAATAATTAGTGTTAGTAGTGTTGAGACAACGCCAGATCTATCATATTGTAGAGTTTTTATAACATCAATAGGAACAACACCAAGCAATGAAGTTCTTGCGCGAATTAAAGGCGCAGCTGGTTTTATTCGTGGTAAATTATCTAAAATGATTAAACTTAGAATAACTCCAAGACTTGAATTTTTAAAAGATGATAGCGTTGAATATGCATCTAACATTGAAAATATTTTAAAGAATATTTCATATTCAACTCAAGAAGAAGATGATGATGAATAAAGGTATTATTCCAATAAATAAGCCAAAAGATTGGACAAGTTTTGACGTTGTTAACAAAATAAAACATAAAATTAAACCTCTTAAGGTTGGGCATTTGGGCACATTAGATCCCATGGCTACAGGAGTTTTGTTAGTAACGGTTGGAAAAGCAACAAAACTCTTTGATTTAATGCAAGAAAAGAAGAAAACCTATGTTGCAACATTTGAATTTGGATATGAAACAGACACGTTAGATTCAACAGGAAAAATATTGAACAAGACCAATAAAATTCCAACACTTGCCAACATAGAATCTGCTTTGCCAAATTTTATTGGCGAAATCAGTCAAGTTCCACCTAAATATAGCGCAAAATCTATAAATGGGCAGCGTGCATATAGCTTGGCTAGACAAAATATTGAATTTGAATTAAAGCCTAAATTGGTTAAAATTTTCAATATTAAGATATTATCATATGAATTAAACACTTTAGTGTTGGAAATAGAGTGCGGAAGTGGAACTTACATTAGATCTATAGGTCGAGATATTGCGTCAAAATTAAATTCACTTGCAACAATGACTGAATTGGTGAGAATTAAAGTGGGTGAATTTGATATTACACAATGTTTTAATTTGGAAAATTTTGACGAAGTTGAAAACAAAATTATACCAATAAGCAACATTTTGACATATAACAAATTAGAATTAAATAAAGAAAAAAAATCGAAATTACTTAATGGTCAAACTTTAATAATTGAATTAAAAGATGGAATTTACACTCTTGAAGATAACAATGATGTAGTTGCTTTGGTGAAAATTCAAGAAAATAAAGCAAAAATGTTAATTTTCTTAGGGTAGGTTGTTGGCAGAAGAGTAAATTTATGATATAATCTAAAGGTAATTAAAGTACAAAAGGAGAATTTTTATGATTACAGCAGGAGATATTAGAAAAGGAGTTATTTTTGATGATGGAACATCAACAGACCCTAAAAGACCAAGTTTATATTTGGTTGTTGATTTCCAACATGTTAAACCAGGAAAAGGAGCAGCATTTGTTAGAACAACATTAAAACACGTTTTAACAGGTAAAGTTATTGAAAGAACATATAATCCAAATGAAAAAATAAATGACATTACAATCGAAAGAAAAGAAATGATGTATTTATACAATGAAAGTGGATTATACTATTTCATGGATAATGAAACATATGACCAAATTCCATTTAACTATGATAGCGTTAAAGATGCATTGAACTTTGTTGTTGAAAACACAAATTGTCAAGTTCAATTCTATAATGGTCAACCTATTAATGTTGAACCACCAATGTTTGTTGAACTCACAATCACAAAAGCAGAACCTGGAGTTAGAGGTGACACAGTTAAAACTGGTGGAAAGCCAGCAACTTTGGAAACAGGTTATGTTATTCAAGTTCCTTTATTTGTTAATGAAGGCGAAAGAGTTCGTGTGGACACTAGAACTGGTGAATACATGGAAAGAGTGTAACATTTATCTTTGCAAAATATAAAATAAATTTAAATAAAAACACGAAAAATCAATACTATTGTGGTATTGATTTTTTTTCCGCATTAAAAATCAGAATTCATAATAATTTTTAATATGTTAAAAGATTATTTGGATAGGGATATTTATAATTTAATAATTAAAAATTTTAGTTTTAATGACATAACAGAAATACGTATGAGAATTAATGAAAGAATTATTATTGTTATTAAAAATAAAAAATATTATTTAAAAGATAAAAATAATGAATTTGTGATAATTAGTAAATATATTTTAGATAATTTTATAAAAAAAATTAGCGAAAATTCTCTATATGCTTTTAATGAAAAAATAATCAATGGCTTTATCACCTTAGAAAAAGGAATTAGAGTTGGTTTATGCGGCACGGTTGTGATGGAAAAAAACCAAGTAGTCACTATTAAAGATTTTCAATCTGTAAATATACGTATTCCACACACAATTAGAAATTGTTCCGTGCCGGCATATAATTTTATTGTTGATCAAGATATTAGAAATACGCTTATTGTTTCAGCCCCAGGTTGTGGAAAAACAACTTTTGTAAGAGATTTTATTCATCAATTATTTAAAAATAACATTTCAAAAAACATATTAATTGCTGATGAACGCAATGAAATTTGTTCAGCATCACATGGTGCTATTTCACAATATTTAGGTGGATTTTGTGACGTTTACACAAATTGCAGTAAAGGATTTGCTTTTAAAAATGGAATAAGAAGTATGAGCCCAGATGTGATCGTAACAGATGAAATCGATTTAGACAAAGATTTAGAATGTCTTATTGATGCAATGAATTGCGGAGTTAATGTTGTTGCAACAATTCATGCTAAAAATATTAGTCAATTAAAACATAAGAGAGGATTTGATGAAATAATTAATAACAAAATTTTTTCTAGATTTGTTGTTCTTACAAATGACGAAGGTCCTGGAACACTAACACATATTTATGACGAAAAACTAAATTGTTTATATAGTAAAGTGTAGGTTGAAATGAAGTGGATTTTAATTCTGATATTGATTTTTATTATTATGATAATCGCTTATTCTATTAGCGAACAATATAAAGAGAAATTTGATTTTTATAATAATTTAAAAATATTTTTATTGCAATTTAAACTTAATATTTCTTTTAAAAAAGAAAAAATAATCGAATTTTTAAATAAAGTTAATTCAAAAAAATATTTTAATATATTTATTTGTGAATATAAAAATTATTTAAAAACAAATATTATTAATTTGGAAAACATTAAAATTCTAGACGGAGACGAAAGAAAACAGCTAGAAAATTTAATTAAAAGCATTGGTTTGTTAGACAGTCAAAATGAAATTTTACAACTTGATTTATTCATTCAAGAAGTTGATGAAAAGTTAAAAAGGGCAGAAAAAGATAAAAATAAATTGTGCCCTATGATTTTAAAATTATCACTACTTTTTGCAATTGGATTGGCAATTATTTTAATTTAAATTTAAGTAAGGAGTAAGCATGGAAATCATATTTAAGTTGGCTGGGATTGGTCTAATCACATCTATAGTTAATCAGATTTTGAAATATTGTGGTAAAGAAGAAATTGCGCACGTTACAACTTTGGCGGGTCTAATTGTAAGTTTACTTATGGTTATAGGGTTGGTTGAAGATTTGTTTGAAACAATTAAAAGTTTGTTTGTGTTTTAGGTGATATGGCGGATTTATTAAAAATTTTAGCAATTGCTTTGGTTACAGTGTTTGCGCATATGCTAGTTAAGCAAACAAAACCAGAAATATCAATTTTGATAACTATTGTTGGCAGTATCATAATAATTATTATGTCAGTTGATCTGTTGAGTTCGGTCATAACATCTTTTTATGGTTTTTTTGAAACTACAGGCGTAGACAAGGTGCTTTTAACACCATTATTAAAAATTATTGCAATTGGTTATATTGCAGAATTCGGGGCAAATATTTGTGTCGATGCTGGAGCGAGTGGTGTGGCTGACAAGGTGTTGTTTGCAGCAAAATTAATAATTTTAGTTATTTCAATGCCTATTATAACAACCGTGATAAATATGGTGGTGGCTTTACTATGAAATATATTCGATATTCAACGAAGAATAATAAAGTAATAATTATTTTGCTTGTTATATTAATATCAATATTTACAATCTTAACTCCCATGCAAACATTATGTGCAAACGAAAACCTTTATAATTTGAATGATGATTTAAATGGCACAGTGATTGAAGAATTGAAGGAAATTGATTTTTCCGGTTTTAACGATGTTATTGATGAATTTAATTCTAAACAAACAAATATTTTTTCCATTGATAATATAAAAAGTAAAGTTTACTCAATAATTTCAGGTGAAAATGCAGTTAACTATTCAAATTTTCTTGCAAGATTATTTTCAGATCTGATTGAACTAGTTATTAAATATTTACCTATGCTATCAATAATAATAGGTATAGGAGTGATAAGCAATTTATTAAATGGAGTCAAAAGTAAGTTTAACGAAAAATCCACAGGTAATCTTATCGATCTAGTTTGCTTTCTTTCAGTATCTGTTTTGGTTATTGGTGTTATAAATAGTCTATCTAAATCTACAGGACAATCAATCGATAGTATGGTTAAAACAATAAATATTTTGTTTCCTATTTTGTTAACTCTTATGGTTGGATTGGGCGCAAATGCAACAGCAGGGGCATTTAAGCCTATCATTGCGATTATTTCCACGTTTGTTGCCGATTTTTTCAACTATTTTATTATGCCACTTTTCATGCTTTCTTTTATTTTCTCAATCATCACAAGCATGTCTGACAATATAAAACTTGATAAATTTAGTTCATTTATTTCAAGTTTGTTTAAATGGAGTGTTGGCTTAATATTTATGCTATTTTTTGCAGTGTTTTCACTTCAAGGTATTGCGGTTGGAAGTTTTGACAGTTTAAGCATTAGAACAACAAAATACACAATTAAAAGTTATGTTCCAATTATGGGTGGTTATCTTTCAGATGGCATGGACTTGATTTTGTCTAGCACATTATTAATTAAAAATGCGGTTGGTTTTGTGGGAATATTAATGATTATTTCATCAATATTATCACCTTTATTAGAAATAATAGTTTTTGGCTTAATGTTGAAGTTAATTTCTGCTGTGCTGCAGCCTTTGGGAAACGGAAAGACCTCTAATTTTTTATCAGCAACTTCTAAAACAATAACAATGTTGTCTAGTTCGCTAATTGCAATTGGATTTATGTATTTCATTTCAATTGGGCTAATTATGACAACAGCAAATGTGGTGGTATGATGACAGGGTATATTTTAAGTATTTTAGGCATTGTTGTTGCTGGAGTTTTTATTGATATTGTTGTTCCTGCGAGTTCGCTAAATAAATATATCAAAGGGATTTATGCAATTTTTGTCGTTGCTGTGATATTGAATCCAATAATTAAACTTTTGAATAAAACTCATAATCTTACAATTAATTATACTGAGTATTCCGTTAATGACAGTTTGCTGAATTATATTTTCACCATGAGAGCAAGATCTCTTGAAAAAAACATAGAACAATATCTTTCAGATGAAGGATTTGAGAATGTCGGCATTGTTTTAAATTTTTCGATTGAAAACGACGAATTAATTTATTCCTCGTGTGAAATAAATTTAAAAAATATGGTCATTTCATCGGACAAGCAGCATATAAATAAATATGAATTCATTAAGAAAGTTGTTGTTGAAAATACATCACTTACACATGAGGAGATAGTTTTTAATGAGTGAAAAAGAAAAGAAGCACACAATAAAATGGCTTGAGAAATTCAAAAATATTAAACACATAGAAATTTATGTTGCAATAATATTCATTGTAATTATAATTTTGATTTTCTTTTCCAATCGCTCAACAAAAGATAAAGATAAAACAATATTAACAAATGAGATAACGGTCACACAGTATATTGACAAGCTTGAAGAAGACCTTGAAAAAATTTTATCTAACATTTCAGGAGTGTCTAATGTAAATGTTATGATAACGATATGCTTAAACGATTTGGAAGTGAAAGATAATCAAGTTCATATATCAAAATTTCCCCAAATTAATGGCATATTAGTCACAGCAAAAGGAGTGAATGACACCGCAACGAAATTAAGAGTTTTACATGCAATTGAGGCTGTGATAGAAGTTGAAAATGGAAATGTTGAAATATTATCAAGTGAATAGGAGGATTTATGAAAACTTTATCAAAAAGGAAAAAAATTATCATTTTATCAGCAATGGTGGCGCTTTTGCTTGTTACAGGATTTGTTAATGTTGCGTTGAATAGTTCGCTCGCAAGCACGGCTACTGAGACCAATGCCAGCACAACAAATGCAAATTTTTATGCAACGTATAGAACAGAAAGAGAGGCAACCAGAACACAAGAAATTCAATTTTATGATTCAATAATTGCTAGCGCAACATCAAGTGATAGTGCAAAAGTGGAAGCTGAGGCAAATAAAATTGCATTAATTGCTCAAATGGAAAAAGAATTAGTTACCGAAGGAATTCTTGTTGGCAAAGGATTTGCTGATGCAATTGTGACCATGTCATCAAATAATGTGAACGTATTTGTCAAATCTAGCGAGTTAACTAGTGTTGAAGTTGCACAAATAACATCAATTGTAACAGAACAATTAAATGTTGACATTGACAAAATCATTATTATACCTTCAGAATAAATATTAAGATTTTATTTAGATTTATTGCAATATGCCAAAATATGTGATATAATAAATTCGAGAGGGAATTGATTATGGCACAAATAAAGAATTTAAATGGTGAATCTAACACTTATATGAATCAAAACATGCTTTTGTCTATTGTTAGCCTGGCAACAAAGGAAATTAAAGGTGTTATTGACGTGTATAAATCAAAAAAATTAACCTTTAAGCGTCTATTCAATAAAAATATTGGAAAAGGTGTAACTATTCGCAACACAGTTGATGGAATCGTTATTGACATATATGTGGTTGTGTCAACCGATTGTGAAGTGAACGATATCGTTTACAAAATTCAACAAAACGTAAAAAATAGCATTACTTCTTTAGTTCCAATAAAAATTAAAGCAATAAATGTTCACATTAAAGATGCTGAAAAAACTTCTCTCTAAAACTAGAGAGAGTTTTTGTTGTTGAATATTTAAAATAAATTTATAAACAAAAATAATTATGTCATTAAGTAGGAGGACAAATGAAAAGGACTTGTGCAAGAGAACTTGCATTCAAAACCATATATTCTAAATTTTTCAATGCTGAGGAAAGTGAAGAAATTGAGAATGCAGACGATAAGGGTTTAGAGTTTGTTTCAAAAATTTTAAAATCTTTTGCAGAAAATTATTGTGAAATTAACGAAATCATTTCAAAAAATCTTAAAGGATATACAATTGAAAGATTATATAAAATAGATTTAGCAATAATAACTTTAGCAGTTATTGAAATTAAATTTATCAAAGAAACTCCTAAAGAAATTGTTATTAACGAAGCAGTTGAACTTGCAAAAAAATATTCAACTGAAAAAAGTCCTAAATTTATAAATGGAGTTCTTGCAGATATCGTTAAATAATGAAAGTCTTTACAGTTCATGAATTAAATCGAATAATAAAAGATCTAATAGACAACGAAGTGGTTCTGGAAGATATTTGTGTTTCTGGTGAGTTGTCTTCTTTTTCAGTAACACGAAATATTGCGTATTTCACACTTAAGGATAATGATAATATACTAAATTGCGTCCAATTTAATTGTAAACAAGATTTCAAAATCGGTGATATGGTTCAATGTCGAGGTAATGTAAAATATTATCCTAAGGGAGGCAAATTATCATTTAATGCATTATCAATAGAGCTTTGCGGACAAGGCGAACTATATCAAAAATTCATCGAACTCAAGAACAAACTTGAAAACGAAGGTTTATTTGATGAAAGTAACAAAATAAAAATTCCAAAATTTATTAATTCAATAGGTGTGGTTACTAGCGCCAATGGAGCGGTTTTACAAGATATAAAAAACGTTTCATTCAGACGTAATCCTAATTTAGATATTTTGGTGTATGATGCACAAGTTCAAGGTAAATACGCCGTTCAAGACATAATAAGAGGAATAACTTATTTTGACAACATGACTGATGTTGATGTAATCATTGTTGCAAGAGGTGGTGGAAGCATTGAAGATTTAATGCCTTTTAATGATGAAGAATTGGCAAGAATTGCTTATATTTGCAATAAACCATTGATAAGTGCTGTCGGTCACGAAACCGACTTTTCAATTTTAGATTTTGTTGCCGACTTGAGAGCTCCAACTCCAAGTGCAGCTGCAGAACTTGTAACGTTTGATACCATGGAAATAAAAAGGTATATTAATGAACTACATTCTAACATTCAAACATCAGTTCTAAATCAATATACAGAACTTAATGCTATTGTTAATTTGACATTAAACGATATAGAAAGAAGTGTCTCAACAACAATTAATGATAACATTTTGTATTTAAACGATTTGTTAAACAAGATTGATTTATCAATCAATGCTGGAGTTGAAAACTCAATATATAGAATAGACATGGCGTTAAACACACTAGATAAGTTAAACCCAAGCAGGTTGTTGATTTCTGGATATTCATGTGTAACAAAAGATAATCAAACAATAAATTCGCAAACCACAGACATTGGAGATGAAGTAACAATTAGAACAAGCGATACAAATTATAAAGCAAAAATCATAAATAAGGAGAAATTATGTTAGAGCAAAACATTAAAAGATTAGAAGAAATTACAAAACAACTTGAAAATGGAAAAAATCTTGATGAAAGCTTGAAACTTTACGAAGAGGGCTGTAAGTTAGCTAAAACTTGCCTAAAAGAGTTGGAAAAAGCCAAAGGAAAGATTATAATGATTAAGAAAGAATTTAATGAAAAGGAAGAAAAAAATGGATAACAAACAATTTGTAACAGATATTGCCAATATGAATGAAGATTTTGCCCAATGGTATACTGATGTAATTTTAAAAACAGATATGGTAGATTATGGTCCTGTTAAAGGAACTATGGTTATAAAACCTTATGGTTATGCAATTTGGGAAAATATTCAAAATTATTTGAATAAAGAATTTAAAAAACAAGGCGCTCAAAATGCATATTTCCCTATGCTTATTCCTGAAAGTTATTTGAAAAGAGAAGCTGAACACGTTGAAGGTTTTGCTCCAGAAGTTGCCGTTGTAACCTATGCCGGTGGTGAAGAATTAAATGAAAAACTAATTATTCGACCTACAAGTGAAACAATCATTTGTGAAATGTTTGCAAAATGGATAAAGTCTTATCGTGATTTGCCGGTTAAAATGAATCAATGGTGCAATGTTATGCGTTGGGAAAAAACACCTCGTCCTTTCCTTAGAACAAGTGAATTCTTGTGGCAAGAAGGACACACTGTTCAAGCAAATGCACAAGATGCAGAAAATGATGTTCAAACCATGCTCAAAGTTTACGCCGACTGTTTAAAAAATTTATTGGCAATACCAACTTTAACTGGTAGAAAAACTGAAAACGAAAAATTTGCTGGTGCGGTTGCAACTTATAGTATGGAAGCTATAATGAAAGATGGAAAATGTTTGCAAGCTGGAACAACGCATGATTTAGGTCAAAACTTTGCTAAAGCTAGCAACATACGTTTCTTGAATAAGGATGGAGTTTTAGAGTATGGATACTCAACAAGTTGGGGTGTAAGCACAAGATTAATTGGCGCTCTTGTTATGGTTCATGGAGATGAAAGAGGGCTTAGAATGCCACCAAATGTTGCCCCAATTCAAACAGTTATAATTCCTATTGCTAGCAAAAAAGAAGGCGTTTTAGAAAAATGTGAAGAAGTAAAACTTCTTCTTGAAGATGCAGACTTAAGAGTAAAAGTTGACAATTCTAACAACACTCCAGGCTGGAAATTCAATGAATATGAAATGAAAGGTGTTCCTCTTCGTTTGGAAATTGGGCCAAGAGATATTGAAAATGGAGTTGCAACAGCTGTTAGACGCGACACTCATGAAAAAGTTCAAATCAGCCTTGAAAATATTAAAAATGAAGTTGCTAAATTGCTTGAAGAAATACAAATTAATATGTATAACCAAGCGTTAGAAAACTTTAATAATTCAATTATTGAAACAGAAAACTACGAAGAGATGATAAACGCAATTAACAATAAAAGTGTTGCTTTGTCATATCATTGTGGAAATGCTGATTGTGAAGAAGAAATTCGCCAAAACACCTCCATCAAAACTCGTGTTATTCATTCTTATGATGAAAACCATAAATGTATTTATTGCGGAAAACCAAGTAAATATAGGGTATATTTTGGTAAACAATATTAAAGAAAAACAAGGAATTTTAGTCATAAACTTTTGAAACTAGCGAAAAAAGAATCCAAATTAAGGATTCTTTTTTACTCTTTTTATAAAATGTTAAAAAAATGATACAAATTGTTTTAAAGTATGCTATACTATTTTTATCAAAAGGAGAATTTATGAAAAAAACTTTCAAATGGATTTTATTTAGCACTTTGATTTTATCAATAGGTGCAACTATTGCTATGATGGCAATTTATTTACCACAATATACCAAATGGGCAAATTACAGCACAAAAGATTATGAATGTAAGTATAATCAATTTATAAGTTATGATGATGACACACTTGAAATTGTTAAAAATGAAGAATTTGGCACACCAATCTATACTTTAAATGTAAGATTGTATAATTTATCAAATAAAGACCAAACTTTAACTTTTAGATTTTGGTTTACTTGCACCGATACCGAAGGTGAATATTTTGATTATGTAGATAAGGAAATTACTATTCCAAAAGCAAAAAATAATTTTGACGCTGGTCAAATCGATTATTCTTGTGAATTATACTATTTTAGTCATTGTTCAAATGTAGAATATGGAGCAGAAGTTCCTTTTAAATATTTGACAAATATAAGTTCAACGGACAATCCAGAGGGTTCACATTTTGTTGATGAAGTTTTAATCAATAGAGATGGAATTAGAACTGTTAATGGGTTTGAAGTGACAAGCGAACAAGATATGTGCGAAACACTTTCAACAAATACAGAAATGATGAAACATATTGATAGTATGTGGCAAAGTGCATTTACTGGTGTTATTATTGCATTAAGTTGCACTGGTGGAATTTTTGTGTTATGCTTAATATTCACAATTATATTATTGCTACCAAACAAAAAGAAGAAAATTGAAGGTTAATTAAATGAGAGATAATAAAAACTTAAATAAAACCAATATGATATTAAGATTTATACCATTAACATTAATGGTGTTATTAGGCGTATTTATTGTTGTAGTTAATATTCTTGGAACATTAGAACACTATGGCATAATATCTAATACTTGGACAATATCAAATTTTAGTTGGTTTAGTTTAATTCTTGCTTTCATTATGGCATTCTGTTTTATTTATTTTCCAATTAGAACTATGATTAATTATGTGAAAAGATTTAAAAATAAATCTTTTACAAGAGAAATCAATACTGTTACAATATCAAGTCAATCGACACCAATAAATTTAACAGATGTTGAAGAAGAACATAATAGAAATTTAAAGCAAACTAATCTTGGTGGAGAAACTCAACAAACGAATACAAAACCAAATAATGTTTTAATTGGCTTCTTGTCTGCTATTATTGGTATTTTCGCTTTTGCGGCAATATTGTGCATTATTAACTCAATAGTGCCAGAGCCTTGGATGACAGGAACAATAGATGGCAAACAAATGGATTCTCGTGGCTCTTGGAAAATTGGACTTTTAATTTTATGTTTCCTACTACCATTTATTTTGTGGTTATCATCTCTACTTAAAACTCATTATGCAATAAAACATAATAAACCAATAAAACAATCAATATTTGGTCATTATGCTATGGCTTTCGCTGTTCTTATACCATTAGGTGTTGCTCCATTTATGTTAATAAACGACCCTGCAAAATTTAAAGAGCCATTAGGCATATTTTATATGTCGTTCCTTGCATTCTTTTTAGTATTATTTACTTATGGATATTTACACGATGTTATTAGTTATAGCTTAAATAAAAAGTTATTAAATAGCAAGTTGGCTATTAAAAATAAAGCAAGGTATGTTGGTTGTAGATATTCAAACTCTACATCTCAAAATATCAATGGTGTTCCTACAAGATTAAATGTTAAATATAAAGTTAAATTTGCTTTTACAGATGAAAACGGAATTGAAAGAATTAAAACAAGTGCTGAGGAATATACATTTAAAGAAGTTGCATATTTAAAGTATAAACAAGAATTTGAAATATTATCTCACAGGAAACGAGCAATTATTGTAGAAGATTTAACTAATATTGAAATACCAAACAATGTAAATATTGATGTAGAAAAAACAAATTCAAAAACATTTTTACCTTCTTTTGCAAGAAAAAATAGATGGCTATTAACACTTTTATTAAGTTTTGTAATTGTTGCTATTTTAGAAATGGCGGGAATTGGAATGTGGGTCAATCCAGAAGGAAACGATACAACAGGAATTGTTTGTGTAATTCTGGGTGTAATAATATTTGGTTGGTCTATCTACTATTCTGTTCCTAGTATTTTGGCAGAATATAAAGGCAAAGAAACTTATGGAAAACTATTAAAATTGGAAGTTGACCATAGAAGGCGTAGCGACCACGATACTAATAGAAAATATGCTGTTGTTGACTTAAATGGCGAAACAAAAAATATTTATTTACTTTATGATGAATGGTATTCAGTTCTTGGCGAATATGTTGGAAAAGAAATACCTTTGAAAGTTTTTGGTAAAACAGCAGTTGTTGATTTTCAAAAAATGTATTCAGATTTAATTTAATTTTACTAAGACATTCAAATTAAATTTTGAGTGTCTTTTTTATTAAATGGCACTGTGGCGTGTGCTTGTCTTGATACAAGTGGCGTCGCTTCGCTCCGCCAGACAAGCACACGCCACAAAACAAAACTAAATTTTGCAACAAAAGGGAAACGGAACAAAATGGGGTTCGCACGCAGGCTTTTTTGCGAATCCCCATTTTTTATTGTTCCGTTTTCCTTATTGATATTATACCATAATATTTTTATCGAAATTTTACATAAAATGTCAGGTCTACTCAAATATTACATTTTTTCGTTTAATATATTTATTGACATTGAAACTTTGTATTTTTACAAAGTTTAATCAATGTTTTTAAATTGTAATCAAAAACAAATCTCGCTTATGCATCAAGTAATGCAAAGTTAATATCAACTTATATCAAGTTTTGTAGTGGTAAATGACAAGTTATATCAAATCATGTCATTAACTTTTGAAATTTTAAGTGCTATATTTTTTTCGTAATTAAAAACAAGCGATTAGCAAAATTTTAAGATTCCTTAGTTTTAGATTGGGTTTTGTTGGGAAACTTTAAGATTTTGTTTGGGTGAAGTTGCTGGTAAAAGAAAAAATTAGCACATATAATGAAAGTGTAATTTTGAACATGTTTTTGATTACAAACAAAATTTATTAAAAGGAGAATATCAAATTATGGATGACAAGAAAAAATTTGTCATTCAAAACTTGATAGATGCCAATGGTCTAGACGAATCATTTTATCTTGCACTTTTACATTGCATTATGGAACACCGAAAGAACAAAGAGCAATCTCAAAAGAAGGTGTAATATGTCATATGGCGATGCAAAAGTATATTTTGATGGTGGTCATTATATCGCTATTCCACATGTTGAGCAATCACATAAAAGGCGAAAAAGAATAACCATTGAAACAAATCAAGTTTTGAATGAAAGTAAGGTAAGTAATGAAAGTATTGCCGTGAAAAATGATAACGAAGTAATGGCAACAGCGAAAATTGATTTGAAAGTGCTTTTTGAAACGCTGTATAAAGAGAATTTAGATAAAAAGCCTAGAGAAAGAAATGAAAAGATAATTGAAAGTTTAGAAAAGTATATTGAAAGTAAAGAAAAGTTAAATGAATTTGTTAAAGTAAATTTAGAGAGAAAGAAAAGAAATTTAATTGAAAGAAGAAAAAGATTTGCAAGAAAAATATATCTTCAAGAATGGTCGTACTTTTGTACTTTTACTTATGATGATAAGAAACATACGGAAGATACATTTAAAACAAAACTATCTAATTGTTTAAAACATAATTCTAGTCGTAAGGGTTGGAAATATGCAGGGGTTTGGGAACGAAGTCCACAAAATAACCGACTACATTTTCATGCTCTTGTGTATATACCAGACAAAGATTTAGAATTTGTTGAAGTGAAAGATTACTCTACTAAAACTCATAAAATGCAAACAACATATCAAAACAAATACTTTTTAGAAAGATTTGGAAGAAATGACTTTGAAGAAATCAATCAATTTACAATAAGTGAATCAATTTCATATCTAATGAAATATTTAGGTAAAACTGAAGAACGAATTGTTTATTCAAAAGGATTGCCTACTTACTTTATTTCAGACATTATGGATGAAGATATTGTGTGCACTATTGGAATTGAAGATAGAAAGTTGCTCCTATTCGATGACTTTAATTGTTGGGATGAAGGTGTGCTTGTTGGAAAAGTTTGCAAAGAAACTATTTCTCAGTTAAGAACAGCAAACTAATTTATCTTTTGCCTTGTGGAGCGTAAACGAAAACTCTTTTTAGTCAAGGTTAAAGTGTATTGCTTTATGCAAACCTTGACTAAAAAATACATATTTAAAATGTTAAAAATATAATCCCTTTTCGTTTATGTTCGCTCCGTCAAAAGACAAATTAAAGTAAAAAGGAGAAATAGAAATGAAAACAGCTGTTATATATGCTAGATATTCCAGCACCAACCAAACGGAGCAATCAATTGAAGGACAAGTTCATGTTTGCGAAGATTATGCAAAAAGAAACGATATTTTAATTGTTGATTCTTACATAGACCGAGCAATTAGTGGTACAACAGATAATAGAGAGTCTTTCCAACAAATGCTAAAAGATAGCAATAACAAAAAATGGGATTATGTTTTAGTTTACAAATTAGATAGATTTGCAAGAAATAAATTTGAATCAGCAATCCATAGAAAACACTTAAAAGATAATGGCATTAAGTTATTATCTGCAATGGAAAATATTCCAGAAACACCCGAAGGAATATTACTAGAATCTTTACTAGAAGGTATGAATCAATATTTTAGTGAAGAACTTGCACAAAAAGTTAGTCGTGGATTACATGAATCAAGATTAAAAGGTCATTGTATTGGCTCTGTACCTTATGGGTATACTAAAATAAACAAAAAACTTATAATCAATGAAGAAGAAAGTCAAATATTAAATAGAATCTTCAATGATTATAATAGTGGCAAAACTATATTACAAATTTCTAAAGATTTAGAAAACGAAAATATTACCAACAATGGACATAAGTTTATACCACAAACCATACGACATTATTTAAAAAGAAAACTATATACTGGCGAATATGAAATAAATGGCAAACAGTATAACAATATCTACCCACCAATAATAACAAAGGAGTTATTTACAATGGTTAATGAAAAAATTGATAAAAATAGATATGGTTGTAGAAAAGATAATCACGAAATATTTAAACTAAAAGATAAAGTATTTTGTGGTTATTGCAATCGTAAAATGTACCCTGTTTCTGCTATATCTTCAAATGGAACTCATTTAAGATATTATACTTGTATTAGCACTAAAAAAGATAATTGTACTAATAAAAGAATATATAAGGACTTTTTAGAAAGTTGTGTTAACAAAGTAATTCTAGCAACATTCAATAACCCAACAAATTTAGAATTGATTTCAAGTAAAATTTATGAAGTGCATAAGAAAAGAACTGAAAACAAAAACTCTTTAAATACATTGAAAAGTGATTTACAAAGAGTTAATACATCAATAGCAAATATTATGTCAGCAATTGAGAAAGGTGTTCTAACTAGCACAACAAAAACACGACTTGAAGAACTAGAAAAACAACAAATAGAATTACAACAAAAAGTTATTATAGAACAAGCTAAAGAGAAATATGAGTTAACAAAAGAAGATATTCAAGATTTCTTTAAATATACAATTAAGGAATTCCCAAACCAAATATTTGATTATCTAGTTAAATTCGTAAGAGTTTATAATGATAAAATAGAGATTGGACTTAATTATATGATAAACCCAACAGAAAATGATGCTGAACAGGTAGTACAAAAGGTCTTTACTGAAACCCACGAAACACAAAGAATATTCAAAGGTAATTCAATAAAGACAAAAATTGAAGAATATGATATTTATATTATATTGTAAAAGTAAAGAGTATAATTTCAAGCAATTGATTTTATACTCTTTTTTTTATTTGCTTAATTTATTCCATGGTGTTCTTGACACGAGCCTCTCAGAAATGGTAATTCTAGGGCATGCGGTCAAGGGAAAGAAACTGCAAGCAGTTTACTTTTCTTGCCCTTGGCGATAAGCCTATACCATTTCTTCTCATGTCAAGAACCTTTCACGGCATAAAGGCAAATAAAAAAAAGAATTAGGACTATCTAAATCCTAACTCTTTTATTCTGCTAGTTTCAAAGATAAGAAACCTTCCCTTGTTTTTTTGTGCATAAATTAGATTTGTCGAAATATATTTAAATATATTGTTTTTTTAATTTTATTTAATAAAATTTGTTGAACATTTAAAGAAAAATTGTTATAATTAATTGTCAAAGATGAGAGATATTATTCGAGCTTTTAGAAGGATACCCGAACGCAACAGGACAATTGTATATGGCCTTATGTCCCTATTGAAAAACCTGTGTTTTTTTGCGTTTAAAATTATTGTCGGAATAGTTTATAGAACTCCTTTGCTGATTGCTGTTGCAATTTATAATTTGTTGATTGGGCTAGTAAAAGCAAATTGTTCTAGAGGTTTGTTAAAAAATAAAGATAATTTTAAAGACTGTAAAACTTATATAATAGGTGGAGCAACGCTATTTCTTTCAAGTATTTTTTATATTATATATACAGCAAATCAAGTTAACATTCCGGTTGATAGACATTTTAACTTGGTGATCGCAATTTTAATCGCAGGTTTTGCTGCTTTTAGAGTGGTAATGTCTGTTGGTGGATTAATTCGAATTAAAGGTAAAACAATGCTAATTAAAGAGTTTAAAATAACAAATTTTGCGATAGCATTAACAAACGTTGTTTTAACACAAATTGCAATTTTATCACTTCTTGAAGTTCCAAACATGCATTATTATAATTCAATTTTTGGTGTTATTGTTGGATTTATAATTCATGTTTTTGGTTTATATCTTGTGATTAATGGATTACTTCATATTAAGGTTTACACAAGCGGTGTTACAAATAGTAAAAAAAATAACAAAAATTGAACAATTGATAACAAAGAAAAAAAGCAATCTAAACATTAGGATTGCTTTTTTAAAAACAAATTGAGTAATCAATTTGGATTTACTGGTAGCCTTACGGAGAATTGAACTCCGGTCTCAGCCTTGAGAGGGCCGTGTCCTAACCTCTAGACTATAAGGCCATAAATTGATATTGAAATATTAACATATAAACGATTTTATTTCAAGCACATTTTATGATTTTTTTAAAATTTATAGTCAACTTTACTATTTTATGTTATAATCTTATCAAGAATGAAGTTACAAATGAAAGAAAGGTGGTTTAATTATCGACCGTTGTGCTTAATTTTTGGATTTCTATTATTAGGAAGTGTTTTTTCATTTTATTTAACAAAGCACCTTGTTCTTTCAATTATAAGTGCAGTAATAGTTGCAGTTTTCCTGTTTTCTTTAAGTATAATAAAAAAGAAACCAAAATATTTTCTAATTCCCTTGATTGCATTTGTTTTGGGAATATCTAGTTATTGGTTGGCAATTTCGTCATTTAATAATACTGTTGATTACACACCAAACACAATTCAAGCAAGAATTTTTAACATATCTAAAGAAGATAATGGTATGATTAAAATGGAAGCTGATGAGTGCATATTTGACAATGAAAATATTAACGATAATATTATAATTTTTATTTATGATAAAGATGGCTTATTCAACAATATCGAAGTAGGAAGTATTATAAAATTTACTCCCTATAGATTCTATAAAAGTGATTTATTATATTATGAAACACCTAGTTCTTCATTATATACAAATGACTTAAAATACACGGCTAGCGTATCAATTAAAAATGTTGAATATATTAACATTGATAAAACTTTTGCAGAACATATAAAGCAAAATGTAAAGGACAATTTATCATTAGGTTTGTCAAATGAAAACACAGAGATTGCTTATTCAGCGTTGTTTGGCGATAAGGACTTGTTGTCAGATAAACAGTACAATGCCTACAAACTTTCAGGGGTTGCGCATTTGCTTGCTGTCTCTGGATTACACGTTGGAATTATAGTTGGGATACTAACTAAGGCGCTAAATTTTCGAAAATCTAAAAATTGGTGGAAGTTTGGTGTTATTGCTGGATTGTTAATGCTTTATAGTTATATTTGTGGCTATTCAATTTCTGTGCTTAGGGCAAGCATAATGGCACTGATTTTCATGATGTCCGAAATATTAGGAAGAGAGTATGACTCATTTAACTCAATTTCCATTGCAGGAATAGTGATATTTATAATTAATCCACTATGCATATTTGATGTTGCATTCCTTCTTAGTTTTGGCTGCGTAATCGGCATTACTATGTTATACATGCCAATTGAAAAGGCTTTATCTAAAACAAAAATTTCTCCTAAAATCATTAAAAGTTTGGCTATTAGCTTGGCAACAACAATATCTATCGTTATAATAATGGCGTACTACTTTAGAACTTTAAACATAATTTCCATAGTGGCAAATGTAATACTCATTCCAATATTCACAATGGCTTTTACAATAGTTTTTGTTGTTTCATTGGCATCATTGCTTTTGCCGATTTTATCGTATCTTTTGTTTCCTGTAAATTATGTTTTTGATTTGATTAATTTGATTGCAACCATTTTAGGTAACTTATCAATATCGAATTTCAACACAATAAGGTTTAATTATATTGCAATTATTTTATATTTCATGCTTTTACTATTTCTTGGCCGTTTCTGCACATCAAAATATAGTTATAAAGCAATTTCTTCACTTTCAATACTTGCATTATTGTTCTGTTGTTTGCTATAATAGAGGTTATTATGAAATTTATCGAATTGAATAAAAACTTAAAAGAAAAAATACACCCTTTGTACAATATAAAAGGTGAAGATTTTTTCCTTATAAAGCAAGCACTAAATAATATCAAATCTTATTTGATTAAAGATTTTGAAGAATTTAATTTTATATCACTTGATGCAGAAAAAATGAAAAAAGAACAAGTTTATGAGCAAATGGCAACTTTGCCGATTGGAAATGATTTCAGACTTATTGTCGTAAACAATCCAAATCAAGACATTGTAAAATTTTTAAACAAATATAATTATGTGGATGAGTTTGTTGTGGTTGTTTGTGTGGGAGCTGACGGCTTAACGGCAGGAGAAGTTGTTGATTGCACAAAGTTGGATAGAGCAGATTTAACTAAATATATATTAAATTATTTAAGTAAAAGTAAATTGTCAATTGAAGAACAGGCCTTAGATTATTTAATTGAGGCGACAGGCGGAAATATGTCAAAGCTAGTAAATGAACTAAGTAAAATATCTGCTTATTGTTTAGATTTAGAATTAGTTACTTTAGACATTGTTACAAATCTGGTTGCAAACTCAACCGAATATGCAATTTATATGCTCACAAATGCAATTGACACAAAAAACTATGCTAACTATCAAAAAATTCTAAATGATTTAACAAAAGGACAATCTCAGGGAGAAATATTCTCCTATATGGGCAAGTATTTCAAAAGAATGCAATACATTTCACTGAGTAAAAATGATGAAGAATTGGCAAAAATTTTAAATATAAAACCTTATGCCGTAACTATGAGTAGGAAGCATGTATCAACTAATGGAATTAAATATTATTTAAATCTATATGAAAAGTACATTAATTTAGACTATAAGATCAAGTCAGGCAAGATAACTCCAGCAAACGCATTATATGAATTAATTTTTTAGGTACTATTATGAAAGATTCAGAATTACTTATACCCACTAATATAGTTAAATCAAAGCGAAAGTCCATTTCTTTAATAATAAAAAACAATGGTGAATTTATTGTTAGAGCACCTCTTAGGACATCTGAAAAACATATATTTGATTTTATTAATCAAAAATCAAATTGGATTATTTCAAAAAGAAAAGAACAACTAAACAACACAATATTTACATTATCTTTTAACAAACAAGAACAAGTAAATATATTGGGTAATGATTATGACTTAATTTATAATGATATATCTAGAGTTAAATTGTATGAAAATCAAGTAATCATCCCCAATAAAGATGCAAAGAAAAAATTAATTACTTTTTTGAAAAAGATAGCAAAAGATTATATTTCAAAGCGAATAGGAGAGATTTCAAACCTATATAATTTCTCATATAATTCAATTGGCATTAGTTCTGCAAAAACCTGTTGGGGGTCTTGTGGTGCAAATAATAATTTACATTTTACGTATAAACTTGTTTTATGTCCGCCCGAAGTTGTTGATTATATTATAATACATGAATTATGTCATACAAAAATTAAAAACCATAGCAAACAATTTTGGCAATTGGTTGAAAAATATTGTCCCTCTTATAAAATTTATGATAAATGGCTCAAAAAAAATAGAGCTATTATTGAACTAATATAAAAAAAGGAACTTATATTTAAAGTTCCTTTTTATTGTACATAACAACAAAATATATTTTCGTCAGAAAATTGTTTTATTATTACTTATTATTAGCATAAGAGCTTAATCTAGCTTTCTTTCTGTTAGCAGTTGCTTTTTGCAAAATACCTTTAGAAACGGCAGAATCAATTAATGAAAATGTTTCACTCAAAAGTTGAGATGCATTTTCAGCTTTGTTATCTACAGCAAGTTTATACTTCTTAACATAAGTTGCAATCTTAGTTTTGTAAGATTTATTTTCCATAGTTTGTCTGTTGATAACATCAATGCGTTTCTTAGCTGATTTAATATTAGCCATTACAAACCTCCAATTCGACATTCAGTATAACAAATATTGTTTCAAAAATCAAGTGCTTTCACAATATTTTTTAAAAAACATATATTATATTATGTCAAATTGCCAAAATCCAACAATTGCTATAATTGATAGCGGAATTGGTGGGGTTTCTGTTTTGCGTCAATTAATAAGCAAATGTAATGGTGGAAATTACATATATTTTGCAGATAATCTGTTTATGCCTTATGGAAATAAAACCAAATCTTGGCTAAAAAATCGTTTAAATAATATTATTGAATTCTTAAATGATAAATATAAAGTTGATTTTATTATTGTTGCTTGCAACACAGCATCAGCCAACATAAATCAAAGTGATTATGATAACGTCAAAATCATGAGTTTTGATAATGATTTAACTTATTTTGCAACAAATTTAACTAAGAAAACCTTGCGAGATAGAAATATCATAGCATCCAACACGCTTGCTAAGCAGATTGAATTTAACATTAACAACCAAACAAAATTAGAGCATATTGTTAAACGCCACATAAATTTTCATAAGCTAAACAAATTAAATCAATTTGTTCTTGGATGTACGCATTATGAATTGGCAGAACATATTTTTAAAAAATTTTGTCCGAATAGTGAAATAATAAATAATAGTTCTTTTTTGATAAACAAACTAGATTTTTTAACTCCACAAAAAGAATTTAATTTAATTATGTTAACATCCAAGCAAGATTACAAACTTCAAACAACCATTTTAAACCTTTTAAGATCACACTAACCATTTCTTTTTACTTGTTATAATTTCGTTATTAAGCAAATTAACAAGAAAATCTTGTGGTTTAATCTTTTTAATTTTGCCAATAATATTACCTTGTGAGTTAGTTATATAGTATTCAATTTCATCGAATTGAAAAACTTCTTTATCTAAGACTGTCACGTTGCCATTTTTTTCTTTTATAGTTTCTATTAATTTTTTACCATGTCTTGTTGATTTGTAAATATTATATGTTTCATATTTTTTTGATTCAAAATTTATGCTGCAGCCTATTTTATCAACAGCGATAGAAAAGTCAAAATCTTCTAAAGTTGGTGCTGATGGTTGATTATCATTTTTAAAATAATCATATGCTATGTAACGCTCAATATTATGATTTGGTTGAACTAAAATGTTGTTGATCTCATATTCAATTAAATCATACTCAACTTTTTTAATGTTTGCGGGCAATTCAAAATCATTTGGTTTGTTGTTAGAGTAGAGATAGGTGCAAATATCTTTATTAATCTCAGTTGGTTGAGAAGAACTCAACATTGAGTTAGGAAGAACCTTGTTATCTATGTCTGCAATCCATGTTAACATTAAATGATTGGTTGTGTATGTAATATTGTATAGATCAGTGTTTCCTGTTGGAGTACTAGCGGTCCCGGTTTTACTAGCAACAGGCAAATTAAGTGAAGCCAAACGTTTAGCTGTTCCAACTTTCGCGCAATCTCTTAAAATATCGTTTATCAAAAAGCAACTATCATCACCAATAACTTTAGTTGCAAATTTTTCATGTTCATAAATTGGTTCGCCTTTCTCATCTAGAATTTTATTAACGAAACATAAATGGTTATATTCCCCCTGATTAGCCAAAACACCATAAGCAGAAAGAAGATCAAGCAAATTAACACCATTTTTAACTGCACCAAGAGCCAAACTCAAGTTAAGATCGCTGTTTGTGATGTTTATTCCCAATTTTGATAGCGTTTCCTTTGATTTTTTTAGTCCCAAATAATCCAAAGCTTTAACTGCAGGAACGTTATATGAATTTCTCAATGAATCCCGGCATGAAACATGTCCATGGAATACTTTATCAGCATTCTGAGGTGAAAATCCATTATAGTTTATTTCTTCATCTAGAATTTTTGATGCTGGTGACAATATATTGTGTTCAAAACAGGGTAAATACACTGCAAGAGGTTTTAAGGTTGATGCAGGTTGTCTGCACAAATTATGTAAATTATAATTTGAATTGGCATAATATGCAAGCACATGTCCGTCCGTATTTGTTACAACAGATAGACTATCTAAACTGGAGTTCGAAATCTCTTCAGATAAAGAAATAGTCTTATTATTGTATTCTATAACCTTTGATTGTAAATTATCGTCCTTAAAAGTGATTATTTGATAATTTTTGTTAATTAAATCACGTTCATTAAGATTTAACAGTTTGCAAGCTTCAAAAATTGCTTCTTTTTCATAACTATTATCCGTTTCGCTATAATCAATAATTGAAATAGGTGTGTTCACAACTAATTCGTAACTATCCATGTCGATATCACCAACTTCCAACATTCTTTTTGCAACAAGATTTTTACGTATATTTGAATTATCTTTGTTTGTTTTAGGAGAGTAGTATGCTGGGGATTTAATTAAACCCGCCAAACAACACGCTTCATTTAAAGTTAAATCTTTTGAAGATTTATTAAAATATATTTTACTCGCATTTTCTATTCCATAGGCATTTGAGCCAAAATATATTGTGTTTAGATACATCTCCAAAATTTCATCTTTTGAAAACCTTTTTTCCATTTTTATCGATAATATAATTTCTTTTAACTTTCTTGAATATGTTTTTTCATTGCTGAGTAGTGCATTTTTAATTAATTGTTGACTTATTGTTGAAGCTCCTTGAGATTTTGAATTTGTGGTTAAATTTATAAAACCAGATTTTAAAATTCGTTTTAAATCGTAACCATTATGTGAATAAAAACGCTTATCTTCAATATCTATAAATGCGTTTTTTACATATTCTGGTAAGGTTTCGATTTCCACAATTGATCTGTTTGTATTATATAAAGTGTTGTCAATTCCGCTTGCTGAATAAACTTTGATTCCGTTGTTTAAACTAGTTAATTTATTGATGTCGAGTTTATATTTGTTATAAAAATATACTGTTGTTATAGCCATCGCAAGAAAAATAAATATGATCATTACAGATAATATCAAAAGAACTTTTTTAAGTTTGTTGCTTTTTTTTACCATCATAGTATTATCTGCAAGATAACGAATTTAATTATCATTTATCAAAAATAGTTGAAAAATGTTAAATATTATATTATAATATTAACATGAGTAATTATGCTGGTAAATTTTATCATGTGGTAACCTATGGTTGCCAAATGAATGTGCACGAGAGTGAAAAAGTTCGTGGAATTTTAGAATCTTTAGGAATGAATGAAGTTGAAGACATTGCAAAAGCCAATGTTGTTGTTTTTAACACCTGTTGTATTAGAGAGGGTGCTGAAGATAGAGCTTATAACAATATTATGGCTTTGCGTAAATGGAAACAGGCTAACCCTGATAATGTTATCATTGTGTGTGGTTGTATGTCTCAACAAAAGGCTGGTAAATATAACTTAAAATCAAAATTGCCATTTGTTGATATTATTATTGGAACCCATAACATCAATTCTTTATCTAAACATTTAGAAACATTGTCTGAAAACCGCAAACAAATATATGAGATTTTAGATAAATCGCACGGATCAATGGACTCAATGAAATGCGTTAGAGACGATAGAACAAATGCATATGTAAACATTATTTATGGTTGCAATAAATTTTGTACCTATTGTATTGTTCCATATGTTAGAGGAAGAGAAAAATCTAGACCAATGGATGAAATCTATAATGAAGTTAAAGATTTAGTTCAAAATCAAGGTTACAAATATATAACCCTTCTAGGACAAAATGTAAATTCATATGGAAAAGATTTAGAGAATGGTTTATCATTTAGCAAGCTTTTAGAAAATCTTTGCAAAATTGAGGGCGATTTTAAAATTAAATTTATGACTTCACATCCAATGGATTTCAGTGATGATTTAATTCGTGTGATGAAAACGCAAGATAAAGTTGCAAAATACCTTCACTTGCCGGTTCAATCTGGAAGTAGCGTAATTTTGAAAAAGATGAACAGACATTATGACTCTAAGCATTATATGCGCATCATAAAAAAAGTTAAGCACGCAATACCAAATATTGCATTGTCAACAGATATTATTGTTGGATTCCCGGGAGAGACTGAAACAGACTTTAACAAAACCATGAAACTTATCAAAAAAGTTAAGTACGATCAAGTTTTTGCATTTATGTATTCTAAAAGAACAGGAACTCCAGCGGCAACATTTGACACTCAAGTTGATGAAGAAGTTAAAAATATAAGAGTAAATAAGCTTTTACGCCTTCAAAAAATCATTCAAAAAGATGCTCTTAAGAAAAACATTAACAAAACATATAATTGCTTAATTAAATTCGTAAATGGAGTTGCAGTTGGCTTAACAGATGGTGGCAGAGAGATATATATCCCAACTTATAGATATCAAAATGAAAACTACTTTGCAAACGTGAAAGTTGAAGATATAAGAAACCATAAACTATCAGGAGTTATAGATGAACGATAAAAACAAATTGTCACCAATGATGACACAATTTTTGGCAACCAAAGAACAATATAAAGATTGCATACTTTTTTATAGACTTGGTGATTTTTATGAAATGTTTTATGAAGATGCTGTTGTTGCAAGCAAAGAATTAGATTTAACATTAACAGGAAAAGATTGTGGAGTTGATGAAAGAGCACCAATGTGTGGAATTCCTCACCACGCATATGAAGGATATGTTCAAAAACTAATTGAAAAGGGTTATAAAGTTGCAATTTGTGAACAAACAGACAAGATTGTTAACAAAGTTATGCAACGAGAAGTCGTTCGAATCATCACACCAGGAACAGCAATTGATTCTGTTATGCTAAACGAAACATTAAACACCTTTATTATGTGTATATTTAAGCAGAAAAACGCAATATCTTATGCTTATAGTGACTTGTCAACAGGTGAAATTTCAGTTGGAGAATATTCGGGAGAAAACATATATGGTTATATAAATGACCAAATCGTTAGAGTGATGCCAAGCGAAATTATTTGTAATGAAGAGTTCAAACTATCTGAGAGCAAAATTCCCTCACTAACCGTCAATGATAAATTCAGACTAAATCAATATTATGAATGGGCATTTAATATATCACATGCTGAAAAAATAATCAAACAACAATATAATATTGATAGTTTAAAAAGATTTGATTTCAATAAACCTCTTTCTTTAGTTGTTATTGGTGCGCTATTAGAATACTTCAAAGAAACACAAAAACGTGAATTAAAGCATCTAAAAATGCCACGAGTTATTAATGATGAACACTTTATGTATCTTGACACTAACACAAGAAAAAACCTTGAAATTGAACAAACAATGCATGATGCAACAAAGCATGGAAGTTTGTTGTGGGTTTTAGATCAAACCGAAACCAATGGTGGTGCAAGAATGTTGCGATCTTGGATAAGACAACCATTACAAGACAAATCAATAATTGATTCACGTTTAGATATGGTTAAAACGATATATTCAAATCAACTTTTAAGAACAAACTTAAAACAGCAACTTTCATCAATTCAAGATATTGAAAGATTGGTTGGAAAAATCGCTTATGGCAGCATTACTCCAAAAGATTGTTTGGCTCTTGCCAATTCATTAGATATGGTTCCTAATGTAAAACAATCTCTTTTAGCTTCTAAAAATACACAATTAATAAATTTAGCTGAAAAACTCATAGATGTTAGTGAAATTGTTTATCTTATTAATCAAACAATTGATACAAATGCAACTTCAATAATGAAAGATGGTGGATATATTAAACAGGGATTTAATCAATCTTTAGATGAATTAAGAAATCTCAAGCAAAACGCAGAAGATATTATATTATCCATTCAAGCAAGAGAGCGCGAGTCTACAGGTATTAAAAATTTAAAAATTGGTTATAATCGTGTGTTTGGCTACTATATTGAAGTCAACAAACAGTTTAGCGATCAAGTGCCTTTTAATTACGTTAGAAAACAAACTATTTCTAATAATGAAAGATACATCACTGAAGAATTGAAAAAATTTGAGGAACAAGTGTTCACAAGTCATGAGCGTTCGTTAGCTCTAGAGCATGAAATATTTACTCAATTTAAAGCTCAACTTTTATTAAATGCTCAAATAATGCAAGAAATTGCAACAACAATATCAACAATAGATTGCTTATATTCTTTGGGAACAGTTGCCTCTGAAAACAACTATGTTTGTCCTAATATTACAAGAGATAAAACATTAAAGATTATTGGGGGACGTCATCCTATAATTGAAAAAATTAGCAAAGCAGACTTTATTGAAAATGACTGCTTGCTTAATGATACTGACCAACAAACAATAATTTTAACAGGTCCAAACATGGCGGGAAAGTCAACATATATGCGTCAAGTTGCTTTAATAACATACATGGCTCATATTGGTAGTTTTGTTCCTGCTGAAAGTGCAGATATTTGTTTAGTTGATAGGATATTCACTAGAATTGGAGCGAGCGACGATTTGGCAGTTGGACAATCTACTTTTATGGTTGAAATGATTGAGGTTGCTAACATATTGCATTTTTGCACCAATAATAGCTTAATAATACTCGATGAAGTTGGAAGAGGAACTTCAACGTTTGATGGACTTTCAATTGCTTGGGCAGTTGTTGAGTTTTTATCAAAAAATCTTAACGCAAAAACGCTTTTTGCAACCCATTATCATGAATTAATGAAACTCGAAGGTCTATACTATGGAGTTAAAAATTATTGCATATCTATTAAAGAAATTGGTGGGAAACTAGTCTTTTTGCGTAAAATAATGCGTGGTAGTGCAACAAAAAGTTATGGCATCGAAGTTGCAAATCTAGCTGGTCTTCCAATGCAAATCATTGAAAGAGCTAAAGAACTAATTAAAGAGCTCGAAAACGAAAAAATGACTATGAGTTCCAGCAATGAAAAACATAGTGAGATTGTTAACATCCTTAAAGAAATTGATATGAATAAAATGTCTCCTATGATAGCGTTTGACACTTTAGCACACCTTGTTGAAATGATAAATAAATAATTAACTAATAAGGAAAAACTTATGGCAATAAATCTTTTAAATGCAATGATAATTAATAGAATTTCTGCTGGAGAAGTGGTAGAAAGTCCTTTTTCAATTGTAAAAGAATTAATTGACAACTCTTTAGATGCTGGCGCAACAAAAATTGTTGTTGAAATAAAAAACGGCGGAGTAGATCAAATATCTGTAAAAGATAATGGATCCGGTATTGAAAAAGATGATATTATTAAGGCATTCCTACCACATGCAACAAGCAAAATCAAAGATGTTGAAGATTTGGAAGCCATAGAAACTCTTGGTTTTAGAGGAGAGGCTTTGGCCAGCATTTCAAATGTGAGCCAAACCAATTTAACAACTAAAATTCAATCAGAAGATTGTGCATATTATTTAGAAGTAAATGGTGGTGATTTTGGTGAAATTCAAGCCACAGTGAGCGAAAATGGAACAAAAATAGAGGTAAACAATCTTTTCTTTAACACTCCTGCTCGTAGAAAATTTTTGCGCAAACCAAAGCAGGAAGAAAATCAAATAACAAATGTTATCACAAGATATATTTTAGCAAATCCATCTGTTTCTTTTAAATATATTGTTGACAACAAAACAATATATCAAACAAACGGATCAAAAATATTAGATGCAATATCTTGCGTATATGGTTTAGAGACACCACAAAACTTAATATATATTGAAAAAGAAATAAATAATGTAAAAGTTTCTGGCTATGTCTCAAAAATTGGTTTTAGCAAACCTAATACCACATACCAAACCTTAATTCTTAATGGACGATACGTTATTGATGAAATTGTATCAAAAGCTTGTTATATGGCTTTTGAAGAATATTTAATGCCTAGACAGTTTCCTATGTATATTTTAAATTTAACTATGCCAGCGATTGATGTTGATGTTAATGTGCATCCAAGCAAAATGAACATTAAATTTTCTAATCCGAGCAAGATTTATGATCTGATTTATCAAGCAGTTAGATCTTCAATTTACGATCAATTAAATCCTAAATCAGAAATAAACATAAACGAAGCTAATGTTGAAAAACAGCCGCAACAGCATTTAATTCAAACAAATTTATCATCACTTCAAGAAATAGAAATTGAGCCAACTAATATTATTGGCTCAGTAACCAACACCGTTTCATTAAAACAAAATGCGTATTCTCCTATGACAATTTTCGATTTACCTATTGAAAATGAGAAAAAAATAACCCATAAAGACATTTCTGAAGAAATTAAACCTCAACCAGAATCAAAAGATTATATTGAAGTAACTCGTTTACCAGATTTTAAAATAATAGGTGAAATTTTTAATGAATTTATTATCTTGGAAAAGGGTGAAAATATGTTTTTAATGGATTTTCATGCTGGGCATGAACGCCTAAATTATGATAAGTTCACAAAGATGATTGAAAATAGAGATGTTGTCATTCAAGATTTGCTAATTCCTTATACGCAAGAATTAACAGAAAACGAAGTACATTACATTGTTGGTTTTAAAGATAAATTGCAAGAACTTGGCTTTGAAATTGATCAATTTACCGATAAAAAAATAATTATCCATTCAATACCAATGCAACTAAAAGATATTAATCTTAAAAACTTTATTGACGACTTATTGCATGATATGAAAAATTTAAATCCTAGTATGAATAATGAGATTAAACATTATTTAATGCAAAAAGCCTGCAAGAGTAGTGTGAAATCAGGAATGTCTTTAACTGAATTTGAAATTCAAGAATTGTTAAAAAATCTCGATGAAAACCATCCTGTTTTACTATGCCCACACGGAAGACCTGTTATAACTGCAATTTCAAAAAAACAAGTTGAAAAATGGTTTAAAAGGATTGTGTGATGAAAGTTGTTATTATTACAGGATTGACCGCATCGGGAAAGAGTGGGCTAGCGCTCAAAATTGCAAGAGAATTTAATGGGGAAATTATATCAGCCGATAGCGTTCAAATTTATAAATGTTTAAACATTGGAAGCGCAAAAGAAAGCAAAGAAACGTTAACAAATATTAAGCATCACTTAATTGACATCAAGGATTTTAATGAAACCTATAATGTTGGAGAATTCATTTCTGACACTGAAAAATCATTAGAATATATAAAATTTCGCAATAAATTACCAATAATTGTTGGTGGTACAGGTATGTACATTAAAGCGCTTTTAGAAGGTTATTCTTTGGGCGGAACAAGCGCAAATGATGAATTCCGTGCAAAATATCAGTTATTAGCTAAAGAAAAGGGCAATAAAGCAGTATGGGACAAATTAAATGATCTAAATCCAGAAAGAGCTAAAACTGTTCATCCAAATAACTTAAAAAGAGTGATAAGGTACCTAGAAATAGAAAATAATAATGAAGATTTAGCCAAAACAAAAAGCATATTAGAAAATTATGAAATTTTGTGTGTTGGCGTTGTTGAAGATAGAGAAATAATTTATTCAAAAATTAACGATAGAGTGGATAAGATGGTCCGTTTAGGGCTTGAAATGGAAGTTTCTGATTTATTTAGCAATGGTGCAACAAGAAACATGCAGGCATTCAACTCAATTGGATATAAAGAGTGGTTTGATTATTTTGATGGAAAACAAGATAGAGAAACAACCATAAATTTAATAAAACAACACACAAGAAACTATTGCAAACGTCAATTAACATTTTTAAAAACAATTAAAAATATTGATTTATGCTCTATTGAAGAGGCAGAGAATAAAATAAGGAGATTTTTAAATGATTAACATAGATACCGCAGCAATTGAACTCATAAATAAATGTGAGAAAATTTGTGAATCTAAATTTAAAGAGATTGAAGAAATTGAATTTCAAAATCAACTTAAAGTGTTAAACGCTTTTAACAAGCATGAGATTCAATCTTATCATTTTATTGGAAGCACAGGGTATGGTCATAATGATATCGGAAAAGAAAAGATATCTCAAGTTTTTGCAAGTATTTTTAATACAGAAGAAGCGTTTGTTAGCCCTTTGATTAGTTGTGGAACAGAAGCAATTAGTCAATCTTTATTCGGAATTTTGCGACCAGGAGATACAATGCTCTGCATCTCTGGAACTCCTTATGACACCTTAAAAAACATTATCTACGGAGTGGAGGGAAAAGATATCGGCTCTCTTAAAGATTATAACATTAACTACTATGAAGTTGATTTAGTTGATAATGATTTTGATATTCCTTCAATTATAGCCAAAATAAAGGCATTAAACCCTAAAATGCTATATATTCAACGCTCACGTGGTTATTCGTTGAGAAACGCACTAAACATATCTCAAATTGAACGTGTTATTAAAGCAGTAAAAGAAGTAACAAATGCTTATATTGTGGTAGATAATTGTTATGGTGAATTCACTGAAAAATTAGAGCCAACCGACGTTGGTGCAGACCTTGTTATTGGATCCCTTCTTAAAAATATGGGTGGGGGAATCGCCCCAACAGGAGGTTACATTGTAGGTAAAAGTGAACTTGTTGAACTGATCACATATAAAATGATGAGTCCAGCTCTAGGAGCAGATAACGGGTCTTATGAGCCTGGCTATAAAGCGTTTTTTGAAGGAGTCTTTGTTTCACCGCATATTGTCGCTCAGGCAAAGAAATTAGTCATTTTAACAAGCGCTGTTATGCAAGAACTTGGATACAAAACTGTTCCAAACCTTAATGATACTTTATCAGATATTGTTTGTTGTATTCAATTTAATGATAAAAACAAACTTATAGAATTTACTAGAGCTATTCAATATTCAAGCGCAGTTGACAGCAACACAACGTTAATTGCAGGAGAAATGGATGGTTATGAAGATAAAATCATAATGGCTAGCGGAAGTTTTAATCAAGGTAGTTCAATAGAACTTAGTTGTGATGGTCCAATGCGAGAGCCATATGCTGGTTTCTTGCAAGGTTGCTTAAGCTATCAACACGGAAAAATTGGTTTAATGAATGCAATTAAAACATTAATCTAGAAAGAGCAATAAAAGCTCTTTTTTTATGTTATCAATGATAGGTAGAGCAGAGTAAATAAATTAAAATAAAGTAAAATATCTCAACACACTATGCAATTATTTCTGTGGACAAAAATGGAGCGGTGGAAAAGTTTATATTTATATCTTTGCGCAAAACTCTTCTTTTGCGCAAAGATAATACGTTTTTAATAAAAAATGCTGTGGAAATCCTGCGTTTTATCCACATAAACAATTTTATTAACTATATATTGACATATTTTGACAAACCAACCACCATATTGTCCACATTGTTATTTTATATCTTATAAATCTGTTGTGAGACGCATTTTGAAGGTTTTGAATGAAGAATTATTCATGTATATTATTTAATTAAAAATAAAAAATAAAATATTAAGTCACGCAAGTTTTCATGATTTTGTTACTTATTTGATTTTTTGATAATCGTATATAAATTTTTAAACTTTCAAATGAGTAATTGTTCATTTGATTTTTATTCAATGCGTCTCAGCGCATTTTAGAAATTATACAATTCTTTATGAATTCTTTTAAAATGACTAATACTTCATTTACACCATTCAAAATCGCTCTCACAGCATTTCATTTATTTAAATTGATCAATCTAGCATAAAATTTGTTAGTAAATACTTGAAATTATTATATTCAGATTATCACTCAAAATCTTATTTAAAAAATAATGCTTTTTATATATTATTGGCATATTTAATAAAATGGATATCTTTGCGTAAAAAACCAACTATTAGATTTTAATGTAAAAAAGTCGGCAATTATCACCGACTTTAAAAATGTTAATTTTTTGGTAAAATTTTGGTTTTTCCACCCATATATGGTTGCAATGCTTTTGGAATGTTTATTGAACCATCTTCGTTGTAATTATTCTCTAATAACGCAATTAAACCACGAGGACTTGCCAAAACTGTGTTATTTAAAGTGTGAGGATAATACGTTCCATCTTCACCTTTCACTCTGATTCCAAGTCTGCGAGATTGCGCGTCTCCTAAGGTTGAACATGAACCAACTTCAAAGAATTTTTGTTGACGTGGACTCCATGCTTCAATGTCGCAAGATTTAACTTTTAAATCAGCCAAATCACCAGTACAACAATCTAATTGACGCACAGGAATATCAAGATTTTGAAACACTTCAACTGTGTATTGCCACATTTTATTATACCATTCCATGCTATCTTCTGGTTTACAAAGAACAATCATTTCTTGTTTTTCAAATTGGTGAACACGATAAATTCCCCTTTCTTCCAAACCATGTGCCCCACCCTCTTTTCTAAAACATGGACTATATGAAGTTAATCTAATAGGAAGTTCAGCTTCCTTTATCATTTGATCTTTAAATCTACCAATCATTGAGTGTTCGCTTGTTCCAATGAGATATAAATCTTCACCTTCAATTTTATACATCATTGCGTCCATTTCTGCAAAACTCATAACACCTGTAACAACATCACTTCTGATCATAAATGGTGGAATTGCGTAAATGAAGCCTTTTTCAATCATATAATCTCTAGCATAAGCAATCATTGCTTCATGAATTCTTGCCGCATCACCTAATAAATAATAGAAGCCTGAGCCACTTGTTCTTCCTGCACTTTCCTTGTCTAATCCATTAATTCTTTCCAAAATATCAGCATTATAAGGAATTTCATAAGCTGGAACTTTTGCTTCACCAAAACGCTGAACTTCCACATTTTCACTGTCATCACGACCAACCGGTACACTTTCGTCAACAATGTTTGGAATTATCATCATAATTTGCTTAATTTTTGCTTCGATTTCTTCAACTTGAGCTTCAATTTGAGCAATACGTTCATTGTTTGCAATAACTTGAGCTTTGATAACATTGGCTTCTTCAACTCTTTTTTCTTTCATCAAAGCACCAACTTGATTAGACAAATTTTTTCTCATTGCACGCAAATTATCACCTTCTTGCTTGATTAGTCGCACTTCTTTATCAAGTTCAAAAACTTCGTCAACCAAAGGAAGTTTGCTGTCTTGAAATTTCTTTTTAATGTTATCTTTAACTAATTCTCTATTATTTCTTATTAAATTAATATCTATCATATTTTCTCCTTTCTAAGATTTTAGACATGGTTAATAAAAAAATACCACCACTAAATTAATTAGAGGTGATATTTACCACTGTGCCACTCTATTTGAATATCTACATATTGTGTGATATGCAAAAATTCCACTCATTATGTTGCAAATTGTGCTATGCAACCAGCTCCGCATTACCAGATGTCTAAGAGGTAGATGCATAAAGTTTTCATAATTTGCTTTCACCAACCGCAAACTCTCTAATACTTCCACTAAATGCTAGTCTCTATCATTGACATATTAAACTATAATTAGTTTATCAAATATATATATTTTTTGTCAAGAAAATTTATTAAATTTGACTAATTTCTTGTTGCAAAACTTCAACATTAACCAATTCGTCAAAGTTCGAATAAGTAACTTGTTCTTCTCTTGTTGAAATATCGTGTAAAGCATATTCAATTTCGCTGCTAATACTGTTTCTTTTAATACGAATAAAAAGTTGATTATCGTTAATGTATTTGATGATTTCTTTATCTAAATTGCTTACGTCAATTCCTAAATATTTCATATAAGTTGAAAAACTAGAATTAACATAAGTATTTTCCCTAATAGCTGTGCCATTTTTGTTAATTGTTCCAATTTCGACATGAACTCGACCATTTCCCTTCACAAAAACATCTAA